>CAZVBH010000001.1:0-56441 GCA_964625275.1 uncultured Lachnoclostridium sp.
TCACCACGTTCTTTGATTTCAGGTGTACCATCATAAGGCATCAAATTTAGTCTTGTATGCAAGTCGGCACGACTTCTAAGCAATTCTTGTATCTCACTATATTGTACAGCCATTGTCTCTCCTCCTTTGGGGAACAATTATTGCTGATATCATATCAAAATGTTCCCCAATAGTCAATGAAGATTGGGGGACATTTTTTTTGAACATATATTACTAAATGCTCCCCAGAGTCCGAAAAAATGATGTTTTTTCGGACTTTTGCCGAAGCATATAAGTTCATGATATAATGTGCGCGTAGGCAAAAGTGAGCATCATGCAAGTATGGCGTTCATGCTTGCATGAAAAGGCATACATGCATGATGTGAACGCGCCCGCGAGTCCGAAAAAATGAAGTTTTTTCGGACTTTTGCCGAAGCATATAAGTTCATGATATAATGAGCGTTAGCGAGCTGGAGGAAGCGTAGCTTGTTCATATTTTCTACAGATAAAATACAGATATGCTTCATACTAACTACAATTAGGACAGATATAATTTTATTTGTAATATAGCCAATCTATATTACGGGGTTATTTTCTACTATATGAAAAACTCGTTTGTTTTGTTATACAGTGTATCAGAGGAGTGGTTGGTTTAATGAAAAGAGCACCGTTCAAGTGGATATTATACTATTTACAGCTTACCTTTGTAGGTGTATTTGTATTGGTATTATGTGTGTACAACATGGAAGTTAAACAAAAAGATTTTTTACAGAGAGGGATGTATACGGAAAATGTTCAGGGGATACAGTTATCTAGTAACTATTTGTCTTCTGTTTGTGGAGAAGTAGTTGATTTCAATATTCCTCAGATTAACACAGGGGATTTTATGATATATAAGAGATTATCAGAAGAATACAATGAAATTGTAAGGGGAATCTATGGAACAAAAGATGTTTTCAATTACTCGTCTTATATAAAAAAGGGAAGATTTTTTGAGCAGAGTGATTACACAGAGAAAAGTGCGGTTGCGGTTATAGGGTATTCTATGCTTGACAGAATTTATACAGAAAATGGTATACAATATTTTGGTTATGATAATCAATTATATGAGGTGATTTCAAATGGAAAAGAGAGATAAATTACAAGGGGGAACCGAAATATTTCTGACTTTTTTAGCAACATGTGTTTCATACTATATGTATATGGATAAGTATCTAAAGAACAATGTAAACATTATGAATTCTATCAATGAATTATCTTCCAAGGTATCCATCAGCACAGAAAAAATCTCTTATTTTTTTATTGGAATATTGACAATGTGTTTGCTGATTTTTCTTGTGATTGGATTTGTGATATATCGGATTATATTTAAGAAAGTATGTAAATGTGATGTGGAGGATTTTAAGTTATTTTTAGGTGTCATGACATCTTATGCATTAAGCTTCTTAATTGGATATTATTTGATAGGATTAATTCCTTTAGTTATCATTACAGTATTATGTAATCTCGTTGAAATGGGGGCTGTCATTTTTTTTTGCTATGAGAATATTAAGGGAAAGGTTGTATTAGCAAGCTTAATTCGTGGAGTGTTAATCATCTTGAATGTTTTTTTTCAGTTGACAGCATAGGAATAAAAAGTAATTCGGATAACCTTATAACCATAAATTTTTAAGGTACAATCCGTTTTTAACCTTATCTGACTTTTCAGCATCAGTAGGAGGCTGGACGCCTACTGATGGGCCACGAAGTGGCTTTAAGGTTATGAGCAAGTAGCGAAGCGGACCCGGAATATCCGCTTTGATTGAGGTGGCTTCGACACCTCAATTCATATTATAAATTGGAGATATGAGATATGGACATACAAATTTTAATAGTGGAAGATGATAAAACTCAAAATGATGTACTTGCAAATTTTTTGAAATATGAAAATTACAAAGTATATTCAGCATACACGATTCTGGAAGCAAGGGAGTATATGAAACAGGATATTCATCTGGTTATTTTGGATGTAATGCTGCCAGATGGAAATGGACTTGCTTTTTTAAAAGAAATACGAAAAACAACGTCTGTGCCGGTAATTGTTCTTACTGCATTGGATGACGAGTATACGCAGATGCAGAGTTTTGATCTAAAAGCGGATGAGTATGTAGATAAACCAGTATCTCCAGTTGTCATGACAAAGAGAGTGAAGGCATTGGTGGAACGGATCTATGGAAATAGCAGTATTGTGAAGATTAACGGTTTTTTATTTGATTTTGAGCGTTTTGTTATAACATCTGAAAATGGTGAAGAAATAAAGCTGACGACGAAGGAGATTCAGATCGTAAAACTTTTATATGATTATCATGGCAAGGTAGTGACTCGCGATATGATTCTGGATTTTGTATGGGGAAATGAATATGTCGGAGAGGATAGACTAATAGATACCCATATCAAAAATATCAGGAAAAAATTAGGTAATGAAATAATTGTAACAGTAAAAGGTGTAGGATATCGGTTACAAGGGTTTATATAATCAGAAGGGTGGTAGATTTTATACATATGAGAAAACTTAAAATTTTTTGGAAAGTATTTTACATGACGATGACGATTTTGAGTTTGATGGTTGTAATTGCTTATTTTTTATTATATCTACTTCTTCCGGATTTTTATAAAAGTTATAAGAAAGAGCAGTATCAGAATTTAACAAATGATTTTATAAAACAGTTTGCATTAGTAACTGATTTTGGGGAGGAAACGGAACTGTTATCGGTATATGCCCAACAGAATGGGATAGATTTGGAATTGCGTAATGACGTGGATGAAGTGATATTTGATTTTTATCAGGGAAATTATATTGTTACAAATTGGGATTCCACAGAGCTTTCGGGTGATGAAGCCGGCGCAGCTGTGGAAATAAAT
The DNA here is from genome assembly GCA_964625275.1 of uncultured Lachnoclostridium sp. Classification (GTDB taxonomy): domain Bacteria; phylum Bacillota; class Clostridia; order Lachnospirales; family Lachnospiraceae; genus UBA3775. The sequence continues at coordinate 2,881 of CAZVBH010000001.1, forward strand.
GGAAATGGAGTTGCGGAGTATGAAAAAGTTAGCGTTGAATGTAGTTATGTATTAAAAGATGGTTCTGACAGGACATTGACAGTTATGGTTCCACTTCAGCCATTGAATGAGGCAAAGGAAGTAATGATTCGCATTTATCCAGTTGCATGTGTGATTTGCATTGCATTTGCTTTTGTATTTGCTTTTGTGTTTTCGAAGATATATATAAAGCCCATTAAACAGATTAGTATATTGGCAAGAAAAATGTCGTATTTGGAAGAAAATGTTGAAATACCGGTTAATTCTTCTGATGAGATAGGGCAACTAAGCCAGGATATCAATCAATTATATCAAGAATTAAAAGGAACGATTGATACATTAAATACAGAGCTTAGGAAATTTTCTGATGCGGAGAATCGGAAGATTGGTTTCTTTCGAACATTTTCCCATGAACTCAAAACGCCTTTGGCAGCTGCAAATGCTTTGTTGGAGGGTATGATTCATGAAATTCCACCATATAATACGAATCAACAAAAGTATTTAACAGAGTGCCGTCAATTTTTGGAGAAAGCAGTGGAATTGGTAAAAGAGTCGCTGTCTTTTTCAATGGTGGAGTACAGCGAGCAGGTTACGGTATGCAATGTGAAAGAATTGGTTTATGATGTGACGTCTGATTATATGATGATTATACGTTCAAAACAGATTGAATATGTTGAGAAAATTCCCGTGGATTTTTTTGTGCAGACCAGGACAGGTCTTTTAAAAAAGGCAGTATCTAATATCGTATCAAATGCAGTCAATTATACACCGGGGAAAGGGCGGATTTATGTGTATTGCAAGGGGGACACTTTAATAATAGAGAACACCTGTATTCCGCTGCCTGCGGCTGAATTGGATAAAATTTATGAGCCATTTTATTCGGGGAATAATGATAATAAGATGTCAAATGGATTGGGTTTGTCAATCGTAAAACAGCTGTTTGGTATGTTACATATTGATTACCGATTTGAACCATTGGAAAATGGAAAAGGAATGAAGTTTATGGCATCTTTGGATAAAGTTTGAGGAGCGATAAGATGATATTCCGGTTGGATTTTCTTATGGTTGTCGCGTCTAGCCTTCATCCAGCTTTTATCAAGGTCACTTTTCTTGGGCGGTTTCAAACTCATTCAAATCCACCTCCCAGCATATTTGACAGATATGGATTAGCATAATTGCGTGTAATGCAGCTCTCAAACCATGTCATGACTTCGCTGATAATAGGAATATCATAGTTTATGGCAAGAAATGAGAGGTAAGCTATTTTGGGATTAACATTTGTGTTAATCCTCTTCTTATTTAAGGAAGCTCCAAGAGTGATGCTGTCAGAGTTACGATTATAAATCATGGCAGACTTCTTGCCTGTAACAGCCTTGCGGAAAAGTGATTCAGAATGTAATTTTTGATTAAATATTCACGCACTTTAGTGCGAAAATTTAAGAAAAATACGTTGAAAATTACACGAATATTCATTATACTATTAATATCATCTTTAGGGAGGATTAAATATGTATAGGAAAATCAATGTTTTTTTAGAAGCCTGGAAAGAAAATAAATATCGTAAGCCATTAATATTACAAGGAGCCAGGCAGGTTGGAAAGACATATTCAATTTTGGAGTTTGGACGTTCTCATTATGAGAATGTCGCATATTTTAATTTCGAGACGAATCCAAACCTGAACGCAACCTTTGAGGAAGATATTAGTCCGGCTTATCTGATTCCGGTTTTGTCTCATATTTCCGGTCAGACCATAGTAAGAGAAAAAACACTAATAGTTTTTGATGAAGTGCAGCTTTGTGAAAGAGCACTGACTTCACTCAAATATTTTTGTGAAGAAGCATCTGAGTATCATATTATTGTAGCAGGCAGCTTGCTTGGTGTTGCTGTTAACAGAAAAAGATTTTCGTTTCCTGTGGGCAAGGTAGATATAAAAACACTTTATCCATTAGATATGGAAGAATTTATGCTTGCCATGGGCGAAGCTGATTTGGTAAATCAGATAAAAATATGCTTTCAGACTAATGCACCATTACCGACAGCATTACACAATGCGGCTATGAACCTTTATCGTCAGTATTTGGTGGTTGGGGGGATGCCGGAATGTGTAGCACAGTTTTCTGAAACAGGAGATTATATACTTGTTCGTCATACTCAGGATACAATCCTTACAAGCTACTTAAATGACATGAGCAAATATAATAATTTAAACGAAATCAAAAAAACCAGACTTACTTATGATAATATTACAGTGCAGCTTTCAAAAAAAAATACACGTTTTCAGTACAAGCTTATTAAAAAAGGTGGGAGAGCTTCAGAATTTGAAAATGCAATTGAATGGCTTTGTCTGTCTGGAATTGTATCGCAGATATACAAATTAGAACAGATTAAAAAGCCTCTCGAAAATTATCGGGATATCGATTCCTTTAAAATATATGTTTCAGATTTAGGCTTACTTGCAGCAAAAAAGAATTTAACAGCAGGCGATATCCTTTATATGGGAGACGAATTAAATGATTTTAAGGGTGGAATGGTTGAAAATTATGTAAATGTGCAGCTTAGCATAAATGGCCATCGAACTTATTATTGGTCATCAGACAGAGGAGCAGAAATAGATTTTGTGATTCAGCTTGATGATAAACTGATTCCAATAGAGGTCAAATCAGCAGACAATACTAAAGCTAAAAGCTTAAAGATTTATATGGAGACATATAAGCCGGAATACGCAATAAAGCTCTCTACAAAGAACTTTGGCTTTGAAAATGGGAAAAAAAGTGTCCCACTTTATGCTGCATTTTGTATCTGATTACAAAACTAATATAGCTATAAAACAAGTTGGGAAATTTAGAGATGGGATTCCTTTTCGCACCAGTTTTATGTTATACTAACTACAATGGGTGTCTTTTTTGTTAAGAGATATAAAAATTCATGGATTCGTGCTACAATAAATTGTAGTGTCACACCCACATTGTTGCCACAGCGAATTGCTTAGGATTGTATAGTTTTCCAGCAGTGTGCTTTTATAAATGCTGCAATCACAGCGATATCTTCGCCCTCATAGTATTTTATAAGCAATTGTTTGAATTCCGGCACTTCTTTTTCTGGAATCACCAAGAAACCACCGCCATGCGCAATAAGATAATGGTTTGCAAAAATGACAGAAGCCCGTTTATTGCCGTCCAAGAATATCTGAGTCTTGTATGCAGGTCGGCACGACTTCTAAGCAATTCTTGTATCTCACTATATTGTACAGCCATTGTCTCTCCTCCTTTGGGGAACAATTATTGCTGATATCATATCAAAATGTTCCCCAATAGTCAATGAAGATTGGGGAACATTTTTTGAATATATATTACTAAATGCTCCCCAACCTAATATATATATAACATGTTGGAAAATTTTAAGATGGGATTTCCTTTCGCACCGACTTTGTGTTATACTGGTGTAAATAAAAAAATATAGCTGTCATTTGACACTACCTGAGTGTTTTGAAAGAGGAAAAATTATGTTAAAGATAGTATTTGGAGAAATTGAAAATTCGATATATCATCCACCAACTTATTTTGATAATCGTTATGAGGATGATTGGATAACAGACCCTTTAACTGTCAAGATGATAAAGGATATAGACAAATCAGATGTGATAGGACCATATCTGATTCAGAGTCCGGTATTAGGACCAATTTCTGTAAAAGAAATTTCAGGAGGAGTTAAAACTTTAATTCTTATGGCTTTTGATGAGTCCGGAAAAATATTTAATGCTTCAGTCTGTGGAGATAATTGTAGCAAGTGGATTAATGAAATAGGTAGAACAAAAGATTTAACAATTAATCTTCATCATATTATGGATTTTAGTAATGCCAGAGAGTTTACTGCACTTATGTTAAATACTGGCAAAGTAGTTCACAGTTATGAAGAATACCTTTCAGAAGTATTTAGGATTGAGGAGCGATAAAAATGAGAGGTCAATACCATATTGTTGTACAGAACAACAGGATACGTTATGAGTTAAATATACGTCGCAATATCACTATCATTCAAGGTGATAGTGCAACTGGAAAGACAACTTTGGTGAATTTAATTGAACAAGCTGCTACTTTAGGAGAAGGTTCGGGGATAGATGTAATCTGTAAATGTCCATGCAGAACGTTGAGAGGAAATGATTGGCAGTTGATTTTAGCTGGTACTCATGAGCATATAATCTTTATTGACGAGGAAAATATTTTTATAAAGTCAATAGAATTTGCAAGAATGGTAAAAGAATCTGATAATTATTTCGTAATAGTAACTCGAGAGAGTCTGCCTAATTTACCATATTCGGTTGAAGAAATATATGGAATACATACTTCAGGCAAGTACCATGATTTAAAAAGAACTTATAATGAAACTTATAAGATTTATAGCACAGAACTAACTGACAATAAAATCAAGCCCGAAATGGTAATTGTAGAAGATTCCAATGCAGGCTATGAATTTTTTTATTCGGTATTTAAGGAACATGGAATAAACTGTTTAACCGCAAAAGGAAAGTCTAATTTGATTAAAATGACTTCACAGCAAAGTCAAGAAATTTTAATTATTGCCGACGGAGCAGCCATAGGTTCTGAAATGAATGAACTTTCAAAAATGATGGGTTGGAAAAAGTCTGTTAAGTGTTATCTTCCGGAATCTTTTGAATGGCTAATACTAAAATCTGGTCAGATTGATGGTAAAGAACTTCGGGATATATTATTACATCCAGAAGATTATATTAAAAGTGAAGAATATGTCAGTTGGGAAAGATATTTTGTTGCACTAATAGTTAGTTGCACCAAAGGAACCTATTTACAGTATTCTAAAAATAAGCTTAACGAGGTTTATTTAAAGGGCAAAATAAAGCAAGCAATTTTAGATGTAATTGAAGGTGTTGATTGGAATAATATTTGATAATAACTTAAAATAGTAGAATTAAAAACAGAATTTTCGTTAGGCTCTGTTATATACTACAACCGAGGAGAAGCAAAATGAGATTTTTACATTTATCAGACCTGCATATTGGCAAGTCACTTTATGGGGTATCATTATTGGGAAATGGAGACCAGGGAAAATGGGTCGAGGACTTTATTACCCTGGCAGAGAATTTAAAGCCTGATGCAATAGTAATTGCAGGGGATATTTATGACCGAAGTGCTCCGTCAGGAGAGGCGGTCGAGTTACTGGATAAGCTGGTGACGGAGATTTCAAACCTTGACATCCCTCTTCTTATGGTCGCAGGCAACCATGATTCGGCGCAGAGGCTTAGCTTTGGCGGAAGCCTTTTGGCAAAGCAAAATTTACATATTTCAGGTACACTTTCTAAAGAATTGCCACATGTAACTCTGGAAGATGAGTATGGTCCGGTCACCTTTTGGCTTATGCCATACGTATTTCCACATCTGGTGGCAGCTGTGCTTGAGGATGACAGCATTCGTGACTATGAAACGGCAGTCAGAAGATTGCTTGAAAGTCAAAATATTGATTTTACAAAGAGAAATGTGCTGGTAGCTCATCAGAATGTAACCCAAGGAGGCAAGGAAGCTGAAAGAGGTGGCTCAGAATCCATGGTGGGTGGAATTGACGGAATTGACTATACTGCCTTTGACGGCTTTGATTATGTTGCATTAGGTCACATTCATTCAGCTTATTCAGTAGGACGTGATACCGTACGTTATGCAGGCTCGCCATTGTGCTATCACTTTGATGAGACCAGACAGAAGAAAAAAGGGCCTGTTTTAGTAGAGCTTGGCAAAAAAGGAACGGAGGTATCAATTGCAACTCAAACCATAGAGCCACTGCATCCTTTAAGAGAAATAAAGGGCGACTATAACGATATTATTAACGCTGAGACAAATAATAAGACAGAGGGTGAATATATTCGCATCGTTTTGAAAGACCGTCCTGTTGATCTAGACATTTCAACAAACCTTCATGAAATGTTTGAAAATCGACATAGCATCTTAATGGCGCTGACCAGTGAATATTATCGATTTTCTTCGGTGGAATCATTAGAGACAACGAAAGATGTAGCAGCTAAATCCTTAGAGGAGCTTTTTTCAGATTTTTATACCCAGCTTAATGGCGGTATTCAGCCAGATGAGAGTAAGCAGGCCGTTTTAAAATTAGCAGAAGATATGGTGCGACGAGGAGAATTTAATGACCAAAATATTCCAAGCGAGAAAGAAGTTGATGAATTGCTTGATTTTGTATTAAAACAGGAGGATGAGAATGAGACCGATTAAATTAAAAATGACAGCTTTTGGTTCCTATGCAAAAGAAACGACAGTAGACTTTAGCCAACTGACTAATGGGCTCTATCTTATCACCGGTGATACAGGCGCAGGTAAGACTACTATTTTTGATGCCATAGTATTTGCGCTATATGGCGAAGCAAGTGGTTCTGATAGAGTTGTTAATAAGATGCATTCTGACTATGTATCAAAAGAAACTGATACTGTAGTTGAGTTGGAATTCTCTCATGGTGGAAAAACTTATAAGGTAGAGAGAAAATTTCATTTCCCAAAAATCAAGGGGACAAAAGATCAATATAGAGAAGTAAGTGAACCAAATGCAAATTTTTCTGAAGAAGGAAATGTAAATCCAATAACAAAAGCAGGTTCTGTAACCGCACGCTGCACAGAAATCCTCGGAATGGATGCTAAGCAGTTTAAAAAAATTGTCATGCTGGCTCAGGGTGAGTTTAAGAAATTTTTACAGGCGAAAAGTAATGAAAAAAATCAAATACTGGGAAATCTTTTTGACAATGAGCCCTATGTACGTTATCAAAATCTTTTAGAAGCTGCAAAGGGCAAGCTGTATGGACGTCGTGAAGAATATGTTGATAAAAGAAATGATGCTTTGCAGAATGTTTTCATTATGCCCGAGGGAATTGCTGATGCAGATAAAAATGACTATCTTCCTGACAATCCGGAGCTGTTAGCAAATTTGAGCAAGCTTATCAATGAGGAAGTGAAGCAATTAGAGGAGCTTAATGAAATTCGTAGAAAAGAGGAAGCTAAAAAATCGGATTTGACCTTTAAAAAGGGTGAGGCAGCAGGGAACAATAGTCTTTTAAAAGAGCTTGAAGATAAAAATAAAGAGCAGGAGAGCTTGGCTTTAAAAGAGAATGAAATGAAGCTTCTTAAAGACGAATATGATAAGGTAGAGTGTGTATTTAATAAAGTAAAGCCAAAGGAAGAACGCCGGTACGAGGCATACGTCGCCGTCAACGAGGCAAAAAAAGAAATAGCTTCACTTCAAAAAAGAATAGAGGAGCAGGAAGAAGAATTAAATAAAGCCAAGAAGTTGGTTGAGGCTGATAAGGAGAATAAAGAGAAGATTAGAAAACTTGATAATGCTCTTCAAAATCTTGAAAGTGCAATGCCAAAATATGATGAGCTTGAAAACAGGCAGAAAGCCTTAGCAGACTCATTAAGGCAGAATAATTCTTTAGAAAAAGAGCTTGAACAAAAACAGCAAAAAGAGGAAGAAATTGAAGTTAGCCTAAAGGAGATTAAGGAAAAAATAGAGAAGAGCTCTGATATAGATGTAAGAGTAGAAGCTCAGAAAAATGTTGCAATAAAAGCCTTGGAAGATGTTAATGCTCTGATTTCACTTAATAAAAAGTTAAAAGCTTATTATGAGCAAAAAGCAATTTTAGATAAACAGACTGAAGAGCTAAAATCCTTGACAAATAGTGCTGCTTCTGCTGCGGAAAAGCATCAAAAGCTTTATCTGGCATTTATAAATGGACAGGCCGGTCTTTTGGCTGAAGACTTAGAAAAAGAGTTAGACGAATGGGGTAGTGCTTTTTGTCCTGTATGTAATTCGAGAATTTTGGCAGGAGAGCAGCATTATTTCCCAAAGCGAGATAAAAATACACCGACAAAGGAAGAACTGGATGAAGCTAAGAAAAAATTAGACGAGCTGGAGAACAAAAGAGCTCAAAAGAAAAGCGAGGTTGATTTACTAAGTGGTAAGCTTGAAATTTCACAGAAAGCAATTTTAGAGGACAGTACGAAAGTACTACCTGCTTGTGAAGGCTGGGTTCAGCTTACTAGTGAGCAGTATATTATAGAAAATTATAGTAAACTATATAAGATATATACTGACGAAAAAAATAAATATGATATTTTATGTAAAGAACAGAAGGACCATAAAAAGCTGACAAAAGAGCAGGAAGAATTGCAGGAGAAAAATGAAAATCTCAAGGCTGCCATTAAAAAGCTCTCAGAGGATAAAAATAAGGAATCTGCTAATGCAAAAGCTTATGAAGCTACAATTTCAGAGCTGAAAAAACAGCTAAGCTTTCCTAATGAAAATCAGGCTAAAGAGACTCAAAGAAGATGGAGCTTAGAGAAGCAAAGCTTGGAAGAGCTGGTAAGGAAGCATGAAGAATCGCAAAAATCGGCACAGGAAAAGCTTACTGAAACTACCGGTAATCTTAAAGGTAGGCAGGATAGCTTGCCAGGCTTAGAACAAAAGCTGACAGAGGCAAAACGTGACTTTAAGGAGGCTTATATTCAGGCAGGCTTTGAGGACTCTCAGGATTACCAAGAATTTTTAGACTTCTCACAACCAAAAGATCCACAGCGGTGGCTTGAAGAAACAAATGAAGAATTGCAGGCTTATAAAACAAGCTGCATATCGGTGAAAAAAAGAATTCAAGAGCTCAGTGAACAGACTAAAAATCTGAAATATACTGACATAGCTTTACTTGAAGAGCAAATTTATATTGCAGAAGAACGTATTAAAGAAGCTTCTGACTCTTGTAGAAAATTGGAAAACCTGCGTGATAATCACAAAAAGGTAAAAGAAAAGGTGAAAGAAGCAAACAGTTATCTGAAAAAGACCGATGCTGCCTATAAGCGTCTTAAAGAGCTTGCCGATTTGGCAGTCGGCTCAAAGAGTGAAGGTGGTAGGCTGAGCTTTGACAGATTTGTAATGGGTGCGGTATTTAGGGAAATTCTTGCAATGGCCAATGTACGACTTGATGTTATGAGTGGAGGAAAGTACAAGCTTGTACATCAGCTAGAGGCTTCAAGAACAAATGGGGCGGCAGGCCTGGAAATTGAAGTGCTGGATATGAATACAGGGCAGCAAAGAGCAGCGTCTTCATTGTCCGGAGGAGAGTCCTTCTTAGCCTCTCTGTCGCTGGCGCTTGGACTTTCTGATGTTGTGCAGCTTCATGCAGGAGGAAGGAAGCTTGATGCAATGTTTATAGATGAGGGCTTTGGCTCACTTGACGACGGTACCTTAGATACAGCAATCAGAGTACTAAATCAGTTGACAGAGGGCAACCGGCTTATTGGCGTAATTTCTCATGTGGCCAAGCTTGAAGAGAGCATACCACAAAAAATTCGCGTGAAGAATAGCAATGAAGGCAGCTCCCTCACAATTGAATGTTAGTTTCTCAGATAAAATTGAAAGAAGATATAATGACTTTATTAGAAAAATTAAAGGCACATTGCAATCAGGAAAACTATCCTATGCATATGCCGGGACATAAAAGGAATTTAAATTTACTGGATGCTTATCAGACTGACATAACTGAAATTGAGGGCTTTGATAACCTTCACCATCCGACAGGTATTCTAAAGAACAGCATGGAGCATGCAGCTAAGCTTTATGGAACACTTGATTCAATCTATGTAGTAAATGGCTCAACTGCAGCCCTGCTTTCGGCAATTCATGTAGCTGTGCCAAGGGCTGGCAGGCTTTTAATGGCGCGTAACTGCCATTTAAGTGTATATAATGCAGTCATGCTTCGGAATTTAAATCCGGTTTATGTCTATCCCACAAAAGGACTTATAAAAGCAGAGGATGTGGAAGCAGCACTTGAAGAAAATGAGGATATCGCCGCAGCAATCATCACCTCACCTTCCTATGAAGGATATTTTAGTGACATTAAAGCTATTTCAGAAATTTGTCATAAAAGGAATGTGACACTTATTGTCGATGAAGCCCATGGAGCTCATCTTCCATTTATTCATACTAAGAATACCAGTGGAAAGAATTCTTATGAATCTTTTTTTGGAGTAAGCTCTTTATACCAGGGAGCTGATTTGGTAATTCAGAGTCTGCATAAAACTCTTCCGGCCATGACACAGACTGCAATTCTTCATAGAAATTCAAATCGGATTGCTTATCGTGATTTGTTAAGGGCGCTTGACATATATGAAACCAGCTCACCCTCTTATGTACTGATGAGTTCGATAGAAGAATGTATTCTGTATATGGAGAAAAATGCAGACAGATTATTTGCAGCTTACAAAAAAAACTTAGAAGACATCTATTCCTTTGCAGAAGCTCAGCTTTCAGGGCTGCTTTTGCCTATAAGCTTAGAAAAGAACCCGGAAAAAGTCCGCAATGTAATGCGTGATCCGGGAAAAATCCTGATAGACGGCAAAAAGTTGTCAATGACAGGTAGACAAATATATGATATAATTTATCGTGATTATGGTCTGGTAGCAGAGATGTACGAAGGTGAGTACTGTCTGCTGCTTACGTCGGTTTGTGATACGAATGAAGGCTTTGAAAGATTAAAAAAAGCACTAGTGGCTTTAACCTTAAAGGCTTCGAAAAATGAAAAAGCTTTGAAGAATGAAAAAGCTTTGAAGAATGAAAAAACCTCCATACTTAGCCTGCCGGAATTTCCAAAAGCAGAAAAACGTTTAAATCCCTCTAGGGCAGAAGAGCTTCCGTCTGAGTGGATAAGTCTTGAAGCTTTAGAAGAGGCTGTAAAAGCTAAGGCTGCTGAAGCTGAAAGCTTTTCAGATATAGACTCCATTAAGGCGTCAGATGATTATTCCGCAATTATTTCGGCAACAACAATTACAGCCTATCCGCCGGGAGTACCGATAGTTACTGCCGGAGAGCTGATTAACGAGGAGGTTTTAAGCTTCATAAAGACCGAAATTAAGTCAGGTGCTGAAATATATGGCATTGATAATGACGGAATTTATATACTTAGCAAAAAGATGATTTAGGGGGCTTATTCAATTGGGAAAGCTGTTTTTAGTAATGGGAAAAAGTGCAACAGGCAAGGACCATATTTATAAAGAGGTTCTGCAAATTGTAAACGAAGGGTTAAAGGAACCTATTTTAAAGCCGGTTGTATCTTATACCACGAGACCTAAAAGAGCAATGGAAACAGATGGCAATGAATACCATTTCGTATCTGTAGACAGGATGAATGAGCTCGATAAGGCAGGAAAGATAATTGAAAAAAGAGTTTATCATACCATCTATGGTGATTGGCATTATTTCACCAGCGATGACGGACAGATAGATTTAGCTGCGCATGACAGCATAATCATAGTCACGCCCGAGGCTTATGGAAATATTCGAAAATATTTCGGAGAAGAGCTTGTAAGACCTGTCTATATTGAAATAGATGATGGCGAAAGACTCAGACGTGCAATGAAAAGAGAAGCAAAGCAGGAAAAGCCTGCATATGCAGAAATGTGCAGAAGATTTTTAGCTGATGAAAAAGACTTTTCAGAAGAGGTTCTTAGGAATCTTGGAATAAATAAGAAATTTATAAATGACGATTTTGATACCTGCGTGCAGGAAATCGTCGCATATATAGAGAGCGAAAGCAGGAATTAAATGGCTGGATTTGAGGATATTGTAGGACAAAAAAGAATTATTAATCATTTGAAAAATGCCATTAAACTTGACAGACCGTCCCATGCCTATATTTTTCATGGTGATGATGGAATTGGAAAGCGACTTACGGCAGAGATTTTTGCAAAAGGGCTTCTTTGTGAAAAAATAGAAGGGGCACCCTGTGGCAAATGTCGTTCCTGCATACAGATGGATACCGGCAACAACCCTGACTTCATAAAGGTTACGCACGAAAAGAGTGTAATTAGTGTAGATGATATACGTTCGCAGCTTATAAGTGAAATGCAGATAAAGCCATATACTGCAAAATATAAGATTTTTATGGTTGATGAAGCAGAAAAAATGAATGAGCAGGCTCAAAATGCACTTCTAAAAACCTTAGAAGAGCCGCCTGAATATGGAGTAATCATTTTGCTGACAAACAACCTGAATATGTTTTTGGATACAATCCTCTCAAGAGCCGTAGCCCTGGCATTTATGCCGGCAGGCAGGTCAGAAATTAAGGAATTTCTAATGAAAAAAAGAGCAATTCCTGATTATCAGGCGAGGACGGCAGCGGCTTGTGCAGGGGGATGTCCCGGAAAAGCACTTAACTGGGTTGACAGTGAAGAATTTTCCGAAAGACGTGAAAAAAGCATGGAGGTCCTCAAAAAAATCGGAAAAATGGAACCGGCTTTCGCAATCAAAAGGTCAAAGGAATGGGCCAAGCAAAAGGATGACATTGATTTTTTCAGAAGGCTTCTTGAGGCATGGATAAGGGATGTGCTTTATGTAAAGGCAACCGGCCGTACGGGAAGGTGCATGTTTGTGGACGAGAGTACTCTTCTAAAAGAACAGGCCGGAAAGCTGAGCTTCGAAAAGCTCGGACATATTCTTGAAATGAATGAATTGCTCGGCGAAAGACTGGGCTCTAATGTAAATACAGAGGTTAGCCTTGAAAGGCTTTTAATGGAACTTGGCTAAGGGAGGTTTCAACAATGGTAACAATTATCGGAGTACGTTTCAGACGTACAGGAAAAATATATTATTTCAGCCCGGGCGAATTTGAAATTTGCACCGGTGAACATGTAGTGGTGGAAACCATACGAGGTGTGGAATACGGCTTCGTAATTCTTGGACCAAAAGAAATTTCAGAGGATGAGCTGGTTTCTCCGCTAAAAGAAATTATCAGGCCTGCAACTCCGGAGGATGATGCGCAATATGCAGAAAATCTCGAGATGGAAAAAAAGGCAATTGTCATCTGCAGAGAAAAATGCGAAAAGCATGAGCTGGTGATGAAGGTAGTAGACTGCGAATATACCTTTGACCGTAATAAGGTGCTTTTTTACTTTACGGCAGACGGACGAGTTGACTTCAGAGAGCTCGTAAAGGATCTTGCATCTGTATTTAGAACAAGAATTGAGCTTAGACAGATAGGTGTAAGAGATGAGACAAAGCTTCTTGGAGGTATTGGTATTTGTGGACGAGAGGTTTGCTGTGCAAGCTATCTAAGCGAATTTATCCCAGTATCAGTAAAAATGGCAAAGGAACAGAGCCTGAGCCTTAATCCGACAAAAATAAGTGGAAACTGTGGACGACTTATGTGCTGTCTTAAATATGAGGAAGATGCCTACGAGTATTTAAATTCAAAGCTGCCGGGAATAGGAGATCATGTAATCACCTCAGATGGTCATCATGGAGAGGTTGTATCAACCTCCGTATTGAAGCAAAAGGTCAAGGTTTCACTGATTGTCAATGAGGGCAATGGACGTGATGATGATATCAGAGAAATCAAGGAATATCCTGTCAGTGAGCTTAGGTTTAAGCCTTCAAAGCATCGTATTCACAAAGAGGATGATGCTGAAGCAAAAAAGCTGGAAGCACTTGAAAGAAGAGAAAATAAGCATTTAGAGGACTAACGCATGATTGACGAAACAATTCTCAAGCCGGGAGAACGCTTTGATGATCTGGAAAGAAATGGTTTTCATATTATTCAAAATCCTGAAAAATTTTGCTTTGGCATAGATGCCGTACTTTTGAGCGGCTTTGCCAGAATAAAAAAAGGCTCAAGAGTTTTGGATTTATGTACGGGAACTGGTATAATACCTATTCTTTTGGCTGCCAAAACTGAGGCCTCTGAAATAATTGCAGTAGAAATTCAGGAAGAAAGCGCAGACATGGCAAGAAGAAGTGTTTCGGTAAATGGTCTTGACGAAACCATTCGTATAGACATAGGAGATGTAAAGGATGCCATAAAGAACTATGGCAGGAATACCTTTGATGCCGTAACCTGTAATCCTCCCTATACCCCTTGTGGAAAAGGGCTGAAAAATCCTGAGGATGCCAAAGCAATTGCAAGACATGAAATTCTTTGCAATCTAAGGGATGTATGTGAGCAGGCAGCAGGAGTTCTAAAAGAGGGCGGAAGATTTTTCATGGTTCACCGTCCGGCGAGATTAGTTGAGATAATTACCACAATGACAGAGCTCAGACTTGAGCCTAAAAGAATAAAATTTGTTCAGCCGTTTGAGGATAAAAGCCCTAATCTTGTACTGATAGAGGCGGTAAAAAATGGCGGAAGAGAACTAAAGGTAGAAAAACCGGTTATCGTTTATAAGGAGCCGGGTGTCTACAGCGATGAAATTTATGATATTTATGGATATTAGCCATGACCACAAGGTGGCATCAAGCTTGAAATAGTTAAGCTGACAAACAGGTGGAAAGGTTTGTTAGTTAATTCGTTAATTTATCAGGTTGCAAAAACCCACTACATTTAGATGGTGGGTAGTTGACTAACTTTGATTTTGAAAGGAATCGGTATATGTACGGAACGTTGTATTTAGTTGCAACACCAATAGGAAATCTTGAGGATATGACCTACAGAGCAGTAAGGGTGCTTTCAGAGGTTGACCTGATAGCAGCTGAGGACACAAGAAATTCAATAAAGCTGTTAAATCATTTTGAAATCAAAACGCCGATGACCAGTTATCATGAATATAACAAAATAGATAAAGGTCATGAGCTCGTAGCAAAGCTGCAAAGTGGAAATAACATAGCTTTAATTACAGATGCAGGCATGCCGGGCATATCTGACCCGGGAGAAGAGCTTGTTGCAATGTGTCATGCAGCAGGGGTAACGGTCACTATTGTGCCGGGAGCCTGTGCAGCGGTTTCGGCTCTTGCCGTATCCGGACTTCCAACCAGAAGATTTGCCTTTGAAGCCTTTTTGCCTCCCGAAAAAACAGAGAAGCGAAAAAGAAATGAAATTCTTGAAGAACTGAAGAATGAAACAAGAACCCTGATTATTTATGAGGCCCCTCACAGACTGGTAAAAACCTTAGCCCAGCTTGAAGAGGTACTTGGAGACAGACGTATTTCTGTAGTAAGAGAGCTTACAAAAAAGCACGAAGAGGTCTTTAGGTCCAGCATAAAAGGAGCCAGGGAATATTTTGAGGTCAATGAGCCGAAGGGCGAATTTGTACTAGTAATAGAAGGAAAAAGCAGAAAAGAAATCCGTCAGGAAGAGATAACTGAGTGGGAGAAAATGACTGCCACTGAGCACCTCAAGCTTTATCTTGACCAGGGTATGGACAAAAAAAGCGCCATGAAGGCAGTAGCCGCCGACAGAGGCGTAGGAAAAAGAGAAATATATTCACAGCTGCTTGAAGAAGAAAAGTAGAGCTATGCTGTTGATTGACAAAAAGGAGTTATTTATGTTAGGAATTATTGGAGCAATGGACGAAGAGGTCGATAAGCTCAAGACAGAAATGACAGAAGTACAGGTGAAGTCTAAGGCCTGCATGGATTTTTATAAAGGAAAGCTTGGCGGAAATGAAGTAGTGGTAGTTCGCTCAGGCATCGGAAAGGTCAATGCCGGAATATGTGCTCAGATTTTAGCAGATGATTATGAAGTATCAGGAATAATAAACACCGGCATAGCAGGCTCACTTCGTGCAGAAATAAACATCGGTGACATCGTAATTTCCACAGATGCGATTCAGCATGACATGGATGCAGTTGCCTTTGGCTATCCGTTAGGACAGATACCACGTATGGATACGCTTTCATTTCCGGCTGACAAGATTCTTTCAGAGCGTGCGGTAAGCTGCTGCAAAAAGGTGCTTCCTGAGCTTCAGGTTTTTACAGGCAGGGTAGCCAGCGGAGATGAATTTGTTGCAAAGAAGGAACGCAAGGATTTTATATTCAGCGAGTTTGATGCTTACTGTTGTGAAATGGAGGGCGCAGCAATTGCTCAGGCAGCCTATTTAAACAAAATTCCATTCGTTATTATCAGAGCAATTTCAGATAAGGCTGATGACAGTGCCCACATGGATTATCCAACCTTTGAGGCAATGGCAATAGCCAATTCGGTTAAATTAATAAAAGAAATGGTGGCAGGTGAATAATGGAGAAAATAGCCAGTTTTACAATTGATCATTTAAAGCTTCTTCCGGGAATTTATGTATCGAGAAAAGACCATATCGGTAACGAGGTTGTGACAACCTTTGACATTAGAATGACAAGACCTAATTATGAGCCGGTTATGAATACTGCCGAAGTACATACAATAGAGCATTTGGCAGCAACCTTTCTCAGAAATGATGCTGAATATGGCAGCAAGGTGGTATATTTTGGACCAATGGGCTGTCGAACCGGTTTTTATCTCCTCCTTGCGGGAGACTATGAATCAAAGGACATTATTCCGCTTATGAGACGTCTCTTTGAGTTTATGGCAGACTTCAGAGACGAGGTACCGGGTGCAGCAGCAAAAGACTGTGGTAATTATCTGGATATGAATCTGCCAATGGCCAATTATTTAAGCCGCAGATTTTTGGATGAGGTTCTAAGAGAAATTACTGGTGAGCATCTGGTATATCCTGATAGCCTTTAATATTTTTTAAAATATGTCTGTCACTTTCTAAGACACTGAGCATATGATATTTAAGTAAAAAAGCGACGGTATAATATTTTCCGTCATAGCCTGTTTTAAGAATATCAAGCAGAGGCATAACATATTCATAGGTTTCATTGATGTAACGCACAATGCGATTTTTGTCAAAGGCAGTTGCCATCGTTGAAACATTATTACAGCGGTCGATGACCTTGACGATTGTAGCAATTCTATTTTTACTGATTGCGGCATAGTAACGGTCATGGGCCTCTTTTTTTGTCTCGCCATCCTTACGCTTATAGGTAAGACATCTGACAGCCTCCTGAATTTCGGAATTAAAAGGAAGCTCATCAGGCTCTACATTACAGTCCTCGCAGACATCATGAAGCAGAATACTGGCAATAATATTGTCTTCATCGACACCGAGGGCAAAGGCATGACAAGCCATCAGAAGAGGATGATTAATATAAGGAATGTGTTCCTTGCCCTTGCGTGTCTGACCATTGTGGAAGGTTTTCATAAGAGGAAGTGCAACCTGAGTAGAGGAAAGGTCTCTTAGCTCAGCGGCGCGTTCAACGAAGCCATACATATTGTCCTCAGAGAAAATACGGTCATGTAGCTCCCAGGACTCAGGATCGGGTTTAAGATATAGGTCAAATTCATCTAAATTCATTTAAGAGCTCCTCTTTCTGTCAGCCTGGCTTTAGATAAAAGCCTTATGCTTATAATAAAAGCTAAATAGAATAAGTGCAAGAGGAAAATACAACTTTGCAATAAAACTTCTTGCTTTTTATTCTGAAACAGCAGTTACCTCGTGCATAATTCGAGCATATAGTATTCCTATAAGTGTACTAAAGAGAGTTGCAAAAAGCCCTGCGCCGACAATTGCAGCAGGATTAACACTACCATACTTACTTCTGTAAGCGATTATATTGACGGGAATAAGCTGCAGAGAAGAAATATTTATTATAAGAAAGGTACACATGGCATTGCTGGCAGAATCAGGATTTAAGGACTTGAGCTGTCTCTTACTAAGCAGCCTACCCTTTTGTTTAGTCCTTTTTAGCATTATTTGACAATGCTCTTCATGACAGCTCTTAAGCTCCTTCATGGCTAAAATGCCGCTCGGAGTGGCAGCCCAGCCAAGACCTAAAATATTGGCAGTCATGTTCATTGCAATATATTCACAGGCTTTGCTGCCCTTTGGTATGTCGGGATAAAGAAAGCTGATAATACCGGACAAAAGCTTTGTGATTTTTTTGATTAATCCGGTCTTTTCTGCCACCTTCATAAAGCCGCTCCAAAGACCGACGATTCCACACATATATATGACAAGCTCGACCGCAGCAGTAGAGCTCTCAAGAATTCCGGTTCCAAGCTCCTCTGCCACGCCGGTAACTATACCAAAGCCGATTCCGAGAATCAGCATGATTTCCCATAAATAATTCAGCAAGGCCTCTCCTACTATGTATAATAGCTCTCATGTATTATATATGAGCCAAAAGTATTTCTATTACCAGTCATTATAAACATATCAAAAACCCTTAAAGCTATATTGTCTGCAATAAAACACGTCAATATTTGGAAAATATCTTTCATAAACACTTGTAGAAAATAAACACTGGGTATATAATGAGACTGGGTAACAAAGTTAACTGGTACGGGCTGATAGCGAGGGGCTATTTCAGACGGGAGGAAAGATTAATAAAGCCCGGAATTTTCGACAGAGGAGAAGACATGGAAAGCTTATTAGTTACAGGGGAGTTTATGGAATTAACAGATGTCACAAGAAATACCCTGATTCATTATGACAATATCGGACTATTAAAACCGGTCATGACCAATAAACGTGGAGACCGCTTTTACCATCCCTTTCAGGCTTATACGATGAGCCTGATTCAAAATTTTCAGGCCGCGGGCATGAGTCTTGACAGCATCAAAAAAGCGTTTTCGGGAGCAGATGACGGAAGCGGCGTAATCGATGTTTACAAAAATAATGGAGAAGAAATCAAAAAAGCAAGTGAAGGGCTTCACGAACAGTACAGAGAATCCGTAAGAGCCTATCGCTATATTGAAAAAACAGCTGATGTGGCAAAATTTTTCAATAAGTATGATCCGGAAGGAGATCCTGTTCTTACATCCATAAAAATCCAGGGAAGCTGTAAGATGACTTTTTTTGATGGACGACTATCCATGATAGGTAAGGCATACTATGATCAGGTAAGCGCTCACATTAAAAATACTTATGGCAAGCTTCGCGACGGCACCTTCCCGATTGTAACGCATTTTGCAAAAGATGATTTTATGAATGGCAATGATTATGCCTATGCAATCAGCACCTATACACTCTACAAAGGAAATCGCAGCTTTGATGAGCTTTCTAAGATGGATTGTGTTATTATGCGTAGAAATGGAGATGCAAAGCAGCTGCCATTTGCAATGCAGAAAATACGAGAATTTATGGTTAAGAACAATCTTGTGCTCGCAGACAATCTTGTCATAATGACTAATGTATTCAATGTTGACGGACAGGGCAAGAGGTTTGCAGACCGTCTTATTGTTGCACCGGTCGTTAAAAATGATGGCACACAGACCGTTAAATTTAATGAAAATTTGGAAGAAAAGCTGGCTGCCTATGAAAAAAATCAGGCGGATATTGATGAATTAGTTTCCTCCGGTGAATTTATAAAAATGTGTGGAATTACAAGAAATACCCTCAATTTTTATGAAAAAAACAATCTGATTCATCCGGCAGTGATTAAAGATAATGGCTATAAGCTCTATGGAGTTTCTCAGCTCTTCCAGTATATCAGCATAAAAGGTCTTAAGCAGGCAGGCTTTTCAATAGATGAAATTAAGCATCAGATTACCTACAAGGATGGTATGTATGCAATAGATACAACTCATGATGAGTTTATTGAAAAACAGAAAAAGCTGATACGTGAAAATATTGATAAATATGTTACGAAAATTCTTGCAATGAAAAACATCTGTGGATGGCTTAGTGAGTTTGCAAAAATTGAAGATAAAATTAGTGTAGATGTAGTTCTTGACAGAAACTGGTTCTACAGACCGATTCCTTATGAAAAGGACAATAAAGGAAGCACCAGAGGCATAAGACATGAGCTGGTGCGAACAGTGAAAAGAGCGAAGCACAATCCTGACATAATTCCTTATCCTGTCGGAGCGGTGCTTTCAAGAGACTTAGATCCCGAAAAGGATTCCTCAATGGTTCTGATTCATCCCGGCAAAGCAAGGCATGGAGACCGTAAGATGAATGGTCTGTATCGTGTTTTTTCAATGCGTGCGGATGGCTTGAATTTCAGGGAAAAAATAAAAGCCTTCGCTGATGGAATCAATAACGAAGGCATTTATAAAATACGTGGTGATATTATATCAGTTTTCTACTCAATTGAAAAAAGAGTTACTGAGCAGTTAAATCTTGATGAGATGACCTTGATTTGTGCAGTTATTTTCCCTTTGCAGAAGAGGTGAAATTAACCTCCTGCATGTCGCTGAACTCCTCAGGTCGCACATATCTTACCTCAGAGAGCTCATCATCAGGAAGAATGGTTTTTTCTGTGTCATATTGCTTTGAAAAGAGCTTATCCTTAGGTGCTCTTTTAACAGGAAAAACGAGCAGGATGACAATAGTACCAATTAAAAATATCAAAGCGCCACAGATGGCGGCAAATGATTTGGCAGGTGTATATAAATTATATATGCCTGCCTTTATTTTATTCCAGGTCGTATTTTTCTCTGTCTTTACCGTAGCTACAGAATACTGATTTACGCCTTGAGCGTTATCAGGATTTATCAGAAAAGAAGGAAAATATTTTGCAAATTCTGAAGCCAGCATTGAAGCATTTTCCGTATAAAAAAGAATATCTGCCTTGCCGGCATACTGACCATTATAATAAAAGTCAACTGCTCCAATGACATTTTCACCGTAGAGGTAATCATCAATCTGAACCAGAGAAATTTCATGAGTGATAAGGGCACTATCTGTCCCGGCAGGAACGATGACGGTAGCTGATTCATCAATATAAACAGATTGAGAATCCTCCGCCTCGAACATTTCACAGTTAGAAAAAAGTGTTCCGATTCCCGTTGTGGAGGAAGACAGAAGCTCAGTTACAGACTTTGCCTCATAAGCATCAAAGGCATAGTCAAAAAGCTTTTTTGTATCCTCATAGGTCGTTTCATTTTCAGGAGCATTAAGCACAATACAAACAAGATTAAGACCTTTATAGGAAGCATAAGTGCAAAGAGCCCAGGTACCATCACCGCCGTAAGCTGTTCCACCTGTTTTTCCGGCATAGGTATAGCTGTAGCTGTCCTTGCCATTTATAAATCTATGGGTATTGGAAATGGTAATTCCACCGGAGGATAAGCCTAAGGAGGACGTACCGAGAATTGTTTTTAGCTCAGGCTCGGATTTCATAAGTGCAGAGGCAACAAGTGCCAAATCATAGGCACAGCTGCTTTGACCTTCTTCGTATTTACCCAGACCGTTTACAAAATTAGAATTTAATAAGCCGAGCTCCTTACCATAGGAGTTCATAAGGGCTGCAAAACCGGTCATGCTTCCACCTGCCTTTTCGCAAAGTGAATAAGTGGAATCCTCAGCAGAGGCAACCAAAGAGCCCTTTATTGCATCATATACGGAATAGGTACTGCCGGAGGTATAGCCAACATTTGCAGCGGTAGGAAAATCCTGTGAGGCTGCAGTCGTAGAGCAGGTAATTGTCTGAGTAAGCTCTAATTCATTAAAGCATACATAGGCTGTTAAAAGCTTTGTAAGACTAGAAGGCTGTTCACTCTCTAAAGCATTTTTTGCATACAGAACAGAACCGGAATTAATATCCATGACAACTGCTGCTCCGGAGGTTATTTCAGGACCATCAGTCAGCAAGGGTTCAGTTTCATCTCTGCTCACATTTGTTCTATCTATAGCTGATGAAGCTGATGTACTATTATCGTCATCTGATGAAAGGTCTGCTTCATTGTCATCCGTTTCGGCGAACGCTCTTTGAAAAAAATCAGACTGTACGGATGAAGGAAAAAAGCCGCAGGCAAGAATTCCGGCGGCTGTAAGTACAGCTGTTATAATTTTAAAACTACGCATTTGCTGCCCTTTCTAATTATTGCTTTTTGCCCTGGCCATAGTAGGCATTAGGACCATGTTTTCTAAGATAGTGTTTATCCAAGAGAACATCATTAATCTCAGGCAAATCATTTTGTGCCTTGATGCTTGAAGAATGGTAAGACATTCCCGCAACCTTAACTGCTGAAGAATGATAGGACATTCTTGCAACCTCTTCAAGAACTACAGCATTTACAACTGCTGCCTTTGGAGAATTTCCCCAGGTAAAAGGACCATGAGAAGCCACGAGAACGGCAGGAACACTCTTGTAATCATTGTCTTTACTAAAGGTTTCAGTAATTACAAGACCTGTATTTTTTTCATAGTCGCCACGAATTTCGTCATCAGTCATATCCCTCGTGCAAGGAATAGTTCCATAGAAATGGTCTGCATGAGTGGTTCCACCTGCAGGAATTGAGGTCTTAGCCTGTGAAAAAACAGTTGCCCAATGAGAATGAGTGTGGACAACCCCACCGATTTCAGGCCAGGCCTTGTAGAGTTCAAGATGAGTAGGTAAATCAGAAGAAGGATTAAGATTACCCTCAACTACATTGCCCTCAAGGTCAGTTACTACCATATCAGCTGCTTTCATTGCATCATAGTCAACTCCTGAAGGCTTGATAACAACAAGACCTTTTTCGCGGTCTATACCTGAAACATTTCCCCAGGTAAAAATAACAAGACCATGCTTGGGAAGCATAAGATTAGCTTCCAGTACAGATTGCTTTAATTCCTCTAACATATTTATTCTCCTTTCACTTCATTACTAAGCCTTGCAAGTCTCTTTAAGACTTCATTGGCTCCGCCACCAAAATAATTGGAAAGCTTTTTGTATTCGTTGTAAAGTCGTTCGTAGATAACTACGTTTTCAGACACAGGATAGCAGGTTAAAATATTGCTTTCACCCATAGCCGATGAGGCAGTGAGAATATCCTCATAGCCACCCATCGTACTTCCGGCCGCAACAGCACCATAGATTGAAGCACCAAGAGCGGCACTATTATCAGTAGCAGCAGTATGTACAGGTATTCCTAAAATATCAGCAAAAAGCTGAAGAAGTTTATCATTCTCTGTTAAAGTAGTTCCCGTAAAATAGTAATCAGATACCGGAATACCGGATTCATTTAATTTATTAACCAGAGCTTTAAGGTTAAAGGCATATTCCTCCAGAGTGGAACGAAGTATGTCCCAAGGATTTGTTTCCTCCTGAAGACCAACAAGAACACTGCCAAGAGATTTTTCACTTGCTGACCAATTTGAACCATGTTTGCCTGAAACAGCTATAATGCCACATTCGCCTGCTTTTTCAGCCAAGGCTCTTTCAATAATCTCATTTCTAAAAGAGGCAGGTGGCATACTGATGCTCTTTGAAAATTCGCTTAAAATGGTATCTAAATCGCTGCCGGAGGTAACATAATAAGACAGTGCTTCATTTAAATTGTCGGCATGAAAGCGAGAAAAGCTATTTACAAATTTTTCTCTATCAGAAAGAATGACATTTGTCGAACAGCCGGCGCCGGTTGTAATAAGCCTTCCGAGTTCACTTATCTTAAGGGCAGGGAAAACTGCCTGCAAAGCGGTAATGCCTACACTGACAGACGTATTCTGATTAAGACCGAGAGCAGAAGCTACGGCAGGAGCCAGAGTACCTGCTCTTTTGCCGGTTGAGCTAAAACCTCCTGCAAGCTTGGTATTAGCTAGATTTTTGAGGGCGGAATCAATGGCAACTAAAAATTCTTCCGAAGGATAATTATTATCAAGAAGAAGCATTGAAAGCTCAGCCAATTCAGAAGACCTCAAATAGATTCCTGTAAGCTGCCATACAACCCAGTCAGAGGCTTCAATAAAATAATCACAAAGCTCATAAACCTTAGGAGCTTCCTTAAAGGTCTCAACGATTTTAGCGAGAGAGCAGAATGAATTAATCTGACCGCCACTTACGGATAGAAAATCTTCACCGCGGTTTTGGGCAATTTCTAACAGCTTCTTAGCAATTTTATCAGAGGCTGCATGAGTAGGCAGCTTGGCATATGCATGAGGCTCATTCATATATTCGTTAAAAAAGCAGACAGGAGTGCCATCTCTCATCACCGGAAGAATGGTTCCGGGAACGAAGCTTATTCCTATACCAATAACCTCGCAGGAATTTATTCCGGCCTCTTTAATTACTGCCGGAATTGTTTCTGTAAGAACATCGAGATAGTCCATAGGATGAGAAAGAGAGAAGTCTAAAGGAACTGTCTTTCCATTTGGAAGCTGCATAGGCTTCACTGCATGGGCATAATTTTTAACTTTTTTTGCCGACACTTCGCCGGTCTCTGTATTTACTAAAATGGTGTTGGCAAAGGATAGTCCATAATCAACACCAATACTATATTTTGCCATTAAAAAATCCTTTCCATGTAAGTCCTAAAAATCAAATCTAAAAATGAAATCTGCTTTTAGAAAGCTAAAACTTACAATAATGCAAGCTTAAATGAGTAAGATATAAAGCTGTTTGTAGGATAAGCCTTGAAAAATGTGAAATTAATGCTTACCTCTAAAAAAAGAAGAAAATCCGGCAATAGGTGTAAGATAGTCCTTGTCAGTTATCATAAGATAACGCTGTTTTCTGGACTTGCGCGCAGCCTCCTTTAAAAGATGATTTGGAACGCGCATTTCCCTAAAAACATTTTCACCGCCTTTTGGAAAGGTCTTCTTGTCAAGAATGATATATACCTCAGGCGAAAACAAGAAATAATATCTTTCATCCTCTTCTATATCGTCAAAAAGATGCCATTTATATTGCTGATGTGAAACCCTTGTATGAAGATTGACATATTTCTCGTCAATGGTAACTATCTGGTCTACATCGGCATGAACAGAATTTACCGCTTTAGAGCGAAAAACAAGTGGCCATATAACGAGAACCGCAAACAGCATGATAAAGGTAAGAATCAGAAAAACTCCCATCATCGTCCAGCTTGTCTTTAAAACCAAATGTCTTAAAAAACCGGTAAAAGCAAGTATTGTTGAAACAAGCATTGCTATATAAAATCCAATACGGATTAATTTACATTTTTTGGAATGCATCCACATATAAAAACCAATTCGGTTAACTAAATCATCTGTAAAATGAATATGATTTTCAGTATGCATTATAAACCCCTTTCTCTTTCGCATTTGAATATATGATAACACAACAAATTGACTAATTACAAGTAGTTAAATAAAAAACTTAATACTTTGTTTTATTGACTCTGCGCTCTCAAATGATTATACTGTAGATTAGTGATATACAAAGGAGAGAAAGTGCCATGAGGGAAGAAAATAATTCATCAGCGAATGAAATTAATGAAATATGCAAAAAGGCAATTACTGACTTTTATTATAAGAATGGTCGTTATCCGGAGCAGGAAGAGCTGGATTTAATCGTAAAAGAAATTAAGTCACGTCATAAAAGACAGAGAATGTCAGGCTCGGGGCAGGGAGCAGCCAGACAAGTCCAGTCAAGACCAAATCAAAGAGCTGCCGGACCGGGGCAGTCAAGACCAAAGCAAATACCGGCTCAGCAGGTAGAAGGCAGTAATCGTACAAACAGACCGGCACAGACAGAAAACAGACGAGCAGGCCAAAGACCGGCACAGACAGAAAACAGACGAGCAGGTCAAAGACCGGTTCAGGGAGAAAACAGAAGACCAGTACAAAGACCGGCACAGACAGAAAGCAGACGAGCAGGCCAAAGACCGGTTCAGGGAGAAAACAGAAGACCAGTACAAAGACCGGTTCAGGGAGAAAACAGAAGACCGGTACAAAGACCGGTTCAGGGAGAAAACAGAAGACCGGTACAAAGACCGGCTCAGGGAGAAAACAGACGGCCGGCTCAGACCGGGAACCGTCGTTCACAGCAGACCCAGGCCGGCAAAGGTAATTCGCGACCACAAAGAAGTGTTCCACCTAAAAGAAATGATAAGCCATCAAAGGAAGCTCTTACAAATCGCAGCCTTGTGGCAATTTGCATAGTGCTTATAGTAGCTGTTTTTATGGTAGTGGTTATTGCAAAATCACTTTCCGGCAATGGCAAAAAGGCAGGAGAAACAAATAAATCTAACGGAGCAGCAACCGTTACACAGGCGCTTGATAATGCCAAGCAGCCGGATGAAGCTGATCCTAATGATACAACAGCTGATAATACAACTCCGGAGGCGACACCTACACCTGAGCTTGAGTACATCGATCAGAGTACACTTTTAGATACCAACAGCATAGACTATTTAAAAGGACTTTCATCAAATGGTTCAGTGATAGAAATAATTGATGGTATTACCTATGTAGAAGGACAGATGATTGTGAATAAAACCTACTCACTTCCTGCTGATTATGTGCCTGAAGGTCATGACGGACTTGATTTGTCAGATACTGAGTATTCCTATGAAGGAGTAACTCAGGAGGTTTGGGATGCCTACACTCTGATGAAAAATGATATGGCGGAAGAAGGACTTTCAATAAGTCCATGCTCAGGATACAGATCTTATAATTGTCAGGTCGGACTATGGCAGGCTTATGCAGACAGAGATGGTGCAGAGGCAGCAGATACATATTCAGCAAGAGCTGGTTATTCCGAGCATCAGAGTGGACTTTGCATGGATATCAATTCTGCAAGTGACTCCTTCACATCTACTGCAGAGGGAGAATGGCTTGATAAAAATTGTTGGAAATATGGTTTTTGCATAAGATTTCCGGAAGGCAAGCAGGAATATACCGGCTATAAATATGAAAGCTGGCATGTAAGATATGTTGGAACAGAGCTTGCTGAAAAGCTTTATAATAATGGAGACTGGCTTTCACTCGAAGAGTACTTTGGACTTCAGAGCGCATATAACAGTTAAAAAAGCTTTGAGTGTATAAACATAGAAGCACCATCGCTTCTTTAGCGAAGTGGCTTTTGATAATATAGCCCTTGCAAACCCCTATGCTTTAGCATAGGGGAGCGTCATAAATAATAGTGGAAAAGAGGAATTTACAATGAAATACATCTTAGAAAATAGCGAGCTTAAAGTAGAATTTGATTCAAAAGGTGCCGAGCTTACGGCAATTACAGGCAAAAAATCAGGACTCTCCTATATGTGGAATGCGGGAGCTGCCTGGAAGCGTCATTCACCTGTGCTTTTTCCGATAGTAGGTGGCATTAAGAATAAGACCTACAGACTTGATGGAAATGAATATCATCTAAATCAGCATGGCTTCGCAAGAGACTTAGAATTTACTCTTTTAGCTAAGAGCGACAAAGAAATATCCTTCAGCCTTTCTGAAAATGAAGAAACACTTAAGCTTTATCCTTGTAAATTTGAACTTGTCATTACCTACATATTAGAAGGAAGCTCACTTAAAGTAGTTTGGAAGGTGGTAAATACCAATGATAAAGAAATTTTCTTCTCAATTGGTGGACATCCTGCCTTTTCATGTCCGCTAAATGGAGGAGAGCAGACAGATTATTATCTGCATTTTGACGAAGAAGGACCTCTTGAATATAACCTTCTTTCCTCAGAAGGACTATGCATGGATAAAAAATATGAGCTGCCTACAGATAATGGATATGTAAAGCTTACTTATGAATTCTTTGATAAAGATGCACTTGTAATGTATAATGACAGAGTGAGAACGGTAAGCCTTGCAGGACCGGACAAGTCAGATTATCTCAAGGTTACCTTTGATGCACCGGTTTATGGAATCTGGTCAGCAAAGGGAGCACATGCACCATTTGTCTGCATTGAGCCTTGGTATGGCAGATGTGACGATGATGACTTTACGGGCACCTGGCAGGAGCGTAAATTTGGCAACAGACTTGAGACCGCAGACAGCTTTGAAAAGAGCTATACGGTTACAGTTATCCAGTAGTAAATATTAAAACCATTAGATGGTTAATCATTAGTATGATAATAATATAAAAAATCGGAGGCTTTTATGAGTTTAATTGGAGATGCACCATTTTGGGAGTATTTTGAAGAAATATGCAGTATTCCCCATGGCTCGGGAAATACTGATGAAATCAGCGAATATTTAGTAAATTTCGCAAAAGAGCAGGGACTTAAATATGTCAAGGACGAGCTTAATAATGTAGTGATTTATAAGTCTGCTACAGAGGGCTATGAAAATAAGCCTGCAGTCATTTTACAGGGACACATGGACATGGTTGCTGTTAAGACAAAGGACTGCGTAAAAGACCTGGAAAAGGATGGACTCGATTTAGAGATTAATGATGAATGGCTCAGTGCAGTTGGCACCAGTCTCGGTGGAGATGATGGCATAGCAGTAGCTTATATGCTTGCAATTCTCGCCTCAAAGGACTATAAGCATCCGGCTCTTGAATGTGTAATTACTGTCGATGAAGAGGTCGGAATGGACGGCGCCTTCGGCATAAAGGCAGAGCAGCTGCTTAAAGGCACGAGAATGATGAATATGGACAACGAGGGTGAGGGCGTTTTCCTTGCAGGCTGTGCAGGCGGTGCAAGAATTGACTGCAGCATACCTGTTGAGAGAAAGCTTCGGGACGCCATTGTCTATGAACTAAAAGTAAGTGGACTTAAGGGTGGTCACAGTGGAGTTGAAATCAATGACAACAGAGTGAGCGCAGCAACCATAATTGCCAGATTTTTATGTGAGCTGAAGCTCGGCCGAACAAGACTTATAGATATAAAATGTGGTGAAAAGGATAATGTTATCGCAAATAGCGGTTATATTAAATTTATCTGCTCAGCACCAAAGCCTGACGTAATGGAAATTCTCGATTTCTATGCCGAGGTCTTAAAGGAAGAGCTGGCAACAAGAGAGCCGGGTCTCAAGCTTGAGTATGAATGTCTTGGCAATGAGATAAATGTAAATGCTCTCAACAGAGCTACCTCTGATAAGGTTATGGATTTCCTTTTAGCACTTCCGCAGGGCGTAGATACAATGAGTGCAGACGTTCCTGATTTAGTTGAAACCTCAGATAATATTGGAATCATAGACCTTACTGAGAATGAGCTTAAGTGCTCAGTATCAGTACGAAGCTCTTATGCTTCAGCAAAGCAGGCACTTTGCGACAAGGTTATTGCTGTTGCAACACTTGCCGGAGGTACGGCAAAGCAGCTTGGAGATTATCCGGGATGGGCCTACAGAGTAGACTCTCCATTGCGTGATATTATGGTTGAGGCCTACAAGGAAATGTACGGAAATGAACCAAAGGTTGAGGCCATACATGCCGGAGTAGAGTGTGGACTTTTTATCGAAAAGCTTGAAGGACTTGATTGTGTATCCTACGGACCGGACATTGAAGCAATTCATTCAGTAAATGAGCGCTTAAATATTCCGTCTGCAGAAAGAGTATATGACTTTACCGTTAAGGTACTTGAAAGAAGCTAATTAGGGAGGCTAAAGAATATGTGGATTGACGAAAGTGTATTTTATCAGATTTATCCGATGGGATTTTGTAATGCCAGCTTTGAAAATGATGGCATCTGCAAAAGAAATATTTTGGAATTTGCAGATTGGAGCTCACATCTTGCAAAGCTTGGAGTAAATGCAGTATATTTTTCACCTGTATTTGAATCAGATACCCATGGCTATAATACCAGAGATTACAAGATAATTGATAAGAGACTTGG
Source organism: uncultured Lachnoclostridium sp. (assembly GCA_964625275.1). Taxonomy (GTDB): domain Bacteria; phylum Bacillota; class Clostridia; order Lachnospirales; family Lachnospiraceae; genus UBA3775. The sequence goes on from CAZVBH010000001.1 coordinate 32,178, forward strand.
AACAAATGAGGACTTTAAGGAGCTGGTAAAAAAGCTGCATGCCGATGGCATAAAGGTTGTTCTCGATGGTGTCTTTAATCATGTTGGACGAGGCTTCTGGGCATTTAAGGATGTTCTTGAAAAAAGATGGGATTCACGTTACAAGGATTGGTTCAATATCAGCTTTGACGGCAATTCCAACTACAATGATGGTCTGTGGTATGAAGGCTGGGAAGGCTGTTATGACCTTGTAAAACTCAATCTTAGAAACGAAGAGGTAATTCAGCATCTTTTTGAGGTTGTCCGTTTCTGGGTTGATGAATTTGATATAGACGGACTTCGTCTCGACGTAGCCTACTGCCTTGACAGGGATTTCCTTCACAGATTGAGAGAGCTTGCAAATGGCATTAAGCCTGAGTTTGCCCTGATTGGCGAGCTGCTTCATGGCGACTACAACCAGTTTGTAAATGACGGAATGCTTCATTCCTGCACAAATTATGAATGTTATAAAGGACTTTATTCCAGCTTTAACAGCAGTAATATGTTTGAAATAGTTCATTCGCTGAAAAGACAGTTTGGACCTGAGCAATGGACACTCTATAAAGGTAAGCATCTTCTTGCTTTTGTAGACAATCATGATGTAACAAGAGTGGCAAGCATACTTCAAAATCCAAATCATCTTCCACTTATCTACGGACTTCTCTTTGCAATGCCGGGCATCCCATGTATCTATTACGGAAGCGAGTGGGGCACTAAGGCAGAAAAATCTCAGGGAGATCCGGCACTCAGACCTTGCTTTGAAAAGCCGGAATGGAACGAGCTTACAACTACGATAAGTAAATATGCAAAGGCTCACAGAGAAGAAAAGGCAATTCAGTATGGTGATTTTTCTTCACCTGTACTTACAAATAAGCAGTGTGTTCTTGAAAGAAGCTGTGATGGCGAAAGAATATTTGCTGCAATAAATATGGATGAAAACGGCTATGATGCCTGGTTTAATACAGGAGCTTCTAAGGGAATCAACGTACTTACCGGTGAAGAAGTAAGCCTTACGGACGGAAAGCTTTTTATGCCGGGCTATAGCGTACAGTATATTAAGCCATTATAAGATATTAACCTTATCTGACTTTTCAGCATCAGTAGGAGGCTGGACTCCTACTGATGTGCCACGAAGTGGCTTTAAGGTTATGAGCAAGTAGCGAAGCGGACCCGGAATATCCGCTTTGATCAAATTATTATAAGCTTTAGAAAGGAGTGGACAGTGAAATTTATTCATACCTCAGACATACACTTAGGTGCTGAGCCTGAAATGGGAACACCCTGGGCCGAGGCACGTCAAAATGAAATCTGGAATACACTGCAGAGAATGCTTGATGTATGTAATGAAGAAGAAATTGATCTTTTTCTGATAGCAGGCAATTTATTTCACAAGCAGCCGCTTCAAAAGGAGCTTAAGCGTTTAAATGAAATGTTTGCAGGTCTCAAGAAGACGAAGGTTGTCTTTATAGCGGGTGACCATGATTATTTAAGTGCGAGGTCACGTTATCGAAATTTTAAATGGTGTGACCGGGTAATAATGTTAGACAAAAGGGATCTCGAAGAGAAATATCTTTATGGACTAGACACAACGGTCTATGGCTTCTCCTATATGGAAAACGAGATTTATGCCCCACTATATCGTGATGTAAAGCCAAAAAAATCCTCAGGCATACACATACTTTTAGCTCATGGAGGCGACCAAAGCCACATTCCGATTGACTATGCAAAGCTGTCGGATTCGGGCTTTGACTATATAGCACTTGGACATTCTCATAAGCCGAGAAAATTTGACAATCATATGTATTATCCGGGAATTCCGGAACCAATAGATAAGGATGAGGTCGGAAAGCATGGCTTTATAAAAGGAGAATTTATCTGGGATGCCGGTGAATACAAGCTGGAAACAGAATTCGTTCCATTTTCACAGCGAATGTATATAGATATACATGTACGAGTATCTACTGATGATACAAATGCCTCAGTCATAAGAAAAATCACTTCAGAAATGTTGAAAAATGGCGCAGGCAATCTTTATCGTATTTATATAGAAGGAATCAGAAATTCGGCAATTGAATTTGATAAAGAAGCAATTGCCGTTAAAGGTATGATTACCGAGGTAATAGATGAAACCGTTCTTGACTATAATTACGAAGAGCTGCGGGATGAGAATGACGATAACATAATTGGCGAGTTTATAGAACACATCAGGAGCCTTGACGGAGATGAGGCACTAAAGGACAGAGCGCTTTATTATGGCATTGATGCACTCTTAAAGGCTAAGGAATAAAAGAAAACGGAAAGGATAACATGAAGCTACAGGTTGCAGAATTGAAAGGATTTGGTAAATTTGTCGACAGAAGATTTGAGTTTTCTGATGGCATAAATATTGCTTACGGGCCAAATGAGGCCGGTAAATCTACCATTACGGCCTTTTTGTATGCAATGCTCTTTGACCTGGACAGCGATGAAAATGATGCTTTTCGTAAGGATATGTTTACAGCCTGCAAGCCCTGGATAGGAACTGACGAATTCGGCGGTGCAATTGAGTTTGTACATAATGGCGGAAGCTACAGACTTGAAAAAAGCTTTGCAAAAAAAGGGACAACACTTAAGCTAAAGGATTTAAGCACAGGTCATGAGCTTTATCCGGCAGCAGAGCATCTAAGGGATATGTTTCCCGGACTAACCTCAAGAGAATATTTAGGCACCTACTTTAATGTGGAGGGTGAAAATTATCCTGATGTCTCAATTGTGCAAAGCATTAAAAAGCATATGGCTGATAAAAAGAGAGAAAATACCAAAGGCATAGATACAGATTATGCCATTGAAATGCTTGAGGAGAGAAAGCTTTTAATCTCTCAGGACAGCGACAGTGAGAAAATTAAAAAGCTTGATAAAATAATAGCTGAAGAAGAAAAGACAGAAAGAGAGCTTGACAAAATAGCAGCAATGGAGCTTAAAGGTCTTGCCGAGGTTGAAGAATTAAACGTAAGGTATGCAGAGCTTTCCAAGCTGTCACTTTTTGAAGAAAAAGAGCAGGACTATTATACGTATAAAGAAAGATATCTTACCTATAAAAAGGATTTGGAAAAGGCAAGAGAAATATCAGATCAGCTGGAAACGACAATAATCAGACGTGAAGAGCTCGATGAGAATGCCGGAATGCTGGACCGATGCAAGGAAGAGCTTCAGGCGGTACGGTCTTTTATGCGGGACAACAGCGAAAAAGAGGCGAAGGCACGTCAAAGTATAGATACTACAGGAAGACTTTTGATTTCAGAAGCAAAGGATAATCAGTATAAACAGATTATTTTTCTGGGATTTGCGATTTTTATGTGTCTTGCAGGCCTTGTAACCATTCTTGAAAAAATACCTTTGAGATACAGCATTATATGCTTTATTGCAGCGATTGGCTGTACGGCAGCCTTTATAATGCTCACCATAAAAGGAAAAGGCAGACGCAGTCTTACAAAGGACGAGCTTGCAAAACTAAAGGACCAGGTGACAGAGCTGGATGGTGAAAAGAAAATGTTCTTTAGGGCACATTCATCAGAGGAGGAGCTTATTGTTCGTCTTGAGAACTGTCTTAAAGAGGACGGACGACGCCCGGATGTTGTTGCTAAGGAAGAAGAGCTGATGAAGGAGCTTCAGGCACTTGATGAAGACCTTGCAAAGCGAAAGGATGATTTATTTAAATTTTTCTCCCAATTCGGGATGCTGGAAAATCTAAAGGATGATGAGCTTTTTATTCAGGAGGGAGCACTTCTTGAGGCAGCAGCTAAAAGAAAGAGTGAGCTTACTGAACTAAAGAAAAAGATATCGGGACTTAAGGAATCACTTCTTAAAATGCACATGCAGGTTGAAGCCGGAGAAGAGAATGAGGCACATCTTCTTGAACACAGAAATGAAAAGAAGCAGATTCTTGACAAGAAAAAGGAAAGAGAGCGTGAAATCAAAGCTATTGAGATGGCTATAAGCATGATTAACGAGCTTTCAAAGGAAAATAATTCCAGCATAGGTAAGGCAATAAATGAAAGGGCAAGCAGTTATGCCGCAGCCTTTACCGATAATAGATATACTTCATTTTCGGCGGATGATTCTTTAAACTGCAGGGTGGATTATTATGATAAATATGTGGACGTAGGCAGACTGAGCAATGGAACCAGAAAGCAAATGAACATGGCATTAAAGCTCTCAGCAGGAGATTTGATTCTTTCAGATTATGAGCTTCCGATTGTTTTTGATGATTCCTTTGTTTACTATGATGATTCACGTCTTGCCGCAACCCTAAAGCGCCTTAGTGAAATGCATGGAAAACAGATAATTATATTTACCTGTCAAAGCAGAGAAGAGACAATTCTTAATCAGCTTGGCATAAATTATTCATATTTGGGTATTGAATAATAGACAATAATTGAGTATGATATCATAGGTGACGTGAGAACTGGTCAAGGTTTGATTCGCAAACAGCTTCACTGCTTGCTTATTAACCTTAAGCTCATTTCAAATAAGCTTAGCCTGTGTTCATGTTACGGGTATGTTAATAATTAGGTTGGGAACCAAAGATTATTTATAGGAGTTAAATGTGATGAGAAAAAAACAATTAAAGAAACTAGCTGTTACCACAGCACTTTTTCTTGGAACCTGTGCGGCACTTGCAGCATGTGGAAAAAAGAAAGACACTGATACTGACAGCTCAACAGCTTCTTCAGCAGATGCAACAGAAGATGTTGCTACACCTGCTGTTGTTGCAACAGTTGACGATGTATTAAGCATTGGTGATTACAAGACCTTTTCTTATGATGCTTATGTATCAGAGGATACCGATCCCGTAGAATATTATGAAAGTCTCGTAGACACATATGCAACCTATGGTTACACAGTAAGCCTTGAAGATCCTGACAGAGTCGGAACTGAAGTAGTTGACGGAGATACAATCAATATTGACTACACAGGCTATGTTGATGGAGAAGAATTTGACAATGGCTCAGATACTGACTATGATTTGACAATCGGCAGTGACAGCTTCATTGATAGCTTTGAGGATGCACTTATCGGAAAGATAGTCGGTGAAACCGTAGATATTGATGTTGTATTCCCTGATGAATACGAAAATAATCCTGACATGGCAGGACAGGCAGCTACTTTCACGGTTACAATTAATTATGCAACTAAAGAAGAGGAGCTTACAGTAGACAATGCTTACGATGGACTCTTCGGCTTTGATACTTATGAAGACTGTATCGCAGATATCGAAGAATATCTTGCAGAAGAAGATGAAAGCAATGCCGAGTCAGCAGTAACTACAGCAGAGCAGGATTATCTTAATTACATTATAGACAATTCAGAATTTGCAGACCTCGATGCAGCAATTGAGTATTATTTCTACATCTACTATACAGGTGAAGAGACTTACTATACTGAACAGGGCTATGATATGGAGACAATCGCCTCCTACTATGGTTATGAGGATCTTGCAACCTTTAAGGATGATATGTATGATTATGCAGTAACAACCGTTAAGGAAAGCATTATTTTAGAGGCAATTGCAGCAGAAGAAGGCATCGAATTTACTGATGAGGTTTATCAGGAAGAAGCAGCAAATCTCATCGCATCAACAGACTATGAAGTAGATGATTATGCAGCGCTTTATGATGGCTATTATGGAGACGGCTCCTTCAGACAGTATATTCAGGATACCTACATTCTTGATTTCTTATTCAATACTTATGCAACAGTAAATGAAGCAGAAGAATAAAAAAGTAAAAACAGATTAAAAAAGGCAGGGCAGTATTTGTCCTGCCTTTTTTAATTATTTGACAGTTGCGATTTACTTTCCTGCGTGATATAATAAATCTCATGGGTAAAATTTCTAATAAATAAAAACATGCAAAGTATTGACGGAGGTACTATTGTGAAGAATACAGTTGAAATCAGATGGCATGGACGAGGCGGTCAGGGTGCTAAGACAGCAGCACTTCTTTTAGCTGACGTATGCTTCAAAAATGGAAAGCATGTACAGGGCTTTCCTGAATATGGTCCGGAAAGAATGGGCGCACCAATTACAGCTTATAATCGAATCAGTGAGGATGAGCTGAGAGTTCATTCCAATATTTATGATCCTGATTATGTAGTAGTGGTAGATGAAACCTTGCTTGAATCAATTGATGTTACAGCCGGATTAAATCCCAAGGGTGCGATTGTAATAAATACAACAAAGCCAAAGGAGGAAATAATACCTCATCTTAATAATTATCAGGGAAAGCTTTATACCCTCGATGCAAGAAAGATATCAGAAGAAGCACTTGGCAAATATTTCCCTAACTCACCTATGCTTGCAGCAATTGTGGCAGTAAGTGGTGTAATGGAAAGAGACATTTTCCTTTCACAGATGCGTGAGTCTTATCAGCATAAATTTGCAAAAAAGCCAGAGGTTATTGATGGAAATATGCAGGCTCTGCAGGTAGCCTTTGATGAAGTGGCAGCACAGATTTAAAAAGGAGAATTAAAAATGGCGAATAAAATTCCAACTGATATAAGCAAAATAACAGAAAGCTCTCCATGGCAGGACTTGACGCCGGGCAACCAGGTATATGGACCGGCAACCTCCAAACACTTCAACACAGGCGAATGGAGAACAATTACACCATATCTGGACATGTCAAAATGTAAGCAGTGTCTTCTTTGTGCACCCGTATGTCCTGATTCCAGTATTCCTGTAAAGGATGGCTTAAGACTTGAATTTGATTATGACCACTGCAAGGGCTGCGGAATTTGTGCAAAAGCATGTCCTTTTGGCGCAATAACAATGAAGTAGGAGGAGCAAAGATGTCTATAAAAGAAAGATTATCAGGCAATGAAGCAGTTGCCTATGCAATAAAGCAGATAAATCCGGATGTAATGCCGGCATTCCCTATTACACCATCTACTGAAATCCCACAGCTTGTAGCAAATTACATAGCAAACGGACAGATGGATACAGACTTTATCCCCGTAGAAAGTGAGCACAGCTCCATGAGTGCAACAATGGGAGCTTCAGCAGCAGGAGCAAGAGCACTTACCGCAACCTCCTCCTGTGGACTCGCATTCATGTGGGAGCTTCTTTATGTAGCAGCAAGTGACAGACTTCCAATTGCCCTTGCCCTCGTAAACAGAGCGCTTACAGGACCAATTAATATCAATTGTGACCATTCTGATTCAATGGGTGCAAGAGATGCAGGCTGGATTCAGCTCTATGCAGAGAATAACCAGGAGGTTTATGATAATTTCATTCAGTGCTTCAGAATTTCAGAGCACAAGGACGTAATGCTTCCTATCATGGTTTGTCAGGATGGCTTCATAACAAGTCATGCCCTTGCAAATATCGAGCTTATCGAGGATGATAAGGTACGTGCCTTTGTAGGAGAATACGAACCGGAAAATTATCTTTTAAATAAAGACTGTACAATGTCAGTCGGACCTTATGCAGTATCAAATTACTATATGGAGTCACATAGGGCTCAGGTTCATGCAATGGAGAATGCAAAGCAGGTAATTCTCGATGTTGCAAAGGAATTTGAAGCAATGACAGGCAGAAAATATGGCTTCTTTGAAGAATATAAAATGGAAGATGCTGATTATGCAGTAGTAATCATCGGCTCAGCAGCGGGAACAACAAAGGATGCAATTGACGAGCTTAGAGAAGAGGGCATTAAGGCAGGTCTCATAAAGATAAGAGTATTCAGACCATTCCCTGCAGAGGAAATTTGCGAAGCACTTAAAAATGTAAAGGTTGTAGCAATTCTTGACCGTTCAGAGACCTTCTCTACACAGGGAGGACCACTTGCAGGAGAGGTCATCGCAGCTATGTACAGAAGTGGCATGGCCGCAAAGACAGTTTCTTATCTCTACGGACTTGGCGGACGTGACTACAAGGTGAGTGATGCAAAAGAGGTTTATTACAACCTTCGTGACATAAATGAATTTGGTAAAGAGGCAAAGCAGTTTGAATATATCGGACTTAGAAGCCGCGATGACAACTAGGAGGAAGAAAATGGCAGAAAATACTTATAATTTCAAAGAAGTTTGCAGCAAGCCTGAACGTCTTGCTCCAGGTCACAGAATGTGTGCCGGCTGTGGTGGAACGATAGCAGTAAGAACCGTACTCAGAGCACTTCATGAAGGTGACAAGGCAGTAATCGGTAATGCAACAGGCTGTCTTGAGGTTTCAACCTTTATGTATCCTTATACAGCTTATGAAGACAGCTATATTCATAATGCTTTTGAAAATGCAGGCTCAACAATGTCAGGTGTTGAGACAGCCTATAATGTTTTAAAAAGAAAAGGCAAGATTAACGATACCTATAAATTTATTACCTTTGGTGGTGACGGTGGAACCTATGATATCGGTCTTCAGTCACTCTCAGGAGCAATGGAAAGAAATCATGACATGGTTTATGTCTGCTATGACAATGGTGCTTACATGAATACCGGTATTCAGCGTTCCTCAGCGACCCCAATGTTCGCAGATACAACAACAACTCCTGTAGGCAGCCAGAGTAACGGAAAGCTGCAGAACCGTAAGGATTTGGCATCAATAATTGCTGATCATGATGTGCCTTATGTTGCGCAATCAACACTTCTTGGCAATTTTAAGGATCTTTATACAAAATCAGAAAAGGCAATTTATACACCGGGTGCAGCCTTCTTAAATGTAATGGCACCATGTCCAAGAGGCTGGAGATATCCGACCGAAGATATAATGGAAATCTGCAAGCTTGGCGTAGAGACCTGTTACTGGCCACTTTTTGAAGTAGATCATGGCAAGTGGATTCTCAACTATGAGCCAAAGAAGAAGCTCCCAATTGAGGACTTCCTTCGTCCACAGGGCAGATTTAAGCACCTTTTCAAGAAAGGTAATGAGGACCTCATCGCACAGTTCCAGGCAGAGGTTGACAGAAGATGGGAAGATCTTCTTTACAAATGCAACAGATAAATTTTAAGACCCTGCCTCACTTATTAAGTGAGGTATAGGGACTTTTTTGCTATAAAGCGTTAACTACTGAAAAGGCACCCCCAATAAAGGCGTTTTTTTGCTTAATAAGAGGTGAGCTTTTCAGCTAAGCTAAAATAAGATAAAGGGAAGGTAAGATTAATGGAAACAACAGGCATGGGACTTGAAGTAGTTGACCTGGTTAAAAAATATGGAGAAAAGACAGTAGTAAATCATCTGTCATTTACCATGAATAAGCCGGGAGTTTATGCACTTTTAGGCACAAATGGAGCAGGAAAGACCACCTCGATAAGAATAATTCTTGGAATGCTTGCAAGTGATGGAGGAACCGTAACCTTCAACGGCAGACCTCTAAGAGTCGGAGAAATGAATATCGGCTATATGGCAGAGGAAAGAGGCCTCTATCCAAAGGTAACACTTATGGATCAGATGATTTATTTCGCCAGTCTTAAGAACATATCAAAAAAGGAAGCAGAGAGAAGAATCAAATACTGGGCAGAAAGACTGCAGCTTACGGAATATTTTTATCCTGTAGCAGTCGGCAAAAAAAAGCCAAAGCCATACAAGGCTGACCAGCTTAGCAAAGGTAATCAGCAGAAGGTTCAGCTTATGGCGACACTAATTTCCGATCCGGAAATTATTGTATTGGATGAGCCGCTTAGTGGCCTTGATCCCGTAAATACTGACCTCTTTAGAGAAATTATCAAGGAAGAAGAAGCACGCAACAAATATATAATAATGTCCAGCCATCAGATGGCTACAATTGAAGAATTCTGCTCTGATTTAACAATTCTCAATCGTGGCAATGTAGTTTTACAAGGCAATCTCAATGAAATCAAAAAATCCTACGGAAGAGTCAATCTTGTAATCAAGGCAGATGCAGATATCAGCTCCTTTATTAGCGAAATGAACTTAAATGTTGTAGAAAAAACACCATCTGAAACGAAAATCAGACTTGAAGCTGAGGAACAGGCTAAGGGACTTTTAAATAAGCTGGTAGAGGCAGGAGTTCCAATCGTAAAGTTTGAACTCACTGAGCCTTCACTTCATGAAATATTTGTAGAAAAGGTAGGAAAAGAAAGCAATGAATAAATCTGAATATCGTGGCTTCTCACAGGTGTTCAGGTTTACCTTTAAACAGGCATGGAAATCAAACTCTTTAAGAATCAGTACCTTTGTTATGGTGCTAATCATGCTTGTGGCTTTTCCTGTGATGGCATATTTTCAAAAGGAAGATACAGACAGCTCCTGCAATATAGAAAAGGTTTATGTAATAAATGATGATGAAGCAAGCATTGGACTGACGGCTTCAGCACTTAAAAGTGGAATTGCAGATTCTGAAAACTTTGCGGAGCTAAGCTTTGAAGACTCAGATAAGACAAAGGATGAGTTGGAGGAGGAAATAAAAAAGGAACATTCCAACGAAGTAATTCTTAGTGCAGTTCTTGACACACTGATGGGAGAGTATTCATTTAAGCTTTATTATGATCCGGACAGTGATGTAGAAGAGGACGAGCTTGATGAACTTGGAACAGACCTTAGTGAATGGTTTGACAAATATAAGCTTTCTGCTTATGAAATAAGCGAGGAAGCGCGCGCAATGGTAAGTAAAGACATAGATTATGACACAGCTAGCGAAAAAGAATATCTTGCGGATAAAGAAGGCAACGATGTAGTAGTAATAGATAATAATGACTACAATGTTGTCTATGCTGTGCTTATGATTACATACATGGTGGTAATAATGTCAGCCTCAATGGTAGGCAGTAAGGTTGCAGAAGAAAAGACAAATCGTGTGGTTGAGTATCTCATGACAACCGTAAGACCGATGGCTCTTATTACCGGAAAAATCGTTGCGATGCTGCTTTGTGCAGTCGGTGAGGTTGGAGCGATATTACTTGCAGGCTTTATATCCACAAAGGCAGCAAAGCTGATGTTTGATGTGGATATGGCGGGACTTTTCTCCGGCTTCCTGTCAACAGATGCAATAAAGAGTCTCTCCTTTATAAATATTATTCTTTGCCTTATAATTATGGCACTTGGAATTTATATCTTTGGACTTATTTCAGGCCTTTTTGCAGCTTCAGTAAGCAAGATGGAGGAGCTTCAGCAGGGCATGGCAGCCTGTACACAGCTCATTATGATAGCATTTTTTGCAAGTCTTGCGGCAGTAGAGCTTATGTGGACTGTGGGAATAAATACTTATGTTAAGTTTATAATGTACTTCCCTGTTACCTCAGCCTTTGTCATGCCGGGAGCCTTATTCATTGGCAAGGCAGGAATTGTCGATGCCCTTATAGTGATTGTGCTTCAGGTAATAACGGCACTTTTGGTTCAGAAGCTTGTATCAATGATTTATGAGACGATAATAATGATGAATGGCAGCCCAATAAAGCTAAAACAGATGATACAAATCGCAAAAGGCGCAATAGCCGATTCCAGAGCAAAGAGCAGAGGAGGTGCAGGACATGAAGAATAAATTATCAGGATTTATGCCTGTATTCAGATATACACTTAAAACACAGCTTAAGTCCAAAAAATTCATAGCCATAACCTTGATTTTTGCAATCATTCTGCTTGGAGGAGCGGCAGCGGCATTTGTGCTGTTAAATCAACCGGAGGAAGAGGTCGATGCATCCGAGTTTAATATAGAAAAAGCCTATGTAATAGATGATACAGGTCTTGGCATAGCTGATTTTTCAGCTTATGCAAAGCAGCTAGAGGATGAGTATCTGACTGGGGTTGATTTTGAGGAATGTACCGATGAGGACAAGCTTATTGAGGAAGAAGGAGAAGACAACGACTTTGTTCTCGTTAAACAGACAGAAACTGAGGATGGCTATCTGTTGCGAATCATAACTTCTGATGATTCGGATATAGATGGAGAGCTTCTGGATGTATTTGGAGAAGGTCTTGTAGCCTGCTTTCAGCTTCATGTATATAAGGCTTCAGGTCTTTCAGAAGCAGCACTTGCAAATGCATTGATTCAGACAGATTATACGACCTTGAGCTTTGACTCTGATGAAGACGAGATGAAGGACATAATAGAGGTCATAGTATTTATGCTTCTTCTATTCGTGATTTATATGATAGTCTTACTTTATGGACAGAAAATATGCAGTGAGGTCAGCATGGAGAAAAGCTCTAAGCTTGTAGAACAGCTGCTAACCTCAGTAACCCCGTACGGACTGGTTGCAGGAAAGGTTTTTGCAGTAATATTAACCTCACTCATTCAGTTTATAATTTGGATTGTGGCAGCAATTTGGGGTATTTTTGGCGGAGATGCAATGGCAAAGATGCTTTATCCAAACTACGAAAGTAAGGTAGACTATGCACTAAATATGATACGTGAACTGTTTGGAATGATGGCCTTTGATAAAGCGGCAGTAGTTATGGCTATAGTCCTAATGCTTGTAGGAATTATATTCTATCTTGTGCTTGCAGGCTTTGCAGGAAGCTTCGTAACTAAGCCTGAAAATGCAGCCAGCGTACAGATGCTCTTTGTGATGCCTATAGTAATCAGTTTCATGATAGATTTAATACAATTGGTAAATGGAGAAGGCAGCGTTTCAAATGTCCTTCATTTCATTCCATTCACAGCAGCAATGATAACACCCGGAGCGATGCTTTTAGGAGCAATACCACTTTGGATGGGAATTGTATCAGCCGTCATCTCAATTATAGGAGCAATGCTTCTAATGTATGTAGCAGCAAAAATTTATAAAGCGCTTCTTTTCTTTAATGGAGCAAAGCTTACACCAAAGCTGGTTCTGGGAATGTTTAAAGCGAAGAAGTGAAATGCCTAATTAGAACGAATATCCGCTTTGATTATGATGTCAGTTGAGACAATGATTTGAATTGTGCTTTTTTTATTAAAGCGTGGTTTTATTCAAGGGAAATTGTGAATATTGACTAGTCATATATTCACAATGATTGGCATCAGAGACCAACTATGTGGGCTAAAAAATGATTATAATAATTAAAAATAATATTAAAACTGCTTGGAAAACTAAAAAAGCTTTTGTTATTCTCTTGATTTTAGTGCAGATGCTATCTGCTTTTGCAATACTTTTTGTTATGGGTGCTATTTCAAATGATTATATGTCTTTGAAAGAAGATATGCATTCAAATACTTATCTTTATTTAAATATAAATGATCGGGAAAATAATCCTATATATTTTAAAGATATAGAGAAAATGTTTTTTGATATAGACGAAGAATTTAATGGCATTTATAGTAGTATCGGGGTTTCGTTTCCATATATTTATGGAGATAATTTTTATACAAGTATATTTTGCAAGTTTTCAATAGAAAATGGCAAATATATAACGAATTCAACGTTAGATAGGGAAAAACTTGATTTGATTAGTGGTCAAATTTTTACGAATGAGACACTTAATTCAGATATCTGTTATGCAACATTAAGTGCCGATGACGGTCAATATTCAGAAAAATATTATGCATATAATGATACTAAAATAGAAATAATTGGTGTAGAAAAAACAACTGAAAGAGGTTCAACAGCTCTTGTTTTTAATCCCGCGACAGCCAGAAAAATGAATGTATCTGTAACTGGTATTGTTTTGTCACTTAATCGCATTTTAGCAGAAAATGAATTGGATGAATTATTACAAATCACAGATCGTTATATGGGCGGTTCGTATTCTACCCAGCTTGAAACTTATTCTAATGAAGATGCTGCTGCTGTTTTAAAATCAACCTTTTCAGTATCTGCTATTACCATGGTTGCAACAGTAATAGTACTGTTTATAATCTATAATTTTTTCTTTACACTTAGAAAAAATAATTATGCAATCATGCAGATTTGTGGCTGCAGAAGATTAAAAGGTACATTTATTCTTCAGGGTGAGATGATGCTGTTAAGTGTACCGTCAATAATACTTGGTACATTGATTTTCAGGCTTTGCCAGAAGTACTGGTTAAACAGTATATTTATGTATATGGAAATCACCATCACAACTAAAGTGTGTTTATACTTTACGATATTTGAAATTGTTGCCATATTTGTTTTGTTCTTTTTGCTAAGTTTTTGGTTTTCTATGAAAAGTATAAAAAGCCAACTGATATATGCAAAGGAGTAGTTGGTATGTTAAGATTAACAATATTTGAATATTTCAGAGAAATTAAAAATGTATTTATTTCTATTTTTATAGCGGGGTTATGTTTGTTGATAACAATTTTATATTCTTTTCTGAATTATGAAAATGGCAAATTGCAGCCGTTTGAAGAACTGAGTGAAAAAAAAGGATTCGTGACTTACTTGTCAACAGAACAAAATGAAGAATATGAAAATTATTTGTTTGAAAGAGATATTTCGGAATACCCGGGTATAGAAACAGAATATATTTCATATACTGCCTATTTGAAGTTGGGAGAAAAAAGTCTTAAAACTTATGTTTATGATGAACTTATTTGGAATAACTGGAAAGGAAGACTGAAGGATGGCAGATGGTTTAAGAAAAGTGACACAAAAAGTGATACAATTCCTGTTATAATAGGTGGAGATACGACAGGCTATAATGTAGGTGATATATATTCAATTGATTTTAATGGAACTAAGGTTGAAATAATCGGATTGATGCAGGATAGTACTGAAGTATTTGACATGGAAAGCTATTCTTTTGAAAATTTCAATTATTCGGGCTTTTATAAGGCACCAAACACTTCAGAGGGGGCTGCTTATGCTATCTGTCAATATGAGGTATTAGAAAATACTGAAGTTTATTTTGCTGATGCCGGCAACTGGGCAATTTATATTTATGATGATTCATTATCGGATGAGGAATGTGATAAACTTAATGCTGATTTGAATTTTAGCTGTGGTGGCTGTGGAAAAGATTTGGATACATTTATAAAAGAATCTAAAATGGTTGCGAATAGAAAGATATATACATATATACCAACTATTTTGGTTAGTATTCTTATTATGATTGCAGCAATTTATTGTCTGTCATTTGTAAAGGTTCAAAATAGTGAGAAAATTTACAGCGTTTATTATTTAAACGGAGCCAGCAAACCTAGAATTTACCTGATAGTAATTGGGTATGTACTGATAACAACACTATTCTCAGCTATATTTTATATAATAGGAGGATTATGGTTTGATTCATATGCCAGAAGACACAATATAATGTATTCATTCTGGGGTGCATCAGTTAAGTCGCCGGTATTACTATACTTATTCTTTGGAATTATAATGTCGACATGTTTGATATTAGAACTTAGAAATAAAACTGCAGTCGAGCTTTTAAAGAGCAGAACTTTGTAAACTGCATTTTAACCTTATCTGACTTTTCAGATAAGGTTAAAATTTTCGAATGTCTGGCGGTTAGCTGAAATACTGACCTCTAATATTGAACTAATATTTTCTCTTTCCCATGGTGTATCAGCTTTTTCAGATTCTTTCAAAAACTGCTCAACATCTTCAATCTTTGCATTTCTTAAGATAATAAAACATATTAATCTGCACTCCTAATTATTCTTTTCTTAATTCGCCACAAAAAGAAAGAAATAAATCTTCGTCTTTCTCTTCTTCATCATCTTCTAATTAAAGACTAACAAAAACATCCCCAGGAGAATCTCCTGGGGATGAGTGTTATAAAAAGCTTTTATTTTATTTCTTCACCACGTTCACGCTTCTCAAGAAGTCTGTGGATTCTTTCGGTAGGACTGAGATAATCACTAATTGAAGCATCGTGATTAAGTGAGTCTATCAAAAGTGCGACATACTTATCCATATCAGCACTAATATACCATTCTCTTGAAAGAAGCTCAGGTGTCTGATAAATCAGGTTGGTCGTAATTACTCGATAGATGAGACCGGCTTTATAGGCTTCATCGAATTTTTCAAGACCATTAGTGAAAAGACCAAAGGTTGAGCATACGAAAATACGTCCTGCATTTCTTCTTTTTAACTCTTTAGCTGTATCAATCATACTCTCGCCTGATGAAATCATATCATCGAGAATGATAACATCTTTACCCTCAACATCAGTACCGAGGAACTCATGGGCAACAATAGGATTTCTTCCATCGACGACTCTTGTATAATCACGTCTCTTATAGAACATACCCATGTCTGCGCCAAGAACGGTAGCAAAATAAACTGCACGTCCCATTGCACCCTCATCAGGAGAAATAATCATAAGATCTTTTGAATTGATTTTGATGTCAGGAACATTTTTAATAAGTGCCTTGACAAACTGATATGCAGGCTGAACATTCTCAAATGAATTATAAGGAATGGCATTCTGCACACGAGGATCATGAGCATCGAAGGTGATGATTGAATCTACGCCCATATTTACAAGCTCCTGAAGAGCGATTGCACAGTCAAGGGATTCTCTGGCACTTCTCTTGTGCTGACGACTTTCATAAAGGAAAGGCATGATAACAGTAATTCTTCTGGCTTTGCCACTAATAGCAGCAATGACTCTCTTTAAATCAGAAAAATGATCATCAGGAGACATAGGACTCTTCTGACCACATACAGTATAAGTAAGGCTGTAATTACAAACATCAAGAATAATGAAAATATCCTTACCTCTGACGGATTCATTGATAACACATTTAGCTTCACCGGTACCAAAACGAGGACACTTAAAATCAATAAGATAAGAATCCCTCTGATAATTATGAAAAGCAGCATCTGCCTTGAATTTGCTTTCCCTGTTTTTTCTCCAACCGGCAATATACTGGTCAACCTTTGCTCCCATGGCTTCACTGCTCTTGAGAGCGATGATTCCAAGCGGGCCGTAAGAAATGTCTTCCGTAAACATATCTTCCTGAGACATAGACGATAATCCTCCTAAAGTAGTAAAATAATTTTTACAACAGGCACATATGTAAAGCTCATTTTGAGCAACAATACGCAATGTTACCACGTATACTAAGTATAGACTAACCGCAAAAATAAATCTATAGTTAAAATACACCAATATCTTTTTTTTTATTTAAAAATCTGTACAAAATGCCATGACTTTATTACTGCTTAATTCTATTGTCATCACCCGGCATTGTCAAAAGCTGATAGTAAGCCAAAATTCTGGATGAAATTCTCTCGGAATATCTTTCTTTAAGGTCGTTTGGAGAAAGATTCGAGGTTATGACTGTAGGAAGTCTTTTTAAAAGTCTCTTTTCGATAAGATTAAAAAGCTGAGAATTTGTAAATTTGCTTGAATTTTCAGCTCCTAAATCATCCAGAATAAGACACTCGGCAGTATATATAAAATCAAGGTCATCTTCAGTTGCCTTGGCCTCATAACCATTTGCAAAAGTATTTTTTCGGCAATATTCAAAAAAATCCAGGGCTGACATATATAGAACAGAATGAGCTCTGTCTGTCAGATAACCGGCAATGCAATTTGCCAAAAAGGTCTTCCCGGTTCCTGTATTGCCCGAGATATACAGATTTTTAAATTCTGTATCGAAGCTTTTACAAAAAGAGGTAGCATTAGCAAAGCTGCTTTCCATAATTTGGTAACAGGACAAACCACTTCCTTTGTAGCTTTCTTCACTACTGTACAGTGAATCATCAAAATTGCCAAAGCATTCCTTCGCCAAAAGCTCACGTCTTTCAGGAGTCATGTAGAAGGTGTCAATAACTGTCCTTATGTAGCAACGACATTTGGAAATGATTATGCCATCCCTGTCGCGTATAACTCCGGTATCATTACATTCCGGACATTCATATATATTTTCAAGATAATCTGCCGGAAATCCTGCCTTAACAATCAGCTGACGTTTTGTGTCAATTAGAGCCTCATTAGTAAGCTTTAACTCCGTAAGGGCAGATTCATCAGAGGCCAAAAGAGACATTCTGGCCGCACGCATAGAATTATCAATAATCTTATCATTTATTTCTTCAATTGCAGGCTGAACGGAGATGACCTCCTCGGTACGTTTGGCAAGTAAATCCCTTGCATGGTAATGACGCTGCTCGTAAATGCGTGAAATAATGTCAGATTGAGAATTTGAAATCATAGAGCTTTCCTCCTACGGATAAGGATGAATCAACCTTCGTCCGGTACTGCTTTTAAGCTGGCTTTTAAAGCTGCAAAAGAACCTTTGGCATAATTCTTATTTATAAGCTGATATTCCAGCTTTTCGGCTTCCTCTTTAGAAACCTTCCTCTGCTCAAAATCATTAAACTGATTATAGGCATTTCCCTGCTTTGAAGGAGCTTTGCCTGACTTATCATATTTCAGACGATTATCAGCCTTACGCTTCTTCTGATATTCGTTGTATTCATCAAGAGTATGAACCTGGTTGCTGTGAAGACTGTCAATTATTTTTAACAGACATTTATAAGCGCCATCAGGAGCATAGGCCTTCGCATCCTTGCAGGCCTCAATAACAACGCGCTGGTCAATGCCATAATTGAAAATCCAGCTGTCAATTGTTTCAATTTGGGAACTGCCCCAGCCACCGGAAATACCTAATTCATTACGGCAGCTCTTAAGAAAACCATTGTGATACTGGTCAAGAAATTTAGCATCGCTGACCGTAGTTACATTCTTTGAAGCCCAGTCAGTAGCAACAGAGCTTATGTATGCAGGTGACGTTTTTTTGACAATATTGCAGCAATAATCATAAAGATAAATAATAAGCTCATCATCAAAATTCGTACCATTAATAATGCTTGCAAGAGTATTTGTATCATCCAGACTAAGATTCTTTGGAGACATAAGCTTTTCAACCACATTAAACAGCTTCTGATAACGGGTATCGGTCTCTGCAATTGAAAAAAGCTCCTCAGAGGTAAGAGCGGGAAGGACAAAGCCCGACACGCTTTCCGGTTCAGAAGATGAAATATCTTCTCCGGACGTTTCTAAAACAGCTAAATCAGTTTTAGCTCGAAAATCAGAAACAGTTAAATCATCTTTAGCCATGAAATTAGTCAAGTTAATGCTTTCTTGATTATCTTGATTAATTTCTTTGGCAGACTCATCAGACGTCTCTTCGGTGCCATAATTATAATAATTATTGTCAGGGCAAGCCCAAGCCTCCCTGTCTACAAATAACGCATTTATGTCATTTAATTTGATATTATCGATTTCACCGGATTTGTCTAGGGTAAATTCAAGAATACCTTCGGACATCCAGTGCTTAAGTGATTTTTTTACTTTGTTGGCAGTAAGGTCAAGTGTATTTGCAATCTGCTTTAATGAAATTTCAGCAGAAGGAACATTTGCATATCTGAGGATATAAAGGTAGACCTTGAGATCCTGCTCGTTAGAATCGGGCATGAAATTATCCAGAAAAAGATTGGAAATGACCGTAACCCCTGTATTATATCCGTTTGAACTAATCTTACACATTGCTTTACTCCATATTACATAAAATGTGTACGGCCACATAACTGCCGAACGATTCATACTATACCACAAGATTATAAAAAAAGAAATACCCCCAAAAACCGTAGAAGGTTGTAGAATGGAAATGTGGATAATGTGGATAACTCGGTGGAATAGATTTTGTAAAAGCCTGTCGAAGCTCTGAAAAGCCCATAAATTCGGGAAATCCTACGACTTAAATCGCCTGAAAAAAACAAAAAAATATCCACAGCCTTAGACCCCTGGGTCAGGCTGTGGATAATGTGGATAACTTATTTACCGAGTAGGTGTTCGCCTATTTTTACTACATCTCCGGCGCCCATAGTTATCAACATGTCGCCGTTTACTAAATTATTTAATAAAAAATTTTCAATTTCATCGAAGGTTGGAAAATAATAGGCTTCTACACCCAAAGCCTTCAGCTCTTCACATAAATCAGCCGAGCTAATGACACCTTCATCAACTTCTCTTGCCGCATAAATCTTAGCAAGTACAACCTTGTCGGCTGCGCGCAGAGCCTGAACGAATTCATCCTTCAGGGCAATTGTTCTGGAATAGGTATGAGGCTGGAAAACACACCATACATTCTTGGCATTATATTTCTTCGCAGTTGCAAGTGTCGCAGATATTTCAGTAGGATGGTGAGCATAATCATCGATGATTGTTACACCACAGATTTCACCCTTCTTCTGAAAACGTCTTTCTGTTCCTGTAAAAGAAAGAAGACCTTCCTTTATATGTGCCATTGAAATTCCCAATGCTCTTGAAAGAGCAATTGCTGCGAGAGAATTGGATACATTGTGAAGACCCGGAACACCAAGAGAAATAGTTGTAATACCAATACCATTTTCGATAAGCTCATAGGTAGCCCTGCCAAGCTCGTTAAACTCGATATTGGCAGCAGTATAATTATAAGGAAACTTAGCTGCATCCTCACCCTCAGGTGTCAAGCCATAAGTAATTACAGGACATTTGCAGCCTTCAGTAATTTCCTCAAGCTTGGAAATTGCTCCATTAATAACAAGATGACCATCTTCCGGAAGAAGACGTACATATTTATTAAATGAATGTCTGATATCATCAAGGTCCTTAAAGAAATCAAGATGGTCGGCCTCGATATTTAAAATTACTTCATCGGTAGGGAAGAATTTGAGGAATGAATTGGTATATTCACAGGCTTCAAATAAAAACTGATTTCCCTCACCAATTCTAAGATTACCACCAATTGCAGGAAGCATGCCTCCGACAGAAATGGTAGGATCCGTATCTGCTGATAAAAGGATTGTTGCAAGCATTGAGGTGGTGGTTGTCTTGCCATGAGTACCGGCAACACCAATAGAGGTCTTGAAGAACTTACAAAGCTCGCCAAGTAAGGTGGCACGATCCATCATTGGAAGACCACGTCTGACACATTCTGCATACTCAGGATTGTCCGGATGGATTGCAGCCGTATAAACCACGACATCAATATCATCAGTAATATTGTCTGCATACTGACCATAATATATTTTGATACCCTTTTGACTAAGGAGTTTTGTGATTTCGCTTTTGTCTCTGTCTGAGCCACTAACCTTAAAGCCTTTTGAGGCAAGCAGGGCAGCCAGACCACTCATGCTGATTCCACCGATTCCAATAAAATGAATATGAACCGGATTATTAATATCTATCTGATACATAAGGAAGGTCCTTTCTGAAAAAATCATCATATTAAGTTTAAAATTAAGTTTTAAAACTATAGTAGGTTTTGAAAACTTGTAAAAATTTCCTAAAAATTAATGATAGCATTTAATTGAATAAAATCAAGAGTAAATATTGCCAAAATGATATAAATTGCCGGTAAAAGCAACAAAATAAATCATAAAGAGTGAAATCAACAAAAAGTGTAAGAAAGGCATTTTGTGAAAAATTTATGAAAATTTTGTGCGAAAAAGGTCGATTTAGAACGATAAAAACGACTATCAGCCCCAAAAAGCAGTAAAACATTGTTGAATGTGTACAAAAAAACGAAATTTTATTAAAAAACTTTATAAAAAATTGTTCACAAATCGGAATGAGTATGCTATACTGGAAACAGTTACAATTGACTAAACTATACGAGGTAGAACAAGTGATTAAGAAAGAAATGATAGCCATGTTGCTCGCAGGTGGACAAGGATCCCGTCTCGGCGTGCTGACCTCTGGCGTAGCTAAACCTGCAGTTGGCTTTGGCGGAAAGTATTCTATAATTGATTTCCCTCTCAGCAACTGTATTAATTCGGGTGTTGATACAGTCGGCGTGCTGACACAGTACCAGCCACTGAGACTTAACACTCATATTGGAATCGGTATTCCATGGGATCTTGACAGAAATGTAGGTGGTGTTTCAATTCTCCCACCTTACGAAAAAAGCACTAATGCCGAATGGTATTCAGGAACAGCGAATGCTATATTCCAAAACCTCCGTTTTATGGAATATTACAATCCCGAGTATGTTCTCGTCCTTGGTGGTGACCACATTTACAAAATGGACTACGAAGAAATGCTCAATTACCACAAGGCAAATAATGCAGACATTACCCTTGCTACAATTCAGGTACCATGGGAAGAGGCCAGCCGTTTCGGTGTAACAATTACGGATGAAAATATGCGTATCACCGAATTCGAAGAGAAGCCAAAGAATCCAAGAAGTAACCTTGCGTCAATGGGTATCTATATCTTCACCTGGAAGGTACTTAGAGAAGCACTTCTCACACTTCAGGATCAGGAGGGCTGTGACTTTGGTAAGCATATTATCCCTTATTGCCACAACAGAGGTGACAGAGTATTTGCTTACGAATTCAAGGGCTACTGGAAGGATGTAGGAACTCTTGGCTCATATTGGGCAGCAAATATGGAGCTCATTGATATTGTTCCGGTATTCGATCTTTATGACGAATTCTGGAAGATTTATACAAAGAGCGACATCATCAGACCACAGTATATCTCAGACACAGCAGTAATTAATCGTGCAATCATCTCTGAAGGTACGGAAATCTATGGTGAGGTTCACAATTCTGTTATCGGTGCAGGCGTAGTTATTGAAGAAGGCGCAGTGGTTCGTGATTCAATAATTATGAAAAATTGTGTAATCGGTAAAGGAACCTATCTTGAGAAAGCAATCATAGGTGAAAATACAGTTGTCGGTGAAAACTGTAAAATTGGTGTTGGTGAATCTGTTCCTAATGAACAATATCCAAAGATTTATGGCGATGATCTTGTTACAGTCGGCGAAGATACAGTTATTCCTGATAGCGTTACCGTTGGAAAGAATACAGTTATCAGCGGCGGAACTGCAGAAGATGATTATATCAACGGAATACTCCCAAGTGGCGGAAGTTTAATTAAGGCAGGTGACAGACGATGAAAGCAATAGGTATTATTTTAGCTGGTGGCAATTCTACCAGAATGAAGGAATTATCCAATAAAAGAGCTATTGCAGCAATGCCTGTTGCAGGAAGCTATAGAAGTATTGACTTCGCACTCAGTAACATGAGTAACTCCCATATTCAGAAGGTAGCCGTACTTACCCAGTACAACAGCCGTTCACTTCATGAGCACTTAAGCTCATCAAAGTGGTGGGATTTTGGACGTAAGCAGGGAGGCCTTTATACTTTCGCACCAACCATTACAACAGATAACAGCTTTTGGTACAGAGGCACCCTTGATGCAATCTGTCAAAACCTTGATTGGATTCGCGACAGTCATGAGCCTTATGCAGTAATTACCTCAGGTGATGGTATTTATAAGCTCGATTATAATGATGTTATCAATTATCATATTGAAAAGCATGCAGATATTACAGTAGTTGTAAGAGATGCTTCAGATGATGAAGATATTACAAGATTCGGTTCAGTAACTGTAGACCGTAACAACAAAATCGTTGATTTTGAAGAAAAGCCTTTAAAGTCAAGCTCGAACCTTATTTCCACAGGTGTTTATGTAATAAGAAGAAGACTTCTTATTGAGCTTTGTGAAGAGGCAATTCGTGATGATCACTTTGATTTTGTAAGAGGTATTCTTGTTCGTTACAAAGATTCTAAAAATATTGCAGCTTACAAGATGAATACCTACTGGGCTAACATTGCATCAGTTGAATCCTATTACAAAACAAATATGGATTTCCTGAAGAGAGAGGTAAGAGATTACTTCTTCAAGGAGCATCCGGATGTTTATTCAAAGGTAGATGACCTTCCACCTGCAAAGTACAATCCAAATGCAGCAGTAAAGAACAGTCTTGTTGCAAGCGGAACAATCGTAAATGGTCAGGTAGAAAACTCAATTATTTTCAAGAAGGTTTATATCGGCGATAATTGTGTAATTAAAAATTCAATTATTCTCAATGATGTTCATATCGCAGACAATACATACATCGAAAACTGTATCGTAGAGGCTCATGGAACAATTCATGCAGGACAGCATCTTGTAGGAACACCGGATGACATCAAGATAGTAGTTGAAAAGAAAGAAGATTATTCAAATTAGTCCTCTTTCGGAGAAATACAGGGGTACGGAACTAAGAGACCTTGGTTCATTGAAAAAATTAGAATGATTAAATAAAAAAGAAAGCAGATGTGTGGGGCATCTGCTTTTTTTATTATCATACTCATTTTGAGTATGGGCAGGTGTTCTTATATTGACAAATATGCTCATTTTGAGTATAACATAAGCATTAAATATCAGGAACATATTTTAGGCGTTTTAGATATAAAAGGAAATTCATCTTATATCAAAAATCGCAGCTTATTTTAAGACTTTTGCCCACAAAGCAAAGGCCTTTTTTAAAACTAAAATAGCCACGCAATGAAAGAAAGAAATATACAAATATTGTTGCTATTTTTGGTGTCTTGTGCTAAGATAAGACTAAGATAATTATTTTGACA
>CAZVBH010000002.1:0-53848 GCA_964625275.1 uncultured Lachnoclostridium sp.
CTTTTCTGCCTGTTTCTTTACTGCCGGCTGCTGTGGCTTTTCTGCCTGTTTCTTTGTTGCCGGCTGCTGTGGCTTTTCTGCCTGCTTCTTTACTTCTGGCTGCTGTGGCTTTTCTGCCTGCTTCTTTACTTCTGGCTGCTGTGGCTTTTCTGCCTGCTTCTTTGCTGCTGGCTGCTGTGACTTTTCTGCCTGCTTCTTTGTTGCCGGCTGCTGTGACTTTTCTGCCTGCTTCTTTGCTGCTGGCTTTTTAGTTTTTTCTACCGGCTTATCATTTGCCTGTTTAGCCTTCTCTGACTTCTTATCTGAGTTCTGAGAATTATCAGCTTCGTTTTTGTCAGTCGGATTATCAACCGTTTTTTTAGAAATCGTACGCTTTTTCTTCGATTTCTTTGGCTTAGCAATTTGATGATTTTCAGCTGACTGATTGCCCAATTCTGAACTAAAGGTCTTTTCTAATTGGCTGCCATTATCAGAATTATGTGCCATTTCAAGCTGTTTTCCCTTTTCAGTCTGCTTCTTTTCTAATTGACTGCCATTATTAGAATTATGTGCCTTTTCAAGCTGTTTTCCCTTTTCAGTCTGCTTCTTTTCTAATTGGCTGTCATTATCAGAATTAAATGGCTTTGCTGACTGGTTGCTTTTCCTAGGTCTTTGCTTCTTTTTTGAAAAATCAACCTGCTGTCTGTTATCATCTGCATGTGGCTTTTCATAGTCTGATTTTATACCATCCTCAGCCTTTTGTCCATCAGTTTGCTTATTTGTCACTAATGGTTTTTTATTTTTCCCTTTACCTTTTACAAATGTATGCTCTGTTGTGTCAGGTTCCTCAGGTCCTTTGTCCTTGCCTATTCCAAAAATACCCATTATTTTTTTACCAATGGTATTCTTTTCATCGGCAACAGAAGTGATTTCATTGCGACGTGAAACTGTTAAACCACTCATTTTGCGCATTTCGTGGATTGCCGGATCATAACCCTTATCCTTTGAGATTATATAATACTCCTTAGCCACGTTAAGTGCAATATCATGCCCCATATGTACCATAATAATAAAGTCCAGGGCATTTTTTCCAATATACTTATTGGTAATTACTTCTATTTCTGCCTCACAGTTAAAAATTCTGTCGGCATCTTCCATTGAAAGCTTCTGGCTTTTTGAACCAATAAAAATCTGTACCAGGTCATCACCGGTAAGCTTTTCAATGCCTGCAAGTCCACCAAGACTTACATTTTCATAATCAACATAAATAGCTCTTTTCAAACTGTCTCCTATCCTTGCAGTTATGAATTCTATATATCAACCTTTAATTCGTCAAGAGTCAGTGAATATGAATCAATAAATTCTTCTAAAAAAATCAGTGCTTCAGGCACATCCATTTCAGAAATTGCCTTCTGCGTTGACAGCTTCGCATCCTTAAATTCTGTGTTTCCGGCATTTTCTTCTGCTATACACTTAATAAGTGCAGAAATTTTGTCTGCTGCCTTAACCAGTCTCCAAAGCTCTGCGTCAGCTTCTTCTTTGAAAAAATATTCCCTATAATATGCTCTTAAATCTTCAGGGAGCATAGAGAGCAAGGTCATGTTTGCCTTGTCCTCTATTTCATGATAAATGTCCCTAATGTCTGAATTGTAATACTTTACAGGTGTTGGCATATCGCCTGTTATAATTTCTGAGCAGTCGTGAAAAATTCCAATCATGGCACATTTTTCAGCATCATAAGCTTTGCCTAATCGTACGTTTCCAATAACTGCAAGACAATGAGCTATCATGGCAACTTCAAGCGAGTGCTCACTGATATTTTCCTTTGCCGAATTGCGCATAAGTGCCCATCTCTCGATATATTTCATACGAGACATCATGGCATAAAAATGATTACTCATAGTTAAACTCCTTGTCCGGAAAGTCTGAATCTGAGACAAGCCCCAGCTTCTTACCCTCATCAAGCATCTTTTTAAGATATATACCTGTATAAGAATTCCTGTTTTCTGCAATTTCATCAGGAGTTCCACATGCCACTACCGTACCACCCTTGTCACCGCCGTCCGGACCTATGTCAATTATATAGTCAGCAGTTTTAATAACATCAAGGTTGTGTTCGATTATCAGGACAGTATTCCCTCCATCAGTCAATCGTTGTAATATTTCTACAAGCTTGTGAACATCTGCAAAATGAAGCCCCGTAGTTGGCTCGTCCAAAATGTAGATAGTTTTGCCTGTACTTCTTCTGCTGAGCTCAGTAGCCAGCTTAATTCTCTGGGCTTCTCCACCGGACAAAAGTGTAGATGGATGTCCCAGCTTAAGATAAGACAAGCCTACATCATATAAGGTCTGTAGCTTGTTCTTAATTTTAGGTACATTTGTGAAAAAGCTGAGTGCTTCTTCTACTGTCATGTCGAGAACGTCAAAGATACTCTTTCCTTTGTAAAGTACCTCGAGAGTTTCTCTGTTGTACCTTTTACCCCCACACACCTCGCATGTCACATAGATGTCCGGAAGGAAGTTCATTTCAATTTTGTTGATACCATCACCTGAACAGGCCTCGCATCTACCACCCTTAATGTTAAAAGAGAATCTTCCCTTACCATAGCCTCGCATCTTGGCATCGGAGGTTGTGGCAAATAATTCTCTTATCATATCAAACACACCTGTATAGGTGGCAGGATTAGAGCGTGGAGTTCGCCCAATTGGTGACTGGTCAATGTTGATAACCTTGTCGAGCTGTTCCATGCCAAGAAGGTCATCATGAAGTCCCGGCACTATTGTTCGTGCACGATTCAAATCCCTGGCAAGTCTTTTATAAACAATTTCAGTTACAAGTGAGCTCTTTCCGGAGCCTGAAACACCGGTAACGCAGGTCATTACTCCAATAGGTATCTTAACATTTATATTTTTAAGATTATGCTCTTTTGCACCGATAACCTCTAAAAAGCCTGTTGGTTTTCTATAAGATTTTCTGCATGGTACAAAAAGTCTGCGGCTGAGATATGCTCCTGTAAGTGATTCTTTACAGGCACAAATGTCCTCCACAGTACCCTGGGCCACCACTTCGCCTCCATGAGTGCCGGCTCCCGGTCCTATATCTACAATATAGTCTGCCGCATACATTGTGTCCTCATCATGTTCGACCACTATCAGCGTATTACCTAAATCTCTTAAGCCCTTTAATGATTCCAGCAGCTTATCATTGTCCTTCTGATGAAGTCCTATGCTTGGCTCATCCAGAATATATGCAACTCCGACAAGTCCGGAGCCTATCTGTGTTGCAAGTCTGATTCTTTGAGCTTCTCCACCTGAAAGAGAGGCTGTGGCTCTCGCAAGAGTAAGATAAGAAAGTCCGACATCATTCAGAAAACGAAGTCTGCCTCTAATCTCACGAAGTACAAGCTCTCCAATTTTTTGCTGCATTGGTGTAAGTGTGAGATTCTGCATGAAATCACCGAGTACCTCAATGCTCATTTCGGTAATTTCTGCGATATTCTTATCTGCTACAGTAACTGCCAATGATTCAGGCTTAAGCCTTTTTCCTCCACATTCCACGCAAGGTGTTATTGTCATAAAGGTTTCATACTCTGCCTTTGTAGACTCAGCACTTGTTTCCCTGTAACGTCTGGCAACATTTAACAAAAGTCCTTCAAAGGCTATGTCATAGTCACCAACACCACGCTGTCCCTGATAATGAACAGAAACTGATTTTCCACGAGTTCCATGCATTATAATGTCTTGGATTTCAGGTGAAAGCTCCTCGTAAGGAGTATCTAAGCTAAAATCATATTCTTCAGCCAATGCTTCTAAGAGACAATGACTAAAGCTACCCTTATCCTTTGAAGACTGCCAGCCTGTTACTGCAATTGCGCCTTCATTCAGCGAAAGCTTTTGGTCAGGGATTAAAAGATTTTCATCAAACTCCATTTTGATACCAATGCCATGACATGCCGGGCAGGCACCAAATGGATTATTGAATGAAAATGAACGTGGCTCAACCTCAGAAATTGAGATGCCACAGTCAGGGCATGAAAAGCTTTGGGAATAGGTCTTTATTTCTTCTTTTTCAAGAAAGTCTACAACAACTACTCCCTCTGTTAGTTTAAGGGCATTTTCTATTGAGTCCGTAAGTCTGCTTTCAATATCAGGTTTTACGACAAGTCTGTCTACTACGATGGAGATATTATGCTTGATATTTTTTTCAAGCTTGATATCTTCAGACAGCTCATACATACTACCATCAATAAAAACTCTTACATAACCACTTTTTCTGGCCTGCTCAAGAACCTTTACATGCTCGCCCTTTCTGCCCTTTACCACCGGCGCAAGTATAATAAATTTTGTACGCTCGGGGTAAGTCATTATATCATCAACCATTTCATCCACAGTCTGACGCTTTACAACGCGTCCACACTTTGGGCAATGAGGCGTGCCAATTCTGGCATAGAGCAATCTGAAATAATCATAAATTTCAGTCACTGTGCCCACAGTAGAACGTGGATTCTTGTTTGTTGATTTCTGGTCTATGGAAATTGCCGGTGGCAATCCTTCTATGCTCTCTACATCCGGCTTTTCCATCTGTCCGAGGAACATTCTTGCATAAGAAGACAAGGATTCCATATATCTTCTCTGTCCTTCGGCATAAATTGTATCAAAGGCAAGTGATGACTTACCTGAACCTGAAAGTCCGGTAAGAACGACAAATTCATCTCTTGGAATATCTATGTCAATGCCCTTGAGATTATTCTCACGTGCACCTCTGATTCGAATATATTTTTTTCCGTTATTTTTATAAGAAAGATTTTTTTCTAAACTGTCATTCATTAGTCAGTATCGCTTCCTACTTTTTATTTTTATATAGAATCAAAGATTAACCTTATCTGAAATAACCTAAAGGTTAATTAACAAACATCAACGCTGTTATACTAAAAATCACATGTCATAAAGCAGTTTGCATGTTATGCTTTGATGCTTAAGCTCTAGTTATAAATATAGCCATTGATTTCTACAAGCTTATCTCTGAGCTCTGCCGCCTTTTCAAATTCCAGTTCTGCCGCTGCCGCATGCATCTTTTTTCTCACCTCTTCAGCAAGCTTTCTCAGTTCCTTTTCACTCATGGATTCATAATCCTTTTCAAGCTGTTCACCATTTTTCTTATCAACCTTTTTGGATATGCTGATAAGCTCACGAACAGCTTTTTTAATGGTTGCAGGAGTAATTCCATGAGCCTTGTTGTAGGCATCCTGGATTCCACGTCTTCTCGCCGTCTCGTCTATGGCTACCTGCATCGATGCGGTAATTTTGTCAGCGTACATGATGACATGACCTTCTGCATTTCTGGCTGCACGTCCTATTGTCTGAATAAGAGATGTAGTTGAACGAAGAAAGCCCTCTTTGTCTGCGTCGAGAATTGCTACCAGACTTATCTCCGGAATATCAAGTCCCTCTCGAAGAAGGTTGATGCCGACAAGTACGTCAAAGGCATCCATTCTCATGTCCCTGATTATCTTTGTACGTTCAAGTGTATCTATATCTGAGTGAAGATATTCTACTCTTATTCCGACCTCTTTCATGTAATCAGTCAGCTCTTCAGCCATTCTTTTTGTAAGGGTAGTTACAAGTACCTTGTTCTTTTTTTCGGTTTCTTTTCTTATTTCACCGATAAGATCATCTATCTGTCCTGCAACAGGTCGAACCTCAACAGACGGATCAAGTAATCCCGTAGGTCTGATGATTTGTTCTGCTCTGAAAAGCTCATGCGAGTCCTCATACTCATTAGGAGTTGCAGATACAAAAAGCATCTGATTAATTTTATTTTCAAATTCTCCAAAATTGAGAGGTCTGTTGCAAAGTGCTGATGGCAGGCGAAATCCGTAATCAACTAAGGTTGTCTTTCGGGAACGGTCACCATTAAACATTCCTCTTATCTGTGGAATTGTAATATGGCTTTCATCTACTATTATAAGGAAATCTTCCGGAAAATAGTCAATAAGTGTATTGGGAGTATCTTCGGGAGTAAGTCTTGCAAGGTGCATTGAATAATTTTCAATTCCACTGCAGAAGCCGGTTTCACGAAGCATCTCCATGTCATAGTGAGTTCGTTCTGAAATACGCTGGGCTTCTAAGAGTCTGTCCTCACCTTTAAAATATTCTACTCTTTCTTCAAGCTCATGTTCAATATCTTCAATTGCAGCTTCCAGCTGTCCGGCAGGTACAACATAATGAGATGCAGGAAAAATAACAACATGATTAAGCTCTGACTTAGCTTTACCTGTCAGGCTGTCAAAGCGTGTAATTCTGTCTATTTCATCTCCAAAGAATTCAATTCTTATGGCATCATTATCTTCGCCTGATACAGGATAGATTTCAACTACATCTCCATGAACCCTAAAAGTACCTCTTTTAAAATCCATGTCATTCCTTGCATATTGAATATCTACCAGTCGCTCTATTACTTCATCTCTGTCTTTCACCTGACCCGGACGAACAGACAGAGTCATATTCTGGTAATCAACAGGCGAACCAAGTCCGTATATACAGGATACACTTGCAACTACAACTACATCACGTCTTTCAGTAAGAGCTGCTGTAGCTGAATGACGAAGTCTGTCTATTTCATCATTTATTGCTGAATCCTTTTCTATATAAGTGTCGGTCGAAGGTACATAAGCCTCCGGCTGATAATAATCATAATAGGAAACAAAATACTCAACTGCGTTTTCCGGAAAAAATTCTTTAAATTCTCCATAGAGCTGTGCAGCAAGTGTTTTGTTATGTGCGATGACAAGAGTCGGTCTGTTTAAATTCTGAATAATATTTGCCATAGTGAAGGTTTTTCCTGAACCTGTCACACCTAAAAGTGTCTGGAACTGGTTGCCTTCTATAAATCCCGCCGTCAGTGCTTCGATTGCTTCCGGCTGATCTCCTGTCGGTGCATATTCTGAATGTAAAACAAAATGATCCATAAACCGTCTCCTTAGAGGTCGTCGTCTGCTGCGCCTGCATCCTTACAGCCATTTGCCAGCCAGCTAAGGTAGCCATTAATAAATGGATCCAGCTTGCCGTCAAGCACTGCACCTGCATTACCTATTTCTACTCCTGTTCTGTGATCCTTTACCATTGTGTAAGGCTGTAAAACATATGAGCGTATCTGTGAGCCAAAGTTAATATCCTTGACATCGCCTCGTATGCCTGCTGCATAATCTGCCTGCTCCTGTTTTTTAAGCATATAGAGCTTTGCCTTCAGCATTTCCATAGCTTTGTCTTTGTTTTGGAACTGTGAACGTTCATTTTGACACTGCACAACTATTCCCGTAGGAAGGTGAGTTATTCTTATTGCAGAGCTTGTTTTATTGATATGCTGTCCACCTGCGCCTGAGCTTCGATAGGTATCAATTCTAAGGTCATCCATGTTTATTTCAACATCTACATCCTTACTTAATACAGGCATTACATCACATGATACAAAAGAGGTCTGTCTTTTTCCTGCCGCATTAAAGGGTGAAATACGCACAAGACGGTGAACTCCATGCTCACTCTTGAGATAACCATAGGCACTTGCACCATTCACCTGAAAGGTTACCGATTTAATGCCTGCCTCATCTCCATCTAATATATCAAGTATTTCCAGGGAATAACCTTTTTTATTCACCCATCGCTGATACATTCTAAAAAGCATATCTGCCCAATCACAGCTTTCTGTTCCACCGGCTCCGGCATGAAGGGAAACAATTGCATTGCTATGATCAAACTCATCAGAAAGAAGAGTCTCCATCCTAAGATTTTCATAAGCCTGCTCAAATTTGTCAAATTCTTCTGTAACCTCAGGAATTAAGGATTCATCATTTTCTTCATCTGCCATTTCTATGAGTGTAAGTATATCCTCTCTGGCATTTTTTAATTTCTTGATTGTCTCCACTGCGTCCTTTAGATTCTTAAGCTCCTGAACCATTTGGGCACTTTTTGAAGCATCATCCCAAAAGGTTGGCTCCTCCATGTGACGCTCTATTTCCTGTATACGCTCCAGCTTTGACTCAATACCCAGACTTGCCTCCATTTCTTTAAGAGGCTTTTCATATGCTATTGCAGAAAACTTTATCTGGTCTAATTCTACCATTTGCACCTGTCTCCTTTTAGTGAATCAGCGCAGTCGGGTATCCCCAACTACGCTGCTATTGTTTTTTGTCTGTCTTTGGATAGCTTTCCTAAGTGGATTTTGACACAGTCATTAATACTTTAGGTCGAGCTTTCCACTTTTAATCTATAGGTCTTTTCCCTGGTGACAGAATTTATATTTCTTTCCACTGCCGCATGGACATGGATCATTAGGCATAATCTTCTTTGATGAACGCTTTACGGTTCTTGGAAGAGAGGTGTCGTCCTTATTTGTGCCGGTTACCTTAGCAACCTCCTCACGCTCTACCTTCTCTTCTACTCTTATATGCATGAGAGCCTTAACAGTATCCTGAGCAATTCCATAAGTCATTTCCTGGAACATGTCATAGCCCTGAATTTTATATTCCTGAGCCGGCTTTTTCTGACCATAGGCAACCAGATGAATACCTTGCTTAAGCTGTTCCATGTCATCAATGTGATTCATCCATCTTCTGTCTACACATTTAAGAAGGATAACACGTTCAACCTCTCTGAACTGTGAAACATCTGGGAAGAGTGCCTCTTGTGCCTCATACTTCTTTATGGCCTTATCAATAAGATTTTCCTTTACTGATGCCTTATCGGCACGTTCAAGCTCATCCTTTGTAAAGGTGAGAGGCTCCAAGCCATAGACGTCTGAAATCATGTCATTAAGTGGTGCAATGTCCCAATCCTCAGGCATCTGCTCGTCACCAAGACAGCGGTCAACAATTCTCTCCATGGTCTGCTTAACCATGTTGACAATTGAATCTCTCATGTTTTCGCCATCAAGAACTCTGCGTCGCTCTTCATAAATAATTTCACGCTGTTCATTATTAACAATATCGAATTCCATCAGGTTACGACGGATACCGAAGTTATTTTCTTCTATTTTCTTCTGAGCCTTTTCGATAACGGAGGAAAGCATCTTATGTTCAATCTGCTGACCTTCTTCAATTCCAAGTGTCTTAAACACGCCCATCATCTTTTCTGAACCGAAGAGTCTCATAAGATTATCTTCAAGTGAAAGATAGAATCTTGACTCGCCGACATCACCCTGACGTCCTGCACGTCCACGAAGCTGATTATCAATTCGACGTGATTCATGACGCTCAGTACCTATAATTTTAAGACCACCAAGCTCCTGAACTCCTTCACCGAGCTTAATATCGGTACCACGACCTGCCATGTTGGTTGCTATTGTAACTGCCCCCTTCTGACCTGCCTGTGCAACGATTTCCGCTTCCATCGCATGGTATTTAGCATTCAGCACCTGATGAGGTATGCCTGCTTTTTTAAGAACTGCGCTGATTTCCTCACTGGAATCAATTGCAACAGTACCAACAAGTACAGGCTGTCCTTTTTCATAGGCCTTCTTAACCTCTTGCGCAATTGCATTGAGCTTTTCTCTCTTTGTGCTGTAAACGGCGTCCTCAAGGTCAATTCTCTGGATAGGCTTGTTGGTTGGAATCTCAACTACATCCATACCATAGATTTCTCTAAATTCCTGTTCTTCTGTAAGAGCAGTACCGGTCATACCACATTTTTTATCATATTTATTAAAGAAGTTCTGGAAGGTAATTGTTGCAAGAGTTCTTGACTCTCTCTTTACCTTAACCTTTTCCTTTGCTTCGATTGCCTGATGGAGACCATCACTGAAACGACGTCCCGGCATTATACGACCGGTAAAATCATCTACTATAAGAATTTCTCCATCCTCTGATACAACGTAGTCCTGATCCTTGAACATGATGTTGTGAGCCTTGAGTGCAAGGTCAACATGGTGCTGGATATCAAGATTTTCTACATCGGCATAATTTTCAAGCTTGAAGAAATTTTCAACCTTTTTAATTCCGTCTGCAGTAAGATGAACATTCTTTTCCTTTTCATTTACAACAAAATCACCGGTTTCTTCAACTTCCATTCCCATCATCATATCCATCTGGGAAACTTCTTTTGCTTCACCCTTTTGGAGCTGTCTTACGAGAATATCACAAACCTCATAAAGCTTTGTGGATTTTCCACCCTGTCCTGAAATAATGAGAGGTGTTCTTGCCTCATCAATGAGTACGGAATCAACCTCATCGATTACAGCATAATGAAGTCCACGCTGAACAAGCTTTTCCTTATATATAACCATATTGTCACGAAGGTAGTCAAAGCCTAACTCATTATTAGTACCATAAGTAATATCACAGGCATAGGCCTTCTGTCTATCAGCCGGCTCAATTCCATTGAGAATGGTTCCTACGGTAAGTCCGAGGAAACGATGAACCTGTCCCATCCATTCACTGTCTCGTTGTGCAAGATAGTCATTAACGGTAACAACGTGAACGCCCTTACCTTCAAGAGCATTTAAATAAACTGGGAAGGTAGATACGAGAGTCTTTCCTTCACCTGTTTTCATTTCGGCGATACGTCCCTGATGAAGAACAATACCACCAACAAGCTGCACTCTGTAAGCACGCTGACCAAGAACTCTCTTAGCTGCTTCTCTTACAGTTGCATAAGCTTCAACCAATATATCATCAAGTGTCTGTCCCTCAGCAAGATATCCTTTGAGCTTATCTGTCTGAGCACGAAGCTCTTCATCACTCTTGGCAATCATCTCAGGCTCAAGAGCTTCAATCTTATCTACAATAGGATAAATTCTTTTGAGCTCATGCTCACTGTGAGTTCCAAATATTTTTTCAATAATTCCCATTATTAGTCTTTCCTCCAAAATTACTAGATGGCGTACTTCCTCCTCAATTACACCAATTAGAAACCATTATACCATTTCATTCGCTCTATGTAAAGGAAACACTTTGCCTATAAATAGAAAACATTTTATAAAATATGCTTCATCTACTAATATTGATGTCAATTTGTGGGCATTTTGATTTTGCTCTTTTTAGGCTGACTATGATTATCCGGCTAAAATAAAGCTGTTTTATTCAATAATTGTATCTATTAAATGTGTAAATTTCAAAATTAATGTCCTTAAATTTTATTATTTTCAGAATATTTTAGCAAGTTGTCTGTTTTTTAATTGTTATTGTTTCTGCCAACCGCGTTTTTCGGACACAATTTCTCCAATTACAAACAATAAGGTAAAAGTGGCGAAAAATTTGTTTTCATACTACGCTTATGGAAAATTGAATTCTACAACAGTATTTGGCAAATGTGGATAATGTGGATAACTTTGTGTACAACCCTTTTTTTCACCAAAAACAGGTATTTTACCTGTGGATAACTTGGTGTAGTACTAAAATTTATCCACAATTTTAAAGTTAATCCACAGAAAAATTGTGACTAACTTCAAATTTTTGTAGTTATCCACGAGTGTCAAGAAAAATTTTCCGTTTTTAAAAAGTTATTGGATTAAAATAATTTTGTATTTAAACCAGAAAACTTTTTATTTTGTAAATACAATTTTCTAAAAATCTGTTTGCAAACATTTTTTCTTTCTACAATCAGTTTATGAAATTATGTTTGTTTTTTGCGATTTTTTCCTATAAAAGAAATGTAGATTCAAGCAATTCTACTGTGGTAGATAAATATTAATGGCTGAATTTCATGTTATTTTTCTGATTTTGCCCTTGCATTTTTCCTTTTAAATCAATTTGCAACTTTATTCAAGGCTGCAAAAAGCTTATCCTTATCGAAGTAGCTTTAAGGTTATGAGCAATTAGCGAAGTGTACGTGGAATATTCGCTTTGATTAATGATTGTTTACACTTGGCCCCAAGCATAAAAAATCCCAGCTAAACAGCTGGGATTTCACTTGCAGGTTTTACTAACTTTTATTTATAAAATTTCATTTGCAATTATATTGATAAGCATAATTATTACTCCAACAGCGAGGGTGCTATCAAAAATCCTGGTATCTTTTTGAATTTTAACCGGTAATTTTCCTGCTGAAGGAGCAGAATATTTTTTAATTATTGCATACATAAATGCAGCAATCAAAATCCCAATTAAAGATGGTATAAGATAAGCCTTTAAAATCTCGCCTACTGAGTTAAATTCCACTTCTTTTAAAAGTGAGTCCAAAAAACCAAGACCTAGCTTATCCTTATACACTCCTACAATCGAAGTGGAATTGATTACAAAATGCATTATTATTGAGTAAACAGTGCTCCCTCCTGCCTGGTCTGTCATGGCAAATATGAAGCCTGCAACTACTGCATAAGCAAACTGATTGAGATTTCCATGCATAAGTCCAAATAGAACAGCAGACCAAATTGCAGCCTTTAACAGACCTGTTTTCATATACGCTCCGAATATTGCACCTCTAAAAAAAAGCTCTTCAATTACTGCCGGAAGAAATCCTACAGTAAAAAGCATCACTAAAAATGGAGTAGTCTGAACTGCTTCCGATACCTTAGTATCAGTGACATTTTTTACAAATTGCATAGAAATTGAATTTAGCATGCTAAAAAATGGTAATAGGGCTGCTCCCATTATAAATGAAGAAATTATAGGAATCAGCTTCACTTTTCCAAGCCCTAGTATTTCTAAAGCTTCATTTTTTTTCATAAGCAGATAGATTAATAAGGTTATCAGCATTGCACTTTCCGAAAGTAAAACGCTTACTACATAACCACTTACATTAAAGCTTACAATGAGCAATGCTATAAAAATTGAGAGAAGAATGGTATAAGAGAACATCCTATTAGCATCTCCTACTTTTCCAATTCTGCCTCCTCTTGGTTTGCCTCTGGCTACAGAAAATAGTCTCATAATTTACCTCTTTTTTAATTTATAAGTAATAGTCCACTTTGTGACTTATGATTAATTATATCATAAACTTATATGCTTCGGCAAAAGTCCTAAAAAACTTCATTTTTTGGCCTACGCGCACATTATATCACGATTCGCACCTTCGGTGCTTAACGTTGCTACGCAACTATCGTGATCGCCATTCGCCGCTCGCTATGAACAAGCTACGCTTGCTCCAGCTCGCTAACGCTCATTATATCACGCACTAAGAAAAAAGTAATTATTTTTGCAAATTTTATCTACTTTTTTTTCATTATTTATGGTACAATCTAGGTCACATAATTTTATTTATAATTCAAGATTAATCTAACCTTTAATCTTATGAAAGGAATTTATACCCATGAAACTCGGAATTACCCAAACCTTAAAGGTTGTCAGAAGTACTGACAACGGAGTCTATCTTGCAGATCTCTATGAAAACAGAGCTGAGGATGGCGACATCGACCAGGCTGACGTGCTTTTACCAAAGAATCAGGCTAAGGGCCTTGAGCTTAATCAGAGGGTTGATGTTTTTATTTATAAGGACTCAGAAGACCGTCCCGTTGCTACAACAGCCTCTCCACTGATAAGTCTAGGTCAGGTTGCTGTATTAAAGTGCAAGGAGGTTACAAAAATAGGAGCTTTTCTTGATTGGGGATTAAGCAAAGATCTTTTATTACCCTTCAGGGAACAGACAAAAAAGGTTGAAAAGGGCGAGGATGTTCTCGTTGCTCTTTATACAGATAAAAGCAACCGACTCTGCGCTACTATGAAGGTTTATCATTATTTAAAGAAAAATTCTCCTTATAAGCTTGAGGATAAGGTTACCGGTACCGTTTATGAAGTAAGTGGAAACTTTGGTACCTTTGTAGCTGTTGATGATATTTATTCGGCACTCATTCCTAAAAAGGAGCTTTTCCATCCAATACCAATTGGTGCCAAAATTACTGCAAGAGTTGTTAAGGTCTTAGATGATGGTAAGCTTACTCTTTCCTGCAGGGAAAAATCATTTATACAGATGGATGCCGATGCAAGACTTATTATGTATTCCCTTAAGTCAGCCGGAGGCTTCCTTCCATTTCACGACAAGAGCTCTCCTGAAGAAATCAAAGAGAGATTCGGTCTAAGCAAAGCTGCATTTAAGCGTGCAATCGGTGCTCTTTATAAGAGTGGAAACATAACAATTTCAGAAAATGGCATTAAGCTCACAGAAGAACAATAAAGTCTAATAAAGAAGCCTTCCTAATAGGAAGGCTTCTTTTATTCTTCAATATCTGTAATGCACATATTTAAGAGCCACACTTCTTTTATGCCGGCACTTTTTAATAGAAAGGTGCAGCACTCTGCTGTACTTCCTGTTGTATAAATATCATCTACCAATATTACTCTTTCGATTCTTTTTTCTTTTCCGGCTTCAATAAGTTTTTTCTCATTTATTGCAAAGGCATCCATAAGATTCAACATTCGTCCTACATTTCCCAATTGCTTTTGAGCAGTAGTTTCTTTTGTTCTCACCAGTATCGAAGCATAGCAATCAAGTTTAAGTCTTTTTGCCAATTCTTCTGCCAAAAGCTCTGCCTGATTATAGCCTCTTTTTTTTAATCTGTTTTTATGTATTGGAACGGGAATCACAGCATCTGCCTTTAAGGCTTTGAGCTCTTCTCCAAGCTTTTCCATAGCTGTATTTATAAAAAATACCGACAAATCGCGTCTTCCTTTGTATTTAAGTTCAAGAATGAGTCTCTTGGCTTCATCAGAATATTTATATACAGCATAGCCTCTGTTATAATGATATTCCCTGGTTTGGCATAGATTACAAAGCTCCTGTTCTTCATTCGGCAGTGGTCTTCCACATTTGTAACAGACCGCACCACTTATTGGTGCTATTTCGGCTTTACACTTATCATGGCATTTACCTTTGTTTTCAATAAGAACGGGCTTATCGCATATTGGACAGACCGGTGGAAATAACAGGTCAATTGCCAGTTCTCCTGTATTTTTAATTGCTTCAAAGGCCTCTTGAAGCAGTGCTTCCCCCATAGCATTTTCCTTTCTTATTTTCTAAAAAAGTCTATGAATATTCACCTGAATACATAAGGTATATCTCGGATAATCTTATACCAGATTATCTAAGAATCCCTTTTTCGTAAGCTCCTGCTTCAACAAGTTTTCTAATCGAAGCTACTACTACCGGCTTATCTTCTCTATAGGTTACGCCAATCCATTTGTCAGGTGTCGTAAGTACCTTTACCTTAGCTTTGCCATTATCGATGAGCTCGCTAACCATTGATGGAAGATAAAATTCTGCGGTTTCCTTTTTATCTTCAGGCAATTTTGATAAGAAGCTGTCAAAGCCTTTCTTTAACTCATCCAGGAAATCTACGGTAAATCCAAACATATTCATAGATACAGGTGTTTCATTTGGTATTATAAAATTTCTTCCATCAAGACCAATTCCTGAAACTCCTTCAGCCACTGCGCGAAGCTCTGTACACTCTTCTACCTTTACAAGACAATCAGCTTCATCTGTTGTGCATACTCCTCGCTTTACTGTACCATTGTCGCTAAGGGTGTTCCCAAGCACAAAGCCTGCCATGCAATACGTTCCAGGAACGGCATCGTCTGTTGCTGCCAGATAATCATGGACCTTTTTAAATGCTACACTTCCATAATAATCATCAGCATTTATTACTACAAATGGTTCCTTAACTACATCAGCACAGGTAAGCACTGCATGACCGGTTCCCCAAGGCTTTTTACGTCCGGAAGGAGTAGTATATCCATATTTTTCAATTGCTATATCCTGATAGACATATTCTGTTTCTATATATTTTTCAATTCTGTTGCCAATTATGTTTCTAAAGTCATCTTCGATGTCCTTACGAATTATAAATACTACTTTATTAAAGCCTGCTTTAATTGCATCAAAAATCGAATAATCCATTATAATTTCTCCGGCTGGTCCCACCGGTTCAAGCTGCTTTATGCCTCCGCCAAATCTACTGCCAATTCCTGCTGCCATAATTACTAATGTTGTTTTTTTCATATCTGTTTCCTTTCTTTGCCTTTTATTTTCCCTCTCTGGGCTAAGGCCATTTTATTTATCCCGGTATTTCCTGAATACAATCCTTTAAACCGGTAAATCTTTTATTTTCATCTTCATTGTCTATCATACTGTAAACCGTCGCATCATTTCCGACTATCGTTACACATTTAGAAGCTCTTGTAACAGCTGTATAAAGAAGATTTCGGTTCATTAATGGTTTTGGTCCCGTAAGCAACGGCATTACTACCGCAGGATATTCACTTCCCTGAGATTTATGTACCGTTATGGCAAAAGCATGATCAATTTCATCAAGATTATTAAAAGAATAATCAACCTGCTTGTTATCATCAAATACCACAGTCATACATTCTGCGAATTTATTTATTTCTTTTATATAGCCGATGTCTCCGTTGAACACTCCGGTTCCTCCGTCATAGGCTATCCCATGCTTATTATAAATTTTCCATTCCAGCTGATAATCATTTTTAATCTGCATTACCTTATCGCCTTCTCTGAAAATCTTATCTGCATATATTTTTTCACGCTTTTTTTCAGAGGGTGGATTAATACTTTCCTGCAAAAGCTGGTTTAGTCTTTCTACGCCTAATTCGCCTTTTCTCATAGGTGTAAGAACCTGAATATCAAAAGAGGATGCATTTACATACTTTGGCATTTTATCCTTAACCAGCATGGTGACCACCTGCTGAACCTGTTCAAAATTATTTCTGCGCATCATAAAGAAATCTTTGCTTTTATTATCCAACAGAGGATGTTCTCCATCATTTATTTTGTGCGCATTTACTATTATATCACTTTCTTCAGCCTGTCTGAATATTTTTGTAAGCTTTACAACTGAGAATTTTCCTGAATCAATTATGTCGCTAAGGACATTGCCCGGTCCTACACTGGGCAGCTGTCTGGCATCTCCTGCAAAAATTAATCTGGTGCCTACCAATATTGCCTTTAACAATGCATTCATTAAATGCATGTCTACCATGGAGGTCTCATCTATAATTATAACATCTGCATCTAACGGATTTTCTTCATTTCTCTGAAAGCTCATTGGTGAATTTGAATTTTCCATGTCTCCACCGGTTGGTGCAAATTCCAACATACGATGTATTGTTCTGGCCTCTCGTCCTGTAGCCTCACTCATTCTTTTAGCTGCTCGTCCTGTAGGTGCGGCCAAAAGTACATTCATGCCTTCTAACTCAAACATTTCAATCATCGCATTAATTGTGGTAGTCTTTCCCGTTCCCGGACCACCTGTCAAAATAAATACACAATTTACCAGCGCCTGATTAAGTGCTTCTCTCTGAAGACCATCAAGTGTTATTCCAAGCTTTTTTTCTACCTTTGCAACTCTAGCGGATATTTCTGACTCAGGTAAAATTTCTTTAACATTAAGGTCAGAAAGCATTCTTGCAATTGCAAGCTCTGTATAATAATAAGAAGCTAAATAAACCCTTCTTACTTCTCCATAAAGCTTGACTACAATTTTCTTTGTTATGCATAGCTCATCTATTATATTGTCAAAATTCGAAGCATCACAGCCCATCATGTCAGAAGCATGACGATAGAGCACCTCTTGGGGCAAATAGCTGTGTCCTGAATTACTACCCAAGGTAAGTGTATAGATTATTCCCGCTCTAATTCTAAATTCAGAATCAGCCTCAAAGCCAAGCTTTACTGCAATTTCATCTGCATGCTTAAAGCCTATGCCCTGAACATCCTCTGCAAGTCGATAAGGATTGTTGGTAAGAATATCTTTCATTCGTGCGCCATAGGCTTTATAAATTTTCATTGCCATATTGGTGCTAAGTCCGAATTGCTGAAGATATATCATGGCTTCTCTCGCTTCATGCTTTTCCTGAAACTGTTCATATATCTGTCTTGCAATTCTTTCACTTATACCCTTTATTTCTACCAGTCTCTCAGGCTCTTTTTCTATTATCTCAAAGGTCTTGTCTCCAAATTTAGTTACTATGCGCTTTGCTAAGGATTCACCTATTCCTTTTATGGCTCCAGAGCCAAGATACTTTTCCATTGCCACAGCGTCCTTTGGAGCTCCCGCAGTTGCACCAGTAACCTGAAACTGTCTTCCATAAAGAGTATGGGTAGTATAATTTCCTTCCATAATCTGATATTCGCCTTCACTGATAAACGGAAAGCTGCCTACACAGGTCATTTCTTCTCCATCAAGAGAGGTTGTAAATACCGTATAGCCATTATCAGAATTTCTATATACTATTCTTTCAACATATCCTTCGATTTTTTCCATGTCACACCCTTTTATCCGTAATAAAGCTGTATATAAAGCATAGTCCATCCGCAATACGGATGGACCATTAAAGCAGTCAGACTAGCTTTCCTGCTCCTTTTTAATATTCTTGTGACTAAGAACCTCTACATATTTTCCGGTTCCTGTAACTACACAACGTCTTGCATTTTCTGCAACCATTGTAACAATTCCTGTTTTTTCCTCAATAAGCTCTTCTAAGCCATAAAGCAGTGCTCCGCCTCCGGTAAGAACAACTCCTCTATCTGCAATATCTGCTGCAAGCTCCGGTGGAGTTGCTTCAAAAGCTGCATGAATCGCATCGATAATCTGATTTGTAGGCTCTCTAAGTGCCTCTTCTGTCTCTTCGCTGGTTATGGAAATGGTCTTTGGTAAACCTGTAACGAGATTTCTTCCCTTAACATCCATAGTTAACAGCTCCGGTCTTTTATAACATGAGCCAATCTTTAGCTTAATTTCTTCTGCTGTTCTGTCTCCAATAAGTAAATTGTAGGTTTTACGCATGTAACGGACAATAGCATCATCAAAGTCGTCACCTGCGACTTTTAATGAGCTGCTGTATACAGTTCCACCGAGACTAATTATTGCTATATCTGTAGTGCCTCCACCAATATCTACAATCATGTTGCCACATGGCTTAGCGATATCGATTCCTGCGCCAATAGCTGCAGCTATTGGTTCTTCAATAATCTCAACATAACGTGCACCTGCTGCATATGTAGCATCCTCAACTGCCTTTTTTTCAACCTCTGTACATCCGCTAGGTACACAGATGCTGATTACAGGCTTAAAAAATCTATGCTTGCCAATAGCCTTTTCAATAAAGAATTTCAGCATTTTCTCAGTAATGGCATAGTCTGAAATAACTCCATGATGGAGTGGTCTTATCGCTACTACGTTGCCCGGAGTCCTTCCAAGCATCTGACGTGCATCTTCTCCAATAGCTTTGATTTTGCTGGTTTCTTTATCATAAGCTACTACACTAGGCTCATCGAGAATTACACCTCGTCCTTTTAAATATATAAGTATATTTGCTGTTCCTAAATCTATTCCAATGTCGTTGCTGAACATAATTCGTCTCCATCAATAAAACATATGTAAAACACTTCTAATAAAGAAGCATTTTACATTATAAATAATCAAAATTTCAATTCAACCCCTCCCACATATTTGTGAATAAGGAGATATTAATTAAAGTAAAAACTCATGGCAGAATAAGCCCACCACGCATAATATTAACATGAATCACTATAAAAATAAAGAGGTTTTATATCTTTTTTTGAATTCTCATAAATCTTCTATATACACAGCCTCCAAAAGAGTCCTTGCTTTTAATTTATGCTTATGCTATAATGCTTTCAAATACGTGATTTTTGTAAATCACAATATTAACGGAGGTAACCTATGAAAAGAATTAAGACTATCAATACACGTGATTTAGAATCCAGCAAGGTTTCAGGTGGCTGTGGCGAATGCCAGACCTCATGTCAGTCAGCATGTAAGACTTCATGTGGTGTTGCTAACCAGGAATGTGAGCAGGTTAAGAGCAACAACTAGTATTCAAGTTGTTTTTATCAGGTAAACATACAACCGTTTCTCTTTTATATTTTATAAGTTCTTATAATTTATTCTAGGGAGCGGTTGTTTCCATGTAAAGATGATTTAACTACAAATAAAAGAGGTATTAAATGATACATCAGTATAAATTAAATGATTATAATATTGTTCTCGATGTTTACAGTGGCAGTGTTCATCTTGTTGATGATGTTGCTTATGACTGTATTGAACTGTTTGAGTCTCACACTGAGGATGAGATTGTTACAATAATCACAGATAAATATAAGGCTTGTACCAATCCTGAAATTGGTACTGTAACAGAGGCTGATATTCGTGAAGTGCTTTCAGATATCAAGGAGCTAAAGAACTCCGGTAAGCTTTTTACAAAGGATACCTACGGAGATATTGCATTCGACTTTAAGAAGCGCAATACTGTTGTAAAAGCTCTTTGTCTCCATGTTGCACATACCTGCAATCTGAACTGTGAATATTGTTTTGCAAGCCAGGGCAAATATCATGGCGAGCGTGCACTCATGAGCTTTGAAGTAGGTAAACAGGCACTTGATTTTCTTGTTGCTCATTCGGGTTCAAGAAAAAATCTCGAGGTTGACTTCTTTGGTGGCGAGCCTTTGATGAATTTTGATGTTGTTAAGCAGCTGGTTGCTTATGCACGTTCAATTGAAAAGGCTGCCGGCAAGAACTTCCGTTTTACTCTTACCACAAACGGACTTCTTATTGATGATGATGTCATTGAATTTGCTAATAGAGAATGTCATAATGTTGTCCTTTCTCTTGATGGCAGGAAAGAAATTCATGACAATCTCAGAAAGACAATTAATGGTAAAGGCAGCTATGATGTTA
Organism: uncultured Lachnoclostridium sp.; assembly: GCA_964625275.1. Taxonomy (GTDB): domain Bacteria; phylum Bacillota; class Clostridia; order Lachnospirales; family Lachnospiraceae; genus UBA3775. The sequence continues at coordinate 20,621 of CAZVBH010000002.1, forward strand.
TCGTTCCTAAATTTCAGGAATTTGTTAAGAAGCGTGGGAATAAAGGCTATTATATAAGAGGTACCTTTACTCACAATAATGTGGATTTTACAAAAGATATTTTCCATATGGCTGATTTAGGCTTTACAGAGCTTTCAATGGAGCCGGTTGTATGCTCTCCTGACGATCCTTATGCATTAACTGAAGAGGATTTGCCTAAGCTTTTTGAGCAATATGAAATTCTTGCGAAGGAAATGATTAAAAGAAACAAGGAAGGTCGTGGCTTTACCTTCTATCACTACATGATTGATTTAACAGGTGGTCCTTGTGTATATAAGAGAATCAGTGGCTGTGGTTCGGGAACTGAATATATGGCTGTTACTCCTTGGGGAGATTTATATCCATGTCATCAGTTCGTTGGTGATGACCACTATCTTCTTGGTAATGTCTGGGATGGTGTTACAAATACTGAGGTTCGTGACGAATTCAAGCTTTGTAATGCCTATGCAAGACCTGACTGCAAGGATTGCTGGGCTAAGCTATACTGTAGTGGCGGCTGTGCTGCAAATGCCTATCATGCCACCGGTTCAATTACCGGCACCTATGAATATGGATGTGAATTATTTAAAAAGAGAATGGAATGTGCCATTATGATAAAGGCTGCTGAAAATTCTGAAAATTAGAGATAAAAAAAAGGTTCCCTGCGTATTGCAAGGAACCTTTTTTATCGGTTTCCGTCAATAAATGAGCCTTTTTTCAAATACTCAAATTTTATTTTCTTAAGCTTTACTCCATCTCTTGCAACAAATAGTCTGAGAGTGCTGAAACGATTGAAAAATTCAATATCTCTTTCTATAGTTATGTCCTTTGCTTCGCTTCCGGTAAAGGAGTAGGTTGATACCGGTATACCGGTATTGAAAAGAGTACATGGTATCTGTGCAACCCTTGAAAGCTCTGAGGAGCCTGTAATGGAAACCTTGTAAACTCCCATTTCCTTTAAATCAAGTGGAATTATATAATTAGTTCCTTTTACAGAAGCTCTGTCATCTAATCGCATTTCGTAGAACTTGTCCATTTCAATAAATTCAATATTTGATAAATCAACATCATCTGCATAAGCCGGTCTGTTTATTATTTCTACTTCAGTCTGTTCACCTGTTAATCTTTTCATTGCCTGGGTGCCTAAGGCAAAGCTGCATATATCCGCTGCCATGCGCTGCAATTCCGAACGTTTAAGGCTTCCATCCTTTAAGGCTTCTTCAAGATTATCTCCATCAGCATTTTTTGAAGCATCAGAGCATACCATATAGATGTTGTTGCCTGCTCTTACCATCTGAGCGTAATTCTTAGTTGACTGCTTTTTGTCACGTTCACTGACAGCTGCCCACCAGTCAGTCATTACAATTTCCTTAAAGCCCCACTGTTTTCTCAAAATTGTGGTATTTAAATCGTAATTACCTGCTGTCCACAAGCCATTTACCGAGCCATAAGTTGTCATAATGGAATCAGCATAGCCTGATTTTACGGCAATTTCAAATGCACGCAGATAAATTTCTCTAAGTGCTCTTTCTGAAACTACTGAATCCGTAAGGCTTCTTCTATGCTCCTGATTGTTTGCGCAAAAATGCTTTATTGTTCCTGTAACTCCGTAGGTATGTAAGCCCTTAAGCATTGCCACTGCCATTTTTCCGGTTACAAAAGGATCCTCTGAAAAATATTCAAAATTTCTGCCATTTAGTGGATGACGGTGAATATTAATTCCAGGTCCGAGTAATGCTTCAACCTTGTTGTAAACCATTTCCAGCGATGTAAATGAATAAAGCTTCTCAACCAGCTTTGTATTAAAGGTACAGGCTGCCATTGTTCCATTAGGAAGAGAAAAAGCTTTTACTCCACTATCCAGTCGAAGTCCGGATGGTCCGTCATCACAACACATTGCAGGTATTCCAAGCTCTTTAAGTCGAGGTGAAATTCCTCCAAAGGCTGCAGCTGTTCCCGGTGTAACCTGAGAGCTTCCCATTCCTTCACCTCTTACAATACAGGTGAGGTCATTATCTGAAAGCTGTGCGATAAATTCTTCCAAAGTACAGTTTCCACTCTGAACATCGGTAAGCTTAAAAGAGGTATTAAAATTCTGAGGTATTTCCTCAGGCATCCACTTCTGTCTTCTTTCCTCTTCATCAGGTGCACAATATGGCATTACTTCTTTATCAAGAATCAGGCTTCCCTCGGCAGTCTTAACCGCCTTGTAACGGTTATATTCTTTCACAGGATTTAATGCACGACTGAGTTTTTCTATAATGCAGGTATCAGCCAAATTAAAGGTTTTGCAGGCCTTTGCAGCTCTTACGTCGCTGCCTGCATAAATTGTATAATCACCCTGTTCAAGAAGCTTGCAATAAGCATAACTGCTCTCTGCCCTGTCATCATAGGAAGCAAAATCTTCAGGTGAAATATTAATAATCAGCTTTTCAGACTGACCAGGTAAAAGGATTTCTGTTTTAGCAAAGCCTACCAGTACTCTCGCAGGTTTTCCAAGTCTACCCTGAGGTGCGCCCACATAAACCTGAACTACTTCCTTGCCTGACATCTGTCCGACATTTTTAACCTCAGCGCATACCTGAATTTCAAGGTCCTTTATGTTGTCCTGATTAATTTCAGTTAATATAACATTACTGCTTTTATCTTTTAAAATAACATCTTTTACAGTAATATCAAACTTAGAATAGGAAAGTCCATAGCCAAATGGATATCTTACACTTCCCTTTGAAAAGGTTTCAAAATATCTGTAGCCGACAAAAATATCTTCTTCATAGACATTTACATCATCGCCACCAAAGTTGTTATCCGATAAATAGTCAGACACATTTTCGGCAATTGTGTCAGTAAGCTTACCACTTGGGGAGGTCTTGCCAACCAAAACATCGGCTGTTCCTTCTCCACCAATCATGCCGCCCTGCCATACATACATTACGGCATCCGGCTTATATTTATCGATAAAGCTCATATCGACAATTCCACCGACATTTAAGAGTACAACCATTTTGCTGAAATATTTTCTTACGCTGGAAAGCATCTCTTCTTCAATATCAGTCAGTCTGTTGGAACCCGGTGTATCAGTCGCATCACTGTCTTCACCTGCTGTTCTTCCTATTATTACTATAGCCACATCAGATTTTCCGGCTGCCGTACGAACAGTTTCCTCCTGTAGTGGCATTTCCTCCTGAGACCATGGTTCTGAGCCCCAGCCCATTCCTTCATTGTAAGGCTTTTCAACCTCAACCCAATGCTTATAAATTTCGAACAGCTCTTCGTTAATTTTAACCATGCCACTGTTTCTGAGTCCGTCGGGTATAGAGACAACCTCAGCGACATTAACCATTCCTCCTGAGCCTGTTCCACTTTTGTAATAATGATGCTGGATTCTGCCAAATATTGAGACAGTGCTGTCCTTCTTTAATGGCAGAACTCCGTTGTTCTCTAGAAGTACACAGCCCTCTGCTACAGTTGCACGTGCCGTAGCTATGTAATTATTCCAGTCCAGTATCTGTTTTTGTGCCATAAATTTCCTCCATTTTAATTATTTTCACTCTTTTCTTTCTTTAAAAATCACTACTTTGATAAGTATTATACATCTTTAATAATTTTATTGTTTGGTTGTAGTCTGATTTTCACTATCATCAAAAACAGGCTCTTTTCTTTCAAGATTTTCTGTTTGTATAAACCTGCCTGACATTCCGGCCAAAATTGAGATAACGAAATCCTGATCCAGATGTTTGTTGGTTTCATAAGCATAAAAGCTTCCATAAATCAAATATGCAAACTCGATTGCTCTTTTAGGATCATCCCTATATTCCGGTTTGATTTCAAAAAGCAGCTCCATTATGCTCGCCTCTACCTTTTTGGGAAGCTCACTGCTTCTGGAGCCTGAAAACAAAATATTAATCATATTTTTTTTGGAATCATAAGCCATAAAAAGATTTCTGGTAAATCTTTCAGTATCCTCAAAGGCTTTCTCCGGCTGTTCAAGTGACTCCAAAATTCCCGTTACTATTTCTGTTTCTAACTGCTCAGAAAGATCATAAAGGTCATGGTAGTGAACATAAAAAGTAGATTTATTAATTTCAGCTTTTTTGCACAGCTCCGTAACCGTTATTTTTTCCAAATCCATTTTAGATCTCAATTCTAAAAATGCATTTATAATATTCTGTCTGCTTCTTTGTATCCTTCTGTCTATATGTTTTTCGTTCATTTTAAACCCCATTTTAAGCCGACAATTTTGTATTTCCGTTGTTTTTCCAACTAGATTTAAAACCTGTCGGCTGACTTTTACAAATATTTATCCTATAGTATATACGAAAACCAACAGGTGTCTATATTTTTATTTAATGATTTTTTGTTTTTAATGACATTTTGTAGTACCAGCGAGCAGGAAGAGTTTTCTGATTTTCACCAGTAGTAAGCCTTCATGCTTCTTAATTGTATATTGTATGGAGAGTTACATGGACCTTTATAATTTTTATACCGGAAAAGAATTTGAAGCTTATGAATTCTTGGGCGCCCATACCTATTGGGGTGGAACCACCTTTCGTACCTTTGCTCCTGCTGCGAAGCATGTTTCTGTAATTTGCAGCTTTAATGGCTGGTCTGAAGTACCCATGAATAGAATTTATGATGGAAATTTTTGGGAAGTAAGTATTCCCGGCACTATGACCGGTCATATGTATAAATATAGAATTTATAGAAATGATGGTGGCTTTACAGACCATGCTGACCCTTATGGCTTTTATGCAGGACTCAGGCCTGAAAATTCATCAGTTATTTTCGATATCAAGACCTCTTATCTATGGAATGACCAGCAATGGATGAAAAAGCGTTATGATATTATAAACGGTCCTATTAATATATATGAAATTCATTTTGGTTCATGGCGTAAAAAAGTAAACGATGATGAAAATGGCTTTTATTCATATACTGAGATGGCGGACCTTCTGGTACCTTATCTGAAGGAAAATGGTTATAATTTTCTTGAGATAATGCCGCTCAATGAATATCCTTGTGACCAATCCTGGGGCTACCAGTCTACGGGATATTTTAGTCCTACTGCACGATATGGAAATCCAAATGAGCTTAGAACCTTTGTTGAGGTGTGCCATAAAAATGACATAGCCGTTATTTTAGATTTTATTCCGGTTCACTTTGCAGTAGATGATTATGGGTTAAAAAATTATGATGGTACAGCCCTTTACGAGTATCCCAATGCTGCAATGGGATATAATGAATGGGGTAGCTGTAATTTCATGCACTCTCGTGGAGAGACCTGCAGCTTTCTTCAGTCCGCAGCCAATTATTGGCTGAGTGTTTATCATTTTGATGGTCTGAGAATGGATGCTGTAGGCAACCTTATTTACTGGCAGGGAAACCCGGGACGTGGCGAAAATAAGCCGGCTATCAAATTTTTGCAGACAATGAATCAGGGACTTAAAGCACGCCACAATGACTGTATTTTATTTGCAGAGGATTCTTCTTCCTGGCAGGGCGTTACCAAGCCTGTTGAATATGGTGGTCTGGGCTTTGATTTTAAATGGGATTTAGGCTGGATGCATGATACTCTCGACTATTTTGCAACCGGTTCACAATATAGAAGTGACAATTATCACAAGCTGACCTTCTCCATGATGTATTACTATAATGAGCATTATCTTCTTCCTCTTTCTCATGACGAGGTTGTACATGGTAAGGCTACAATAGTTCAAAAAATGAGTGACCTCTACGAGGGCAAATTCAGACAGGCAAAAGCCTTTTATATGTATATGTTTGCTCATCCGGGTAAAAAGCTCAATTTCATGGGTAATGAAATCGGTCAATTACGTGAGTGGGATGAATCCCGAGAACAGGATTGGGATATTTTAAGCTATCCTATACATGATGGCTTTCATAAATTTATGATTAAGCTCAATAAAACCTATCTTAATTATGATGCCTTTTCAAAATGGGATTATAATACAGAGGGCTTTTACTGGATAGATTGTAATCTGACTGATAAAAATGTCTATTCCTTTGTAAGACGTTTTGAAGACCAAAGAATCTTGTGTATTTTTAATTTTTCAGCATTCACGCAGGATTATATATGTCAGTTGGGTGACTGCAAAATCACCCCTCTTCTTCGTAGTGACGGAGATGAAATCGCTGAAGCAAAGCCGGAAACAGAAAGCATCTCAGGTGAAGCTTCCTTTAAGCTTCCTATGTTTTCAGCATTTTATTATATACTTGAATATTAGGATTATGTGACCTTCTATCTAAGGATGCTTGGTCATTTACATAGTCGGCGAGGGGACAGATGACTATTTGATAATAGCGTGGGAGCTAGGGTTATAGAAAAAACTTTTTCATTATCTCCTCCTAAAAAAGGCAGCCAATAAGGCTGCCTTTTTTGCTTAAAGTTTCCGCTTTAATTTTTAAAGCTCTCTAAAATGAAACTCCTTAGCACCTGATGCATAGTCTCCTACTATATTTCCATTGCCATAGAGCTTATATTTATAGGTTACAAGTCCTTCAAGACCTACCGGTCCTCTTGCATGGATTTTGCCGGTGCTGATACCTACCTCAGCGCCAAAGCCATAACGGAAGCCATCGGCAAATCTGGTTGAACAATTATTATATACTCCTGCAGAGTCAACCATCTGCATGAAATATTCTACAACTGCAGGATTCTCTGAAATTATACAATCCGTATGATGTGAGCCATAATAATTTATGTGGCGAACAGCCTCTTCCACCCCATCTACAAGCTTTATGGATATAATCAAATCTAAGTACTCGGTAGCAAATTCGTCCTCTTCCATAATTTCACAAGGTATTATTTCTGCGACCTCTTTTGTACCTCTAAGTTTTACATTACTTTCAGTTAAAGCCTTTGCAACCTTAGGAAGAATTACCTTAGCCACGCTTCTATCAACCAAAAGTGTTTCAGTTGCATTGCAGGCAGCTGTATATTGTGTCTTGGCATCTACTATTATTCTTAGTGCCTTTTCCTCATCATAGTCCTTGTCAAGATAGGTATGACAGATTCCATCTGCATGACCCATTACAGGGATTTTGGTATTATTCATGATATACTGAACAAATTTATTGGAGCCTCTTGGGATAAGTAAATCAACATATTTATCACATGAAAGAAGTTCATCAATTTCATTATGAAGCTCTGCCTGAAGCATGCAGCCCTGAGGCATTCCTGCCTCGACACAGGCTTTATAAATCACACTAAAAATTGCTTTGTTGGTAGCTGCAGTTTCTTTTCCGCCCTTTAAAATGGCGCAATTCCCACTTTTAAGGCAAAGTGAGGAAATCTGAATCATCGCATCAGGTCTTGCTTCAAAAATCACACCTATTACACCAATTGGACAGGAAATTCGGTAAAGCTTTAAATCTTCATCAAGCTCTCGTGCCAAAAGCACCTTCCCAATTGGATCTTCGAGGCCAATAAGCTGATTTATTCCTTTCAGGCAATCCTGAAGCTTTGCTTCATCAAATTTCAGTCTTTTCATAACCGATGGCTGAATTCCCAATGCTTTGGCATCTTCCATGTCTTTTTTATTTGCATCAAAAATTTCAGCTTTATGAGCTGATAGCTGTAAAGCAATATTTTTCAGTGCTTTATTTCTTTCATCTGCAGTGGTTGCCGCAAGCTTTGATGCATCCGCCTTTAATTTGGCAGCCTCTTCTTTTATGTTCATTTCATGTTACTCCTAATCAACTCTTTTATTGCCCCAGAAAAATAGTGCAACGGTTCCCGGTCCTGTATGGCTTCCGATTGTAGCTCCGATATTGAATATCTCAACCTTACCCTTTAGCTTTGGAAAGCTCTGTTCAATTATGTCTGCAACAGCACGTGCATCCTCGTAACATTCTGAATGGCTGATAAAGCATTTATCAGAATAATCAGTACCATTTATCGCATTTTCAACCATCTTTTCGGTTATTCTTTTAATTACTCGCTTTTTGGATTGAACCTTTTCTCGAGGAATAAGTCTTCCTTCAAAATCGACATTAAGCAGAGGACAAATTTTAAGTACAGTACCCACGAGTCCGGCAGCCTTTGTAACTCTGCCACCTCTGATATAGAAGGTTAAATCACTTGAAAAGAACCAATGATTTAGATTAAGTCTCCTGCTTAAAGCAAAATTATAAACCTCATCAATAGTTTTACCGTCATCACGAAGGTCTGCCAATTTATCCATTAAAAGTCCGAAGCCACTTGAAGCAGCTAGTGAATCTACAATGTAAATTTTTCTATTTGGATAAGCTGCACTAAGCTCCTCTTTTGCTATTATTGCTGAATTATAAGAGCCTGAGATTCCTGAAGAAAGCGTAAGATGTAAAATATCCTTACCTGCTGCCAAAAAAGGCTCAAAAAACTCTTTATATTCGCCGATGCTAACCATAGATGTCTTAGTATTTGCACCTTCAAGCATCTTTTTATAAAGTGTGGCAGGTGGAACAGATACGCCCAAATCATCCAAATAGTCAACACCACCAAGTTCAAAATGGAAGCAGACATATTTGATGTCTCTTTTTTCAAAGTAATCCTTACTTAAATCAGCTGTAGAACAGCAAGAAAGTATAAATTCAGCCATTACAGTTACCATTCCTTTCTCTCATTTATTCTTCCGCTGCCTGCTGTTCATCAAGAAGCTTTTCAAATTCTGCCATTGAAACCGGCTTTGAGAAGTAATAGCCCTGAATATAATCGCAGCCATTTTCCGTAAGGAAATTAACCTGCTCTTCTGTTTCAGCACCTTCAGCAACTACCTCAGAACCAATTTCATGAGACATTGTAATCATGGATCTGATTATTTTTTCAACCTTTGGATCAGAACCAATCTTTTTTACAAAACCCATATCTATCTTGATAACATCAAAATCATATTCTGAAATCGTATTGAAAGAGGAATAACCACTTCCAAAATCATCAATAAGTATCTTTGCACCCATCTTTTTAATGGAGCCAAGTGTGTCTATGTTATTTTCAGCCAGAGAGACATAGGAGGATTCAGTAACCTCAAAGCGATAGAATTCCTTCATATCTCCTGCGTCCTTGACATCATTTATAATCTGCTTCATAAATTCCTCATCAAGGAAATCCATTCTTGAGAGATTGACAGAAACAGGTACAACAAATTTCCCTTCACTTATACGTCTCTGTAGACATTCTCTAACCTGCTGCTGAACAAAAATATCAACCTGGGAGATATGACCACTTTCTTCGAGTCCCGGAATAAATACACCAGGTGAAATCATACCTTTTGTAGGATGCTGCCATCTTATTAAGGCTTCTGCCGCGGCAACCTTTCTTGTCTTTGCTGAAAAGATTGGCTGGAAATAAGTCTTAAATTCGTCATTTGAAAGTGCATCCGATACTATACCGACTAACTCATTGTGATCAAAGTACTTTTCACTCATCTGGTTGGAATAATATGCATAAGGCTTTGCATACTCATTAGTTACATGAGAAATTGCAAGCTTGGCACGATCCACCATTGCATTGACTCCAAGCTCTTTATCTTCTATTTCATAAATACCACAGCGCTGATAAATTGTTATGGTTTTACTGCCTGCAATATATCTGTCGGAGCAAATGGCAATAATCTTTTCAGGCTGAACATTTTCTCTTCTTACAAGCGCAATAAAATGATCTGAGCTGGCTCTTGCAACTACAAGTGGCTTTAATTCGGAATTTTTTATCAGCTGATACATATGTCTGATAACCTTATTGCCACCATTAATTCCAAAAAGCTCATTTACAGCCTTAAGTCCATTGATGTCAAAATACATTACATCGTATTCTTCATCCGGTGAGCCATTGTTAAAGATTGTCTCTACTGCACGCGCAAAGCCTCGGCGGTTTAGGCCATCGGTAACTATATCATGCTCTGAGATATCTGTAACATCCTCTGAGGTACACAAAATGTCACCTGTTGTCTTTTGGAAATACATATAACGGAATTTTTTAACTCTAAAAGAGCCTCTTCCGTCATCCATTGTTATGTTAAATTCAAAAGAGTCAGAATGTTCAAGCTTTCCTAATATATATGAGCTGTCTGTATTTGTCATGAATTTTTCACGTTCTTCTACAGGAATATAATTTTGGGCAAGCACAAGTGCTGTCTGTTGATATGATAAAATTTTATAGAGTGGAAGCTTTTCTTCCGGATCAGCTATTCCAAGCTTTCTTATCATCATCGTACCGTTAATTGCATTTATAATTCCAACGAAGCTGTAATCCTTTTCATAAAGCAGCTCAGGAAGCACCTTATCAAGATACTCTTCTGTTATATCGAAAGCATAATAATGGCAAAGAATATCTCCGCTCATGGAATCTAATACCATTCTTGCTTCACTTCGCATATAAATTCTATAGTCACCCTTTATTATGTAGGTGTGCTCAAGTGTAACCTTTGTTTCTCCATTCTTAAATTTCTGAATGAGGTTTTCAGGCATAAAGGTATTGTAATATTTAATCGCTCCCTGCTCGGTCGGACAATTTTCAGTCACATCCTCAATCATCTGAGTAACAGAATTACTGTGCTGACTGATTCTCAAATTATCATAGTCACCATCGCCGGCAATGATTTTGTCTGTTGACAAATTACAATAGCAAAGACCGATTGCATTGCTGCTTGATTTTGCAAGAGCTTCTAACTGCTTGAGATATTCTTCATGAACATCTCTGACATACATAACCAGCACAAGACTTCTTTCAGAGAATTCAGTACTTGGAACAAATTCAATAAGTGTCCATCGGAATTCGTCTTCATGCTTTCTTCTGAATCTTAAGGTAAGATACTTTTCACCTGATTCTAAAGCTCTAAGGATGTTTGTTGTATCAAAGAATTTATAAAACTTCTTTAAATCGTCCTTATGAACATTGCCTGCTTCCGCGTATTGATGTAAGTCGGTAAAGAAATTTGGATTGCTGGCATTAGAAAATCGCCAAAAGCTCCTTCCACCAATATTTTCATAGAAATTATTGGTCAAATCAACCTTCATCATCGCAATATAAATATTTGAAAGCATAGTTACGGCATCTTCAAAATCATTTGACTGCTTTTTCTGAACCGTAATTACATTTTTTATTCTGTTCAACAGAACTGTGGTATTAAGAGGTTGGGTAAAATAATCAAGGACACCCAGACTAAAACATTTATCAATGGTATCCTGATCAAGATCAGCCGAGGCAACAATTACAGGAAGCTTCTTTATCCACTTTCTGTCATTCATAACCTGTAAAACTTCAATTCCACTTACCTCAGGCATAATAAGATCCAAAATCACAAGATCAAGCTCACCTATTTTCTCTTCGATAAGTTCAATTGCTTTTTTACCATTCTCCGCTTCAATTACTTCATAACTGTCTTTCAGTATGCTGTACATCATGTCTCTGTTGAGCTCAACGTCATCAACTACTAAAAGGCAGGGTTTAATATTAGATTGCATATTCTTTCTCCAATAGAGTCAATTACTCCCACAATTGACAGCTTAAACTACTTTTCAATTCCCATAATCCAATAAAAAAATTCCTACTTCTTATAATATACCATTATTTAGTGTAACAAACAACTGTTAATTCTGTAATTGCTTAATTTTTTAAGCATTATTGGAAGCATTTCTATAAAATACTCTATAGAAAACAATACATAAAATTGCTGAAAGCAATGAGCCGAGAGGTGCCGCCCATCCCATCGGATAAAGTGTCTTAGGCCAAAGCTTTGCTGTAAGATATGCTCCCGGTATTCTTACGAGTAATATCGATGCAATATTATGTATGAATGACAAGCCTGAGCGTCCACTTCCACAAAAATACCCGCTAAAGCAAAAATGAATTGCAGCAAATACACAATCAAAGCTATAGGATTTCATGTAATCGCAGCCGGCCGCCAGTATCTCACTATCCTTTGTGAATAGTCCGATAAGTGTTTCCGGCAAAAACTGATTATAGGTTGCGCAAATAAGTCCATAGGTTATAGTTACTGCTATTCCAATTTTCAAGGACTTTTCTGCCCTATAGGTCTTTCCTGCTCCAACATTTTGAGCTGTTATGGCTGAAATAGCAGACAAAAAGGCACTGGGAACTAAGAACATAAAGCTTATCAGCTTTTCCACAATTCCCACTGAAGTAGATGCTATAAATCCACGACTATTCGCAATAACCGTTATCACCATAAAAGCAATCTGTACAAATCCATCCTGAGCAGCAATTGGTATTCCTACCTTTAACACCTCAGAAAGTGTTTTTTTGTCCAGCCTTGCATCAGTCCTTGAATAATTAAAGCCAGGTCCCATTTTTTTAATTGCAAGAAGCGATATTAAGACACTTACTGCCTGTCCGATAATAGTTGCTGCAGCTGCTCCTGAAGCTCCCATTGAAAGGCTTCCGACAAAAATAAAATCAAGAATTATATTTACAATACAGGCTATTCCAATAAAACACATTGGGCTTTTTGAATCACCGGCTCCACGAAAAATTGCACTAATAAGATTTACACCTACGATAAAGGGTATTCCCGCAAAGCAGATTCTGAGATATTTAATAGTTTCTATCCTTGATTTTGTCGGTGTAAGCATCAAGTCGACAATCTGTCCTGTAAATAATTCAAGAGCTACGGTAAATGCTAAGGCAAGCAATGCAAAAAAGATAATAGACGTTCTAACTGTTTGCGTCGCTGATTTTTCATCATGTGCTCCTATAGAACGTCCTGTCACTACGGTAGTTCCCATTGCAAGACCTACAATAATCACCGTAATCATATGCATTACCTGGCTGCCTATGGATACTGCATTTGTGCTGATTGCAGTATTAAATTTTCCCACCACATACAAATCTACCATTCCATAAAAGCTTTGCATAAAGGCAGCCAGCAAATATGGAATTGCGAAAAATATCAAAGTTTTTGCAATACTTCCCTCAGTAAGGCTTTTTTTCATAAGTACTCCTAAAAAGACCCCTTTTCTGTTATTAGCAGAAGAGGGGTCAAAATTTCAAAATATAACCTTAAGGCCACTTCATGGCTCAGGTTTTAAAAATTTTTCATTATTTTATTAATCCAATAGTAAGCTTATCCGATAAGCTTTTTATAGAGATAAGCATAATTTTTGTTGCTTAAATCAAGATTTCCCTTAGCATTCTGAGTGAACGTGCAGGTATAGTGATAATATTTTCCATCACCATATTTGTCGAGCTTAATATCATAAGAGTCGCTTACAGACTCGCCTGCATTGTAACTCCAGCTTTTTAGAAGATTATCATTATTATCATAAAGCTCAATCTTCAAGGTTCCTTCAGTAAGAGTTCCTGAAAAATTAAACTCTGCTTCCATAAGCGTTGTGCTTGGATTTATATCAAAGCTTTGTGTACACCAGCCTTCCTCATAAACATTATCCGCTGAATCAAAAGTAACGGTGTAACCATCAGTGCCAACATCAACCTTTAAAAATGCACAAACCACAAGCAAAGCTATTATTACTATTGGTGCCAGACATCTTAATAGAATGGCTAATATTCTGTCTTTCATTCTCTACCTCCGTAAAAATCAATCTGCAAACGTTCAATCATTTGCAATTATCAGCTGTTCAATCGAACAAATTTCCCTTTATAAGCTGTATTCTAACATAGGTATAGACCAAAACACAATACAAATAATTTCAAATGTCAAAATTAGCCGTTTTTTCGACATTTTTAGCTATATTAAGAATTTTCATAACAAAAGTCCAGTTAAGTATCAAAGCAGATATTCGCAATCCGCTTCGCTACTTGCTCATAACCTTAAGGCCACTTCGTGGCCCATCAGTAGGAGTCCAGCCTCCTACTGATGCTGAAAAGTCCAGTAGCCCCTAAAGTTAGACTTTGGGGTGTCACTGGACTTTTCAGTTAAGGTTACATCATGCTCTAAGTTCAATATTAAGCTCTGTCTGAAGCTTTGAAAGAATCTTATCAACAAACTTCTGAACTTTCTCTGAATCAAAGGCTTCTTCCTTTGGTGCAAAGGTAATTGTATAAGCCATGCTCTTCTTACCTGCAGGAATCTGACCACCTTCATAGACATCAAAAAGCTTAACTTCCTTTACATATTTACATGCATTTCTTATGCACTCTTCAACCTGACCAAAGGTAATTTCTTTATCCATGATAAGTGCAAGGTCACGCTTTTCTTCTGCAAATTTAGGAAGTGGATTGAAGGTTCTCTTCTTTCCGTAGAGCTTTGAAAGAAGCTCAAGGTCGATTTCCATAATAAATGCAGAGGTACGCATGTTAAGTTTATTCTGAATATCATAAGCAAGCTTACCAAAATAACCTATTTCATCACCCTCGCAGCTGATTGATACTGTCTGGTATGGATGTGTAAAGCTCTTCTGAATTGGTGCATAGTCAAAATGAATATCAAGGCTTGCAGCGATTGTATTTGCTATTGCTTTCATATCGAAGAAGTTTTCACTGCTTCCGAAAATACCAACGCAAAGTGTCTGTCTTTCATCTGGATATTCTGTAAGTGGAAGTGACTTAGGAATGAAAATTTTAGCTGTTTCAAAAAGTCTTCCTTCAAGAATACCATTTTTCTCATTTCTTGAAATTGCATTTACCATTGATGCTGCAAGTGTAGTTCTCATTAATGAAAGATCTATATTGATTGGATTCATAATCTTAATCGCATTTCTTTCAGGTGCATCAGCCGGGAATTTTAAAAGATCAAGATCAGCAGGTGAGAAGAAGGAATAATGCATACATTCATTTATTCCCATTGAACAAAGCATTTTCTTGAGTGCAAGCTCGCCTCTCTGCTGTTTATTATATCCGCCCATTGTAACCTGTGCAGCCGGCATAAAATGTGACTCTACATGATCGTAGCCATACATTCTGATTACTTCCTCGGCAACATCCGGATATCTCTCAACATCATTTTCGCCCTCTGGAAGCATATCCTCACGATAAGCAGGTACATGAATTGTAAGTGCATCTCCATTTACCTCCGGAGAGAAGTTGAGGTTCTTCATTATTCTGATGATATCATCTGTCGGAACGGTAATTCCAAGAACACCATTAACCTTTGCAATGCTTACTGTCATTGGCTTTGGCTCAATTGAATTTCCTGTATTTACATCACAATGTGTTGAGGAAACCTTACCACAGCCGAGCTCTTCGATAAGATGAAGTGCTCTCTTCATTCCTAAAACAGTAGAATACTCATCTACACCTTTTTCATATCTTGCACTTGAATCTGAGCTCTTACCAAGTGCTCTTGAGGTCTTTCTTACGCTGTCACGTGCAAATTTTGCACATTCAAACATAACCTCATTAGTTGTTTCTCTTATTTCTGAATTAAGTCCTCCCATTACACCTGCAATACATACCGGCTTTACGCCATCACAGATAACGAGATTATTAGGATTCATTACATATTCCTGTTCATCAAGAGTAACAATCTTTTCTCCTTCATTAGCACGTCTTACCTGAATTTTATTGCCTTCAAGATAAGAGCAGTCAAATGCATGCATAGGCTGTCCAATTTCTTTAAGTACATAGTTTGTAATATCTACGATATTTGAAATTGAATTAATTCCTACGAGGGCAAGTCGACGCTTCATCCAAGCTGGAGATTCTGCCATTTTAACATCATAAACATAGTGTGCACTATATCGTGGGCAAAGGTCCGGAGCCAGAACTTCAACTGAGAAGCCTTCCTTCTTAACCTCTGTTTCGGTATAGTCTGTTGCAGGCATCTTTAAAGGCTTTTCAAGCATGGCTGATACTTCTCTTGCGATACCGAGAATACTCTGACAGTCAGGTCTGTTGGCAGTAAGCGCGATATCAAACATCCAATCGTCAAGACCAACGATAGGCTTTACATCCTCGCCCGGTACTGAAGCTTCCGGAAGAACAAGAAGTCCATTATAGCCAGCACCCGGATAAAGATCTTCATCAAGTCCGATTTCAACACCGGAGCAAAGCATACCCTGGGATTCATAGCCACGAAGCTTTCCTTTCTTGATTGTCATAACTCCTTCAACGGTCTTATGGTCCTTTGCAGTTGCATAAACTGTTGCTCCAACAAGTGCAAGAGGAAACTTTCCGCCGGCCTTTACATTATCAGCACCACAACAAACCTGCATTGTGCCATGTGCTCCTGCATTTACCTGACAAACAGAAAGATGTGTTTCCGGAATAGGCTCGCAGCTTTCTACAAGACCTACTACAACTCCACTGATATCCTTGCCAAGTTCATATTTTTCTTCTACTTCAAAGCCACCATCGAATAATTTTTTCTCTAATTCATCCGGTGTAACATCTATATCTACATAGTCCTTTAACCAACTAAGTGGAACTAACATTTTATTTACCTCCGCATTTATTATTTCTCATTAATCTGCTGTAATACTCTTAAATCTGAGCCAAACAGTGTCTTAATGTTATTGATTCCATACTTAAGCATTGCAGTACGTTCAATACCGATACCAAATGCAAAGCCACTGTACTCTTCTGAATCGATGCCACAATTTTCAAGAACCTTTTTGTTTACAACACCGGCACCAAGAATTTCAATCCAACCGGTGCCTTTACAGAGGCTGCAGCCCTTACCGCCACATTCAAAGCAGCTGCAGTCAACTTCTACAGATGGCTCTGTAAATGGGAAATAAGAAGGTCTGAGTCTTGTCTTGGTTCCCTCTCCGTAAATTTTCTTTACGAATACATCAAGCATTCCTTTAAGGTCGCAAAGTGTAATTCCTTTATCTACTACAAGTCCTTCCATCTGACTGAACATAGGTGAATGAGTTGCATCATCATCTGAACGGAATACCTTACCCGGTGACAAAATCTTAATTGGAGGCTTTTTGTTCTCCATTACATGAATCTGTCCTGCTGAGGTCTGAGTTCTAAGAAGAAACTCAGGTGAGAGATAGAAGGTATCCTGCATATCTCTTGCAGGATGATCCTGTGGTGTATTTAATGCAGTGAAGTTATAATAATCTGTCTCAATTTCAGTTCCTTCAAAAACCTCGAAGCCCATGCCTGAAAATATGTCAATGAGCTGATTTCTTACAAGTGTAATTGGATGAAGGTTTCCGATTGCAGCCGGCTGGGCAGGAAGTGTATAGTCAATCTTTTCCTGTTCATAGCGTGCCATGAGCTCGCGTTCCTTCATTTCTTCTTCCATCTTTGAGAAACGTGCAACAGCCCATTCCTTTAATTCATTAACTGACTTTCCATATCCTGCTCTTTCTTCAGGGGCAAGATTTCTCATTTCCTTCATGAGCTCACTGATTTTACTCTTTTTTCCTTCAATATAAACATTTTTGAAATCATAAAGCTCTTTTGAATTTTTTAAATCCTTAAGCTCAGTTTCAATCTTAGCCCTAAGGGCTGAAAGATTATCTGTTAGGTTACTCATAGTCTTACCTGCTTTCTTTATATTTTTATCTTGTCAAAAAAAATCCCATGACAATAAATTGCCATGGGACGAAATTCTATTCCGCGGTACCACCCAAATTCAGAGGATACATTTTTCCTTCTGCTCTTTAGCTTGCTTTAATGCAGCAAATACATTCGCTTTCACGAAAGACTCCAATGCTGAAATTCATCTACAGGCAATCGAACATGCTCTCAGCAGGCTGCATGAACTCTCTGGGGATTGCTTATCCATAAACTACTTACACATTTTCACAGTCTTTGTAATTCTAAATGTTTTATTAAAAAATGTCAAGAAGATTCAAATATTAACTTTGAATTATACTCATCACTTTTTATGAATCTCATAGCAATAAGTTTCAAAATCAGCCTCAAGCTCTGCCCTACAGCCATTATTTTCCCAGGCAATTCTAAGCTTAGAGCCTTCATTCTCTATAGTCATTTTTGCATCAAAGCCAAAAGCCTGGCAGGTATTTCTAAAACGAAGTAGCTCAAGCTGTTTTTGGACTACATCTGTAGAAAGTTTCTCTGCTATTGCTTCATTTGAAAGATTTGTACGATTAATTTCCTTATGCCCACCAGCGCCTGCGGCCTCTACGGCAGCATAATCATTTTTACCTGCGAACAAATCAAGATACCAGATTTGAGGTTTTCCAGGCATAAACAGCTGAATGGCTCTTGCAAGAAGAAGCTTCCTTTCATCTTCTCCCAGCGCACTGAAATAGGTTGCATTTACCTGATAATAAGTATTTTTTTGTCCATGAAGATTTTTAACATAACCACCACGATTAACAATTGTATCTATCAAGGTACCAATTTCAGCTTCAGAAAGTAATCCCTTTAAGTCTAAAAGAGGAATACCGTCATGACATCCAAGCATATTTACGGTTCTAATCTTTTTCTCGGTAAGCTCTCTCGCCCACCGCTCAAGTAGTACACCGGACTTTCGTTCAATTGCGTCAATTATAAGTCCCGGCAAAAAGAAATCGTAGGTCATGTAACCTTTTTGAGAAAGCAGTTCATAAATTTTTTCTTCATAGGTAGCATGAATTTCCGGCAAAAGCTCAAGACCATATTTATCTGCCAGCATCTGAACTTCGTTTAAAAGCTCCCAGGTATCAGGCTCATTTAGGAAATTCTTTTTGCCTACCTCCTTAGGTGCATAGGCAAAGGCATCCAGACGTACAATTTTTGCGCCATAGTCTGAGAGAGTTTTTAAGGTATCGTCGTAAAAATCCCATACCAGCTGAGATTTTATATTGAGATCCATTTGTCCACTATACGATTCCACCGTTCCATCTTCGGCATATTTAATTTCCTGATAAAAGGTATTCCAGTAAGGTACCTTTCTTCCATCAGGAAATTGAACCATAAGAATTGGAAGGCCGGGTTTTCTAAAAAACATATTTTCAATAAGCTTTTGGTCAGGCTGAATATAGCCCTCCTCTGTCATTTCACCAAAGCCCTGCCAAAATTTATTCCAGTCAATGAAGAAATCCCTGTACTTAGATTTTTCTCCATTTTTAACAAGATCCTGAAACTGCATTGAGCGGACCGACGCATGATTTAGTATAAAATCAAGCTTGAGATTTAAGCCCTCAGCCTTTAATTTTTCTAAATCCTCCCTGTCAGCAAGCTCTTCATTTATTCCATAATCTATTACCGAAAAGCCTCTGTCCAGGTCAGAATGATAAAGGCTTGGCAGAATATAAAAGGATTGAAAAACATCCTCAAATTCTTTTTTGCCTAAAAGTGTGGCTATGTCTGACAATTTGCCTCCCAAGCTGTCAGGGTAAGCATTAAGCATCGGCCCATTATCTACATATTTGCTTCTAGTCATTTAGACCTCCTTCTTCCATCAGCCTGTCATACTCATCATGACTTATCAGTTTTCCATCACGCGATAATATAATATCTGCCTTGGATGCCTGATTAATTAAGAGCCTTTGTTCGATATCCAGTACAAGTGAAGTAAACGGGCTGTCAATATTTCCATCTCGGTTACGGGCTTTTCTAAAGGCCAGCGTTTCAGCAGGTGTACTGTTTAACAGAACATGCATATCAATTCCTTTAAGATAATCACTAAAGCCATGAGTCCACTCAATAAGCAATACATTTACATTTTTAAAGTCTGTTATTTCATAGCTTATCTCATCTATTTTTCTGCCCATGCGTCTAAGACAGAGCTTTTCACTCCCATTTTTAAAATCCGATATAATTTTATTTACTTCATCAAAATTCTGCTCATGTGGGGTACCAAGGTAAGCTTCAAGACCTTTTCTTCCGCCCTTCAGATAAGTTTTCAACTCCGGAAGAGTATCTATGTTTTTTGGATTAGCATCCTCATTTGCCTTTTGTAACCGATTTATTGCAGCAGCTGTTGCCCTTGAATAAAGTCCTTCAGCTGCCAACTCTCGCATACCATTTTCTCTAAAGAGCCAGAGTCTTTCAGCATCATTATATTCCGGTATTCTTCGAGGATAATGATCTCCTGAGAGGGTATAGCAGCCTATTCCTACCTGTTTTAAGACATAGGATATTATTGCAGCTATGCTGGTTTTTCCAACTCCTGAGCCTCCACAAATGGTAATAACCGTCTTTTCCTCACCAAATTTTTCCTCATTCTCAGGTAAAAGCCTGACAAGCTCATTGATTATAAGCTCTGCTCTTTGAGGAAGGTCGCCCTTTATCTTAACAAAGCTTTTGGGCATATCCTCCTGCTTTACCTCGGTAACCTTAGGCATTTCATTTTCAAAAAAATCACTAAGTCTTTTTTTTACTAAAGCCTTGTTCAAATCAATTTACCTCCACATCAAAAGCCAGCTGATAGGCAGGATACTCACCCATTTCTCTTGGGAGTGGCAGTCCGACATTCATAAGCACCGAACCGTAGTAAGCTTTGCCACTTCTTTCTTCCTTGTAGAGATAATCCGGCTTTAATCCCTTAAGCTTAACATGGCTTACTGTCATGTTACCATGAATTTCCAGCATTACTGCACTTACAAGAACCCTTTTAGCATCAGGTGATACAAATTCCCAGGCTCCAAATTCACCATCAAACGGATTTGAGAGTCTGTAATAGTTTCCATTTAAAATCAGTTCTGAATATTTCTTATATTTAACTATCTGCTTCTTTATCTCATTCTTTTCATTTTGGCTTAGCTTTCCAAGTGATAACTCATAGCCGAAAATTCCTGCCATTGCCACTACAGCTCTTGTATTCAGGCTGGTATTTCTTCCCGTCTGATGATTGGGAACAGCCGATACATGTGAGCCAACTGTCGATGGTGGATAGAAAAATGAAGTTCCATACTGTATTCTCAGTCTGTCTACTGCATCGGAATTGTCACTGCACCAGATTTGAGGTGAATAATAAAGCATACCTGCGTCAAATCTTCCGCCTCCGCCACTACAGCCTTCCAAAAGAATGTCAGGATATCTTTTTAGCAGCTTCTCCATAAAATCATAGACACCGAGTACGTAGTCATAGGCAACCTTGCCCTGAACATTTCTTGCAGAATAAAAATCGGTAATGCTTCGATTCATGTCCCACTTTACATACTCAATATTTACATTATCAAAGACATCGCAAATTTGTTGAAAGACATGATTTCTGACATCCTCTCTGGAGAAGTCAAGCACCAGCTGGTTTCTCGAGCGCACCGGATTTCTGTCAGGAATCTGAAGTGCCCAGTCAGGGTGAGTCCTATATAAATCACTATCCTCAGAGACCATTTCCGGTTCAATCCATATACCAAATTTAACGCCCTTTTTGTTAACCTCTTTAACAAGCTCTGCCAAAGTCATGCCTAGCTTTTTTTCATTTACTACCCAGTCACCAAGACCTGAGTTGTCATCATCCCTTTTTCCAAACCAGCCATCATCCATAACGACAAGGTCGATTCCAAGTTCAGCAGCTTCTTCTGCCAGGTTGATAATTGTTTCGCCGGTGAAATCAAAATATGCTGCCTCCCAGCTGTTAATAAGAACCGGTCTTGGCTGATTAGCATACTTGCCTCTGCAAATATGCTTTCGTATACACTTGTGATAATTTGCTGAGAGCTCGCTGACTCCTTTATTAGAATAGCTTAAAATTGTCTCGGGAACAATAAAGCTTTCATTTTTTGCTAAAGGATAATGTAAAAGCTCTCTTTGAAGACCTATCAGCACTCTGGTCTGTTCATACTGGTCTTTTTCTGCCTCCATGGCAAAATTGCCACTGTAAACAAAAAGCATTCCATAACATTCTCCGAAATAATCAGTAGTATTTTTATCTGCAATTATTACTCCCGGATTATGCTGATGGCTAGAGGTTCCTCGTCTGCTTCCGATTACATTATTAGAATGTAATATTGGTCGTCTTTCATAATTTCTTTCCATGCAATGACGTCCGCTAAAGCTAATCAAATCATAATCGCCATAAATAAAATCCAGGCAGGCTGATGCAGCCTTTTCAATTACAATTTCATTTTCGCCTGTATTAAGTATCTGAACACTTCTCGTTATGATATCTTCATTTTCCAGGACTCCATAATACAGTACTACCTGTACTCCACTGACTCTGTCCTCCATAATCAGCTTTAGGGTTTCAGCCTCATCACCTCCTGCAAATACTGCAGGAAGTCCACTGAGGCCATACTTTCCCTTAATTATTTCATGTCTGACATATCGTAAATCACAGGCTTCTGATCCATTTGAATTTCTGATTATCAGAGCGCTACTTCTATAATCGCCAACTCCATAGGTTGGGTACTCCTGTGGGAGTACATCCAGCGAGTAGGTCCTGTCATCCTTAACATCATAAGGATTGCCGGAAAAGCCTCTGTCATAGTAGGTAAGTACATGCTCGGCAGTTCCTTTAATCTTTGCGCCGTAATATAAATGTATCAAAAAACCAAATTTATCAATCTTCATCTGATAAGATGAATTTTTTGTTTCAAGCGTAAATATATTTGAATCCTCTTGATATTTTACAGCCAATTTTTGTCTCTCCTTTTTTCTTTACTTTACTGCACCATTTACAACACCATTCAGTATCTGCTTCTGACAGATTACATAAAATACCAATATTGGTACTAATGATAAAAGATAAGAAGCAAATGCAAGATTATAGTTTGTACCAAACTGTGTCTGGAAATTAAGCTGTGCAAGTGGCAGTGTGTTTGTACCAGAGCCTGCAAGAATTACGAGTGGTGTCATAACGTCATTCCATACTGACAAGGCTGTTAAAACTGCTACCGTCGCATGCATTGGCTTCATTATTGGGAATATAATTTTCCAATAGGTTCTCCAGGTTGATGAACCATCTACCCTTGCTGCCTCTTCAAGTGCCATAGGTATATTTACCAGATATCCTGAATAAAGCAATATATTTATAGGCATATAAAATACTACATAAAGTAATACAACACCAAACCAGTTAGCTATATGAAGCTCAGCTGTCTGCTTTGCAAGTGGCATCATGAGGATTGCAAATGGTACAAACATACCACTTACAATAAAGAGATATACAAAGTTATAAAATTTGCTCTTCTTTTTATTTCGTCCTATTGCATAACCCATTAATGAATGGATAACTATTGACAATATAACGGTTACAGCTGTAATCAAAAGACTGTTTCCGAGTGAACGCCAGAAATCAGTTACTTCCATTGCTTCTTTAAAATTGCTTAAGCTCCAGGATTTTGGAAGTGATAAAATACCTTTGATGCTGTTAGTCATTTCGGATGGCTGCTTAAAGGCAATTACTATTGTCATATAAAGTGGAAAAATTATTGTTGACAGGCCTAATATAAGTAATATCATAACAGGCCAATTTGTCTTTTTAACTGTCATAGCTGCTCCTCCTTCTGACCGGTAATTTTCATCTGTGCTACTGATATAATTACAATAACAATAAAGAATACTACTGCATTTGCACTCTGGAAGCCAAACTGTCCGCCTGACATACCATTGTTATAAATCAAATAGGAAATTGACTCTGTGCTCTGTGCAGGACCACCCTTTGTCAATGCCATAATCTGATCGAATACCATCAGGAAATTCTTAATGCAAAGTACCATGTTAATGGAGAAAAATGGAATTATCAATGGGAATGTAAGATGTCTGAACCTCTTCCAGCCTGTCGCTCCATCTAAGTCTCCGGCTTCATAAACATCCTCAGGTACTGTCTGCAGACCTGATATATATATAATCGTATTCATTGCTATTGCCTGCCATGCACAGACAATCATTATTGCAATCCAAGCCAGCTTTGTGCTGGAAAGTATACTTGACTGAAGTGCTTCAACTCCAACCATTTTTGCAAATGCAGGAAGAAGATAGGTGAAAAAGTAATTAAAAATATAACCTACTACAAGTGCACCAAGTATGTTTGGAAGGAAATATGCTCCTCTGAAAAAGCTCTTTGCTCTTATGTGACTATTTAATGCAAGAGCCAAAATAAGGCTTATAACATTTACTACAATTGTAGTAACAACTGCGAGCTTAAATGTAAACCAGTAGGATTTTCCTACTCTTTCATCTGAAAACAAATCAATATAATTTCTAAATCCAACCCAGTCATAGCTTCCGAAGCCCCTAAAATTCGTAAAGCTGTAAATTACACCACGAATTAAAGGAATGGTATTGAAGCATACAAATAATGCCAGAATTGGAATTGTAATCATTAAATAAGTTCTTTTGCTGTCGTTTTTCATTTTATTTTACTACTCCTTCCCGTTTTTAGCTTCGTACTCCTGAACCATTCTGATTATGTCACGATTGTAACGCTGCCAGTCTGAATCAAATTTTGTCAGGAATGCATCTACATCCTTGTTGATAAGGAAGGTCTGAAGCTGTGCATCAACTGACATTTCTGATGGATAATAATGATCCTGGAAGTCGGTCATGTTTCCGCTGTCAATGAAGTCACTCATGCCATCAAGCATTGAATTGATTTCAAAATCACCGGTTTTACAAGGAATTGAAATCTGGTCATCAATATATTTCTGTACATTTTCATTTTCAAGCAGGAAGTCAAGTACCTCATAAGCTGCCTCTTTATTTTTGCAAGACTCTGTTACACAGAACTGAAGGTCAATTCCTGAGTTAAGTGTTCTGTCTGAAGCAGAATCTGCTGCCGGCATAACAAAGGAGCCTATGTTCATGTCAGGGTTAACTGAGAGAATCTGTGAGATGGCATAGCTTCCAATGGTATACATTGCTGATTCACCTCTTGCAAATGCTGTACATGCATCGTTATAGCCATAAGCGAACGGATCCTTTTGACCATACTGGAGAATCTGAAGATATTTTTCAGCAGTTTCACGATAGAGAGTGCTGAAGGTTGTTGTTCCGGAATTAACCTGCTTTGCAGAGTCGCTAGGTGCAAGTTCAACTGCCATTGCATTCCATGGTGCCAGACAGGTCCAGGTATCCTTGAAGCCGAAGTAAAATGGCTGTGTACCTGAAGCCTGAATTTTATCGCACAGGCTCAAAAATTCATCCCAGGTTTCCGGTATTTCCCAACCATTATTTTCAAACATGTCTTTGTTATAGAGAATACCTGCTGCATTTGCCGCATAAGGAATGCCATAGGTTCCCTCCGTAGGTACAAGCTCAAGTGATTCATCAATGTCAATATATGCCTGATTAATATCACTAAGTCCCGGATAATCGGATACATCAGCAAGTATCTCTGCATCGACAAAGTATGAATAGTTAATGTCTCCACCAATGCCTATGATGTCCGGATAATCTTCTCTGATAAATCTCGTTTTTAAGATTGTCATTGCATCATTAGGGGAGCTGATTGTAAGATGTATATTGTCATGAGTTGCATTGAATTCATCCTCTAGTTCCTGAAAATATGATGCTGCTTCAGGCTTATACTGTACAATCTCAATTTCAATAACACCATCCTTGGACGAGTTAGAACAGCCTGTAGTGCCAAGCTGCGCTGCCACTAGACATGCAGTCAGCATCAGGCATGTAAAATGCTTTCTTTTCATGAAAACTTCTCCTTTATTTTTGATAGCACCATTATAAATACCTTTTTGCCACTAATAAATAGCACATTTATTTGTGAAATATACCTTTTTGCTACTTTTCTTTTATATGCTTGATTTAATGTCGCATTTTGGTATATAATGATGAAAATCGAGGTATGTAGTTACAATTTAGTATATCGGTACGGATTAATGAGTAAACAATTATGCCATTATGTAATTAAGATGTCAGACATTCGACTGGTTCTTTCCAATATTTGGATTTTGTCAGCTTAAGCTTAGCATATTTATGTTTTTTGATTTATCAACTAAACAAAAAACTCCTTCCAACTGTTTACAACTTAATCTTTAGTTTTTACTAAATCACTTAGAAAGGTTTGATAGTTATGGGAGATGTTATTTATTCTGTTTTTCCACGTGAAAATTTTGTAGATTTAGGTCTTTATCAGTTTGGATGGGAGAAGTGTGCTCCATCCCACTCATTTGGTCCTGCAAGCAGAAATCACTATTTATTTCATCTTGTGCTTTCCGGCACAGGCACACTGACTGCTGAAAATGAGAAAAAGGAATCAATAACCTATCAGGTTAAAAGTGGTCAGGGCTTTCTGATTTTCCCTGATCAGATATGTACATATATTGCTGATAATAAAATTCCATGGGAATATGTATGGATTGAATTTGACGGACTACGCGCAAGAGAGGCTGTATCCATGTCCGGATTTTCACTTGGTCATCCTATTTACAAGGCGAGACATATTGACATAGCAGAGCTTATGAAATCTGAAATGCTTTATATTGTTAATCATCAGAATGATTCACCACTTCATTTAATTGGTCATCTGTATATGGTAATCGACTATCTGATTCGCTCATCTACCTTTGCACCAATTACAAAGGGCAATCCTCTCCGTAATTTTTACATTCAGGAGGCTATGCATTACATAGAGCATAATTTTCAAAATGATATCAGTATCGAAGAGATAGCTGCTGCCTGTGGTTTAAACCGTAGCTATTTTGGCAGAATATTTCGTGAGGCTCTTGGCAAATCGCCTCAGGAATTTCTTATTAATTTTCGAATGACAAAGGCCTCCGAGCTTTTGAAGCTGACAAATCTTTCTATAGCTGAAATCGGTCTTACAGTGGGCTATGAAAATCAGCTTCATTTTTCAAGAGCCTTTAAAAATATTTTTGGAATATCTCCTAGACAATGGAGAAGTGAAAATCACTTCTATGATCCGTCTTGGGAGAGAAATTAAACGAAGAGACCTTTTACTCTGTTTAGTATTTTATTCACAACATTGGAGACATAAATAAACAGCTTAGGTGAATTTTGAGTATCTGACGGATTTAAAGCCTCATTCTCCGAAGTCGGAGCATTGTCTGTTTTGTCTATATTCAGATAATCCTCTTTAGGATAATTTTTGTAAAGATATTCGGAAAATACCCTTAAGGAAGCCTCAATAGCTTCTTTGTCAACCTCTTTATCTACATCAAGTGAGGTCAAAAGCAGCTTTGTAAAGGATGTATCATTAAATTTTGATTCAATTTTTTTATAAAATGCCTCAAAATCCAAGTCTTCATCCGGTTTAATCGAAAAGCTTACATAACAAAAATCCTGAAGTCTGTAAGCCTCGCTAAGCTCACCATAGTAGTCCTTTATTAAATCGCCAAGCTTTAAACTATTTTCTTTATAAAGATTATAAATATTGATAGCATCCATGTCAGCTATTAAGTCAGCATGACCGAAGCTGCCTCCATTACTTACATTAAATAAATTTTGAGCTAACTGATAATAGTCTTCTCCTGAGTCAATTTTGAGTTTAGCTTCGGACGTAAGCTCACATATATCTCCAACCCAGCTTCCCAAATCGCCATGCTTTTCCAATGCCATGTTAATAGATGCCATCAGATGAATAAAGTCAACTGTATCTCCGCTTGGTGTCTGAATGGCATAAGCATTTCTCAGTTCAAAGAGTGTAGAAGCTTTTTCATTTATATAGTCCTCAAAGTCTTCCGGAAGAACTCCTGCCATCAATCGCCAGGTTGCAGAATTATAATGCTCTGAGCGCACAAACATACAGCAAAGCTCTGTTGCAGTAAAATCAGTATCATTTTCTA
Source organism: uncultured Lachnoclostridium sp. (assembly GCA_964625275.1). Lineage (GTDB taxonomy): Bacteria > Bacillota > Clostridia > Lachnospirales > Lachnospiraceae > UBA3775. The sequence continues at coordinate 48,164 of CAZVBH010000002.1, forward strand.
AAATATATTCCTCTGAATATTCTTCCAGGCTTAGAAGCTTCTCAATTACTGTATCAAAGCTTTGGTCATTGTCCTCCTGTAAAGAAGCCTCGTCTGCAAAAGCCACGAAAAGTTTTCCACAAAATAATGGCTGAAGAAAGATTGTAATCAACAAAAGGGTTATGATTTTTAGAGTTATCTTGTTGAAAATTGGGAAAGTAAGCTTTCCGATAATTTTCCTTTGATTTTCATTAATGCTTTTATTTTCTTTAAGATTTAACTTTTCTGCAAATAAATTAATATACATTTCCTTCTCCCAATTATAAAACAAACTAAGCTGTCAAAGATTCTATTTTTAGTAACTGTTTATGCTTATTTAACCTTATTTGAAAAGTCACCGCTTCTTAAGCGGTGATATGTTACCCCTAAAAGTCTAGCCTTGGGAGTAACATGACTTTTCAGCATCAGTAAGAGGCTGGGCTCCTACTGATGAGCCACTAAGTGGCATTAAGGCTAATATACACCCTTTAAGTATTATTTTCAATATTCGAAAATCTATTCGTGACAATTTGACTTTTTTGTGATAGAATCCCCCTTTGGTATAAATATGGAAAGGGACTTTAAAATCATGAAATCCAACGAGAAAAACCTTACTGTCGGCAGTGAGCTTTCTACAATAGTTTTATTTACATTACCTATGCTTGCCGGAAATCTTTTTCAACAGCTTTACAATGTAGTGGACTCTGTAATTGTTGGAAAATTTATCAATTCAGATGCATTGGCTGCCGTAGGTGCAACCGGCTCAATTACATATCTTTTTTATTCACTTTGCCTAGGTCTTGGCACAGGTGCGGGTATTCTTTCTGCACAACAATATGGCGCAGGCAATGTAGAAAAGGTTAAAAAGACCATCATTAATTCTGCATATGTCATCGGTATATTTGCAATTGTTATAAGCATAATATCGGTGATTTTGTCTCGTCAGCTGCTCATTATGCTTAATACACCGGAATCAATTCTTGAGGATGCCGTAGGTTATATGAAAATCGCATGTGCAGGTACAATTGCTGTAGCTGCCTATAACTGGATTGCTTTTATTCTGCGTTCACTCGGAGATTCAAAAACGCCACTTATATTTTTAATTGTTTCCAGCATTATAAATGTGGTTCTTGACTTATTTTTTATCCTAGGTCTTAACATGGGAATCAATGGCGCAGCAATTGCTACTGTAATTGCACAGGGTGTTTCAGCTATTGCAAGTATAATTTATGCTTTCCTTCGCAGTAATTACTTTAAGTTTTCAAAGGAGGTCATCAGCCCTGATGGAACAATCTGCAAGAAATGTGTAACCACCGGCTTTCCTATTGCCCTTCAGAATGCAATGATTTCCGTTTCAATGATTTCACTTCAGAGAACAGCCAATGGCTTTGGTAAAAATGTAATGGCTGCTTATACTGCTTCCATGAGAGTTGAACAGCTCATCCAACAGCCTTATGCTTCGCTCGGTTCTGCAATGTCAACCTTTACGGGACAAAATTATGGTGCAGGCAAAAACAAGAGAATCATCAAATGCTACCATCAGTGCGTTTTGATGGTACTTGGCTTTTCACTTGTGATGACAGCTTTGTTCTTAACCTTCTCACATGTAATTGCAGGCTTTTTTGTAAGCAAGGAATTGGTAATAGAAATTGCTGCAAGAGGTCTTAGACTTAACTGCCTCTTCTATTTCTTCCTGGGACTTATACATCTTACAAGAGGACTTTTAAATGGTATTGGAGATGTAAACTTTACACTCATAAACGGATTTTGCGAAGTCGTAGGACGAATCGGATTTTCTCTTATACTTGCTCAGCTTTTGTCAATCGGATATATGTCCGTTTGGGGAACGACAGCACTTACCTGGTTTATAACGAGCTTGTTATGTATTGTACGATATGTATGGAAGAGGAAGAAAGGAAGCTTATAACTTTGCCTTCCTTTTTACAGCCATATATTTTCCTTTTGTTTTATATAGTAATCTCATTTACATAGTGTGCAAAGCAATGACGATGTAAATTGTAATTTTAGTTCAATATAAAATTTATAAATAAACACGAAACGCCGGCAAGTGCCGGCGTTTCTCATTCACTATTTTATTTGTTTAGTTTTTTAAGGTCATGACCATATCTGATTTTTTAAATTTCAGAAATCATATAAAGCTGTGAACGCGTAGTTAGTTAAGCTGTAGTCGCGTCGCAATGCTGATGACGCGTACCCTTCTAAAACGCTGGAAATTAATTCGTCGTTTTGGAAGATTAGAGCACGTCGCTCAACATCTTATATTATTATCAGACATAAAATCTTTAATATTCATTGTTCACTTTTCCTTTAAATTTTAGTAATGTCAACTTTCATTCAGCCATCGAGTCCATAGAGCAGTATGTACAAACCCAGGGCCGACGTCGTCACTAATTAATGCTTGCTCGATTTCATCATATGTTTCATGATCATACTCAGCATCATAAACAGCGGAAAATAAATCTCCTATACTAGGTCCATTAATGAGATACCAGTCATTATTATACTTGTAAATAAAAATGTCTTGTCTTACACCCGCAAAACGCTCACCATCTATAGAAATTGTCCACGAAATTTTTGCAATATATGCCTTCTTAATCCTACTTGCATCAAAATCATAATCACCCAAACTTTCTTCCATGCTTGTACGAAAGTCTTCTAAATTTGATATTTCATACTTAGCACTATCTTCTGTAAGCTTATCCAGATCTTCCAGATTTTCCATATTAATAATTTTATAATTTAACTTAACATTGCCTTGCTCCTTCAGTACATCATAAATAATATTAAAAGCTTTATCATTTTCACTATAAAAGTCTTTTAGAGATGTACCATAAAAATCATGATAATATGCATCTTTTACCTCTTGCATAACGTCCTTAGGAGCTACAGATAAAAAAATCTGCTTTGAATCACCTTTTTCTAATCCCTTAAAATATTCCTTTACCACTTCCTGTACACTACAACTATCACTACTTCTATATAAACATAAAATAACACTTACAATAACACCCACAATTACAACAATTGTTAAAACTATTATTAACTTTTTGTGATGTTTGAATTTTTTACTACTATAAGACTTCTTGTGTTTTTCCTCAGGTAATGAAACACTTTCATTTTCTGAATATCCATCAATATTTTCTGGCGTTTTTTCAATAATTATATCTGATGTCACTTCACTAGATCTGCCATCTGCTGATTCTTCGCCGATAATGCCACCTACTGTTTTAGTTCCACATAGTGCACAAAATGAAGAATCATCCGCAATCTGCGTTCCGCATTTCCTACAAAACATTATTTATACCTCCTTAGTATATAAGGCAGTGTCAGATTTTACTACCTATTTATTCTACATAATCATAGTAAATCACATACATGCTACCTAATATATATAATTTACATTTGTAGCTCCTAACATTCTGTCAATTAATTTACTCTAAATTTTCAAAACTCAATGTATACGTTTCTGATAGTTCCAACTCATACACATACTCAGATTCCTTACTCTTTTCACCAGCTCTAAGAATTAACCACATTGGTACCAGTCACCAATGTCTCAAATGTCTTTTAATCGGTTCTATTGACATCCAATTGCATCACAGTCGTAATTTTGCGTCAATAAGAACGTCCTTTCTGCAGTATCCTTTACCACCCATTATTTGAATGAGTCTTTTATTGCTTGGGCTATATATTTTCCAGCTATAGGCACATTCTTCTCGATCAGGTCTGCCAAAAATTCAATTCCTACTGATTTGGCATTTTTTTTTAAAATATCTCCGATAGGCTCTTTGTCCCAATAATCCGCATCAATGTTTTGCCCCTTCAGCTTTTCCTTTATATCCTTCCTGACAGCTATTCGGTCTTTCTCTTCTCCTACAGTCACCATTAAATCTATATAATCCTCTGGCAATATCTGCAATAGTGATCCACTTAACTGAACATCCACATAACTTCCGTTCTTTTCAATCTCATTCTTTAATTCGTAATAAAGATTTTTATCGGGTATGTTAATGCGAATTTTTCCATTCTCGTATCTGGCATTATTTGATATCCGTTTGAATGACTCCTGCCATTTAAAATTTTCATATGGATACTGCAACTCCTTCTTTACCTTAAGATTACTCACCTTGCTCTGTGTTATCCCAAGATTCTTTGACAAGATGTAATCGCTATAGGTCTGCATATCCGCCTCAGATTGTGACAAAATCTGTTCTAAATATAACGAAAACAATAATGTTTCAAAGTCGCTTTTTTGCATTCTACCAAAATTTCCAAAATAATACTCGGCAGCGATTTTATCAAATGCTTCCGCCTTTTCCTTGTCCGTCTGAAATATTTTGTGATATTTTTCCATGGAATCTTCTTTCCCCATGAATCTACCTCCCTGTAGCATTTTTTTATTTTCATATAACATAATGCATTATTTCTTTTCATGCCATTCGACTACATCACTCCAGTGCTTACTGCAATAGTGATCGTTTCCTGATCCATACGAAGCATTTTCGCAATACAACCCGGACTCCCCACATATTGCACATTTTAGTTTTCCACCGCATATAGAACATTTCTCACTTGCGGAGCTTGAAGAGCCGGAGTAACTTGACGAGCTACCGCAAGCACTCAATACCATGCAGATAATCATAAACAAAGCTACTAACCCAATTTTCTTTTTCATTGACTAAACTCCCTTCTTTGAAAAGGTAGCATCAAATTTTACTACCTTTTTATTGTTTAAACCTTTATTTTTGCGGGAGTTTGCAAGAAAAGTATAATAATAATTAAAATAGCCAAATCTTAATCCTCATAATTCATTTATAAAAAGTCTTCATAAGGTGTACCTTTTGAAAATCTTAATAAAATCTTCAAAAATATAAAAAACAGCTAATTTTTTTTGAAGAATATGTGAAATTTTGTTGACTTTTGTAATGTCTCGATATAAAATAACCCTAATAGATGAGCTCTCAAAAGGTACACCTTATGAGAGCTTACTTCTTTTATCTTCACCTTTTCTTCTAAAGAAAGTAGCCTCTGAAATCTCACAAATCTTAGTAACCTCCTGCATACTAATCTCACCTTTTTCCCACTTTTTTACAATCTCATCAAAGTTATTCGGCAACCTCTTTTTAGGTCTTCCCATATGCACGCCTCTTGCTTTTGCAGCTGCAATGCCCTGAGCCTGACGTTTTCTAATATTCTCTCTTTCGCTCTGTGCCACAAATGAAAGAATCTGTAAAACCAAGTCAGCAATAAATGTTCCCATCAAATCCTTGCAGGTTCTGGTATCCAGTAATGGCATGTCAAGTACACAAATATCAATGCCAATTTCCTTAGTTAGAATTCTCCATTGAGCCTGAATTTCTTCATAATTTCTTCCAAGTCTGTCAAGTTCTTTCAAAATTTCATCTACAAGTAGTGAGATTTATTCACTATAAGCGTTGCAGCATAATAGTCCTCCTTAACAAATAATTTTTTATTTGTAAAACTTTGGCATTTTGCTATTTGTAAAACTTCTGCATTTTGCTATTAACAGTTCTGCATTTTTATGATAAACTGTATATAGTAGGAAAATTCCTACTTTCCCTACTTTCTAAGATAGTGTCAAATGACTTATGAAAAAACAGAGCTAAATAAAAAAGGCTCAAATGA
>CAZVBH010000003.1:0-38525 GCA_964625275.1 uncultured Lachnoclostridium sp.
TCAGCTCCAAGTCTTTCAAACTTAGATTCTAAATTTAATCTTCTATTTCAAAAAATCTTAAGTTGACGCTAAGTTAACCACATTGGTGACAGGTACCAACGTGGTCCTGATGCTAAAAATCATTTATTACATTAATGACTATTTACGTAAGCCCCTTTTATTACAATTTTTTAATTTTTTATAAAATTACTGTTTATATTATTTATAAATTTGTTATAATGAAATCAAATAAACAATTTGGGGTTATGCAAATTTGAAAATTTAGAGAAGGAGAAATTATAATGCCTGAATTAAGTCGCTTTGGTGGTATGGTAATTTATATGCTATTTATGGATACTAAACAACATAATAAGCCACATGTACATGTATATTATGGAGAATATGAGGCAGCTATTGCAATTGATGGAGAGTTATTAGCAGGCTCATTGCCAAGAAAGCAATTTAAAATAGTTGTAGGATGGTTAGCTTTTCATGAAGAAGAAGCTTATAAAGCATGGAATTTAGCTGTAAAAGGCGAGCATTTTGACAAAATAGAACCAATGTAGGAGGTCATAAAATGTATATAGTCGATGATATTTGCTATGCTGACGAAATAACCCAAAACATAACAGTCAAAACTGCTACTGTTTTAGATAGTGGAATGATTTTGGTAGAATTTTCCACACATGAAAGGCGTCTATTTGATATTAACTGTCTTTCAGGTAAAGCATTTCTGCCTTTGAAAGATAAAAATATATTGTCAAATATAACCATTTTTCATGGTATTATGACTTGGATGAATGGAGAAATTGATATTGCACCTGAAACAGTATATGCCAATAGTTATCCATATAATGAATTTGAAAACGTAATTGCATAGAAAAGCAGAAAAGTCCCAAATTTTTTAGAGTGACAGGTACATCCTACTGTAAAAACAGATATTTATCTTGTCATATCATAATAGGTAAGAGGAGTAATGTGTCTATGAATAAAGTATCAGCACAGCATATTATAAAATTCCTTGCATATTTCCACCGATATGGATGGATAGTTGCTATGATAATAATTATCGAAATTACCGATTCACTTTATTGTTTTGGAATAATTTTAATCATTTATAGTCTATGGACTATGATAGGTTATTTATTGAAATGGAAACATATATACTGCTCTTATCAAAATGCCTATCATAAGCAAATGACTCCAAACAACATTAACTGGACAAGTATTCGTAAATCAGATATTTATGTAGTTGCAGGTTTTTTGTTTGTTGGAGGATTGATTATATTGCACTTTACAAACTGAGTACTTATACATAAGCTGTGTGAGCCTAATACGCTCCGCAGCTTTTTTATTTTCCCCATAACAATTTGTCGAACGGAAAGACTAATTTGCAATACAAACTTTGAGCGCATTGCGAATAGACGAAAAGGACGCAAATGCGCTATAATATTCTTATAGCAAAACATTTAAGCTTAGTAAAATAGAATTTAAGAGTGACAGGTACATCCTATCTTTATCATTGCGTGGTTGACTTGGTTTTTTAAAAGGCCTTTGCCTTTGAGGGCAAAAGCCTTAAAATAAGCTGTAATTTTTGATAAAAAAATTTTATAAAAATTTAAGAGTGCCAGGTACATCCTATACTAAAACCAAGTCTAATACCGCCAAGCCCAGCGAATAAATCAATGTAAGTAACTACTTTCTTCGGCATCTATCAACGCTCCTCATTCATCATTATCTTCGAGTTTATCAAGTTTCTCTTGTAACTCAGCAATCGTATTTTCTAATCTTGCCTTCTGGAGAGCTTTCTCTGTTCTATCAGATAGAGCCTTGGGGAAGGTCTTTTCCCATTTGTGGTATTCTCTTAGAATTGACTCTTTTTCCTCAGCAGAAGCGTTTTCCATTCGGGTTCTCACAGTTTCTCGTTCTTCATACCATTCCTTCAGATATTCATTCATAGTACCAGTAAATCCATTTCCAAACTGCAATGAATACCTTGTACCATCTTTTTTGACCTCTAGTTCATAAAGTTCTTCCATCTCAAAGAACGCAAACATAGCCCCGATGTAGTTTGATACGACTGGATCCATTAAGGCAATCGTTTCAACACCAAGCACATGAGCAAACTGCTTGAGCATATTAAACTTTGGTTTTCTGGCACCATTCTCATATTTTTGTATTCTGTCTGCTGTCAGACCCATAGCCTGACCCAATTCAGTCTGAGACAATCCCTTTTCTATTCGTATTGCACGGATTCTGCGGCCAATACGGTCAGCAGAATTTTCTTCATTAAAGTCAGCGTCATCCTGTCCGAAGGGATTATGTACCATTAAAGACATACCTATCACCTCAAATATTGTTATACTTGCACAAACTATCGTTTTTATAATACCACAGATTTTTATAAAATAAAAGCACAAAAAAGTAATTGTAAAGCACTTATTTTTCAAAAAGTACATATTTGTGCTTGTTAAGTCTAAAAAAGAGGATATAATATACTCAAAAGCACTTATTTGTGCCTATAAGCACATAGAAATAAGGTGTCAAAAAGAACGAATTATCAAAAAATTATCTAGCAGTCCTCGATTTGGCAACCGTTGCAGAAATTCTTGGAATAACACCAGCAACGGTCAGAATTTTTAGAGTGATAGGTATCAATGTTCTTAAAATTACAATAAAAAAAAATGAAAACCGAACGCACTTTAGAAATATAAAAACCGCCTTCTAATTTTTATTTCAATTCACACTATTTTAAAGCCTAATATTTAGGCTTGGACAAGTGCGCCCAAAATTCAGGAATAATTATAAAAATCAGCTCCAGGTTGTTAGGCGACGAATTCTTTTATCCTAAGACGACAATTCGCCGACATTTAAATTTCTCCAGTTACTTAACTAAACTTCCTACAGTGTGTCGTTTTTTACGACGCACTTTTTTTATTTACTTTTATGTAGTATACTCTTACCTGTAGGTATAAAAAAAGGAAAGAGCACCTACCGACCAAAGTTCGTACTCTTTCCATAAACAATGCAACTGCATAAGCAGTTAACACCAACACTATTATAATAAGGGTTATTTCATTGTTTTGCAAGTTAAATTCATTAAAATTTTCAGATTTGTATGTGTAGAAAAACCTCTGTAGAAGTTTTCTGTTATGAACACTGTATAGCTGTATCCACTATCGAGCAATAAATCGCACTCTTTGTTATTAATCCAAAACTCATTATGACTTATTTTCAAGCATAATACATTTCTTAAAATTTAGTCTATAAAGTAAAGTCTTTACATTTATTTCACTATAAGAACTACCCTTTTATACAAAAAAACCGCCAAACCTCAGTCTGCCGGTTTTTATCACAGATTAACTTCAAGCAATTTCACTATTCGCTAGTTAATCCAAATGAATTTTCTAATGCATTTTCAGCACCCTACTCCACCTTACTTCTTTTATCAATATAATCAATCAAAATCTCCGCTGCCAAATCAACTCCTAGCTTTGAGGTATTGATTGTGATGTCATAGGTTCTTGAGTCGCCCCACTTGCCTTCGCAGTAGTAATTGTGGTAGGCCTTTCTCTTTTTATCATTAATTTTCATGAGGTTAAGTGCTTCTTCTCTTGACACACTTAAGCCTTTTACTGTTCTGTCAATTTTGAATTCTTTGTCGCCAAGCACGAAGATGCTTATTAAGGCAGGGCTGTCTTTTAAGACTGTCTCTGCACAACGTCCGACAACAACAAAGGATTCTCCGCCGTCAGCTTTCTTTTTAAGCTCATCAAACTGGAGATGTGCGATGTTCTCCTGAACTGAATTGCTGTAGCCGTTAACTGTTCTTGAGGCAAAGATGTTCTTTGGAACCTCATCATACTTTTCAAGGTTGTCTGCATCTATGTCAAGTGTTTTGGCAACCTCTTTCAAAAGATTTTTGTCATACAGTGGGAGTCCATAATGCTCTGCTATTTTCTCTGCAATTGCACGTCCTCCACAACCATATTCACGACCTATTGAAATTATTTTTTGATTACTCATTTAAACCACTCCTTAAAAATTCTTTGTATTTATTTAAACATTTTTCTGTTCCAATTAATTTTACTTTTTCAGAGACTCCTGCAACCCAACCCATGAGTGTCGGACTGAAGTCTACTGTGACAAAGCTTTCGTATTTGCCGTTAGCATTTTTTACAGGCTTTATTGTAACATCTGTGGTGCCAAATTTGTCAAGAATGATTCCAAGATTTATTTCATCACATTCAAAGGTAATTACTTCCTTTTCGCCGGAGTACATGTCTACGATACGATTACAATAAGCAACCATCTTTTGATGGGAATCAACCTCAGGTACTCTGATTGCCCTTTTGTCTGTGATTGTGATGTTTTTCATCTTGTCAATTCGATAATGCTTTATTCTTTCCGCTGCCTCATCCCAGGCTACGAGATAATATTTATCATTGCTAACCATGACAAAGCAGGGTGAGATATTCTTTTTGTCACCATTTTCAGGCTTTACAAGCTTTTTTCTGTGATCCCATTTGAGATATTCAAAGCATATCTTTTTGCTTTCATTGATGGCTTCGTTTAAAATGCCCATGTTTTTGATTGAGCTGTTGTTGCTGGTCTTAGGCCTGTCCTGCAAAATTACGTTGCGCTGTAAAAGTCTTCCCTGCTCTTTACTTCCAAGCTTCTCAATTTTGCCAATCAGCTCTCGCGACTGCTTTTCTGTGATGAAGCGAGAGGAAGCTACTACATCTACTAAAAGCTTCAGCTCCGGAAGAGAAAATTTTCGATTTATGTAGTGATAGGTAACCTCACGAGCTGAATTTCTTTTTTCGATTTCAAAGCCGGCACTTCGAAGCAGTTCAATATCGTGATACAGACCTTTTCGTTCAGCCGAAATGTCATACTCTGCGAGCTTTGAAATTATCTCCGAACAGGTAAGTCCATGCTGTTCATCAGTATATTCTTCAAATATTTTTTCAAGATAATGCATCTTTAATTTGCTACTAGACATACCTATCCTCCATTAATTATCCAATATGCATGCTGCCCTTGAATGCATTCCAGCCTACATATGTGAATACAACACCTATGATAAAGGCAACTATACAGGCTATCATTGATTTATAATTTTTATTGGAATAGCATCTGTAAGCTGAGAAGCCTGAGGATACTGCAGTAATGACAGGCATTACGCACATTGAGTAGAAAAAGATGCTTATGATTGCACATATGACACAGAAAATGCTCATGGTGCTGGAATAGTCCTTTGAGTCATCCTCATGAGGTATGAGCTCTGCGCTCATGATTTTTTCATATTCCTGCTGATAATTTTCAGCTTCTTTTTGGCTGACCTTTGCTGTCTTCATAACTGTGAGCTCATCAAGCCAGTCAATTATTTCATTAGCGAGCTTTTTAGCCATCGCACTTCCTTTTTGAAGCTTTTCGCTTACTGAGAGCATTATAAGAACAGGCTGTTTGAGGATGTCATCGCCATCGTGTTCTATAAATGCTGCTTTTTCGCCACCGGCTTCATTAAGGCAGTTATTTTCTCTTTTTATAATATCCTTGCACATATTTGCAGCTGAAATTTCGTCAAGATTACTTCTGACAGTGCCTATCGTGATAAGCATATTTTCTTCTGTTGCTGCAATATAGTAGAGCTCGTTCTCCTTATCCTTTCCCGCATGGAAGAAACCAATTTTGTAGATTTTGTCTCCTACAAAGCCATCGGTTTCATAGACACACTTTGAAGTGTCAGAAATTACCCCTATTACTTTTTCGTCTAAAACCTTCTTATCCAATGCAAACCTCCACATCATTCATACGAATGATTTTACAAAATACAATTATGTATATGATACCATTTTATACATCTTCTGTCAAAATATTATTCGCACTAAATTAATATTTTTTAAATATAATATTGTTATTTTTCAGATAAGGTTAAAATAGTTCTAATCATAAATTCCTTAGCCTAAATCTAGTAATAATTTTTAAAGTACATTATTTTCTAATTACTGCACCAGCTCTAGTATCAGCATCATAAGGATACCACTCATTATTCCAATTGTAGCTGTATGCTTTCCTGCCGTAGTCTGTAAATCAGGAATCAGCTCTTCGATTATAACATGAAGCATGGTGCCTGCTGCATAGGCTAAGAAAAATGGCAGTACGGGCTCGATTATGTCTATCATAAATACTGCAAGTATTCCGAATACCGGCTCGACCGCGCCACTTAAGGCTGCCATTATAAAGGATTTTCCTTTGCTTATTCCATGCTTTTTAAAGGTTACTGCAAGTGACAGGCTTTCCGGGAAATTTTGTATGCCTATTCCTACTGCCAGGGTAACTGCCGCGAATAAAAGGCTAAGGTCTTCAGGATTTTTTGCAAATAGTGAAAAGGCAAGACCAACGGTCATTCCTTCCGGTATGTTGTGGAGAGTCATGGCAAGCATTAGTCCATTTGATGAGGCTGTAAGTGAATCACTTCTTTCATCCATAATAAGGAGAACGATGCAGCCTAATGAAAAGCCTGCAATTATCATTAAAATATCCAGGCTTGAATTTACAGCCTCCATTGCAGGAACTAAAAGTGCAAATACTGCAGTTGCGAGCATTATTCCAACTGAACAGCCCAGTATCAAAATGCCTATTATGCTTTTTTCAATTGATTTAAGTAAAAAAATAGAACCTGCGCCCAAAACTGTCATTAAGAAAATAAAGCCTAAGCCTAAAGATACTATAAGTGCCCCTGACATGTAAATATCTCCAATACACCTTATTTCACTATATACTATATTCCACCAAATTCAATTTGTTCCAATCTGTATATTTGTATACAATAATGGTTGACGAACAAGAAGTTTATTTTTATAATAGCTGTGGAGAAGTATGCAATTTTAAGCATACGCTATAAAATAAGGAGGTTCCTTTATGATTACACTACATGAAGGTGGTATATATCTGGTTGATGGTGTTCCTACTGAGAGCTATAATGCTGATCCTAAGGAAGCACGCAAGCAGACAATGGCTTACTCCATTCTTTCTGCCCACAATACTTCGGGCAATGATGAGAAGCTTAAGATTAAATTTGATGCAATGGTATCTCACGACATTACATATGTCGGCATCATTCAGACAGCACGTGCAAGCGGACTTAAAGAGTTTCCTCTTCCATATGCAATGACTAACTGCCACAACTCACTTTGTGCTGTTGGTGGTACTATTAATGAAGATGATCATGTTTTTGGTCTTTCTGCCGCTAAGAAATTTGGTGGAATTTATGTTCCTGCAAATCAGAGCGTTATTCACTCTTATGCTCGTGAGGCTCTTGCTAAGTGTGGCGGCATGATTCTTGGTTCCGATTCTCATACTCGTTATGGCGCTCTCGGAACAATGGCTGTCGGCGAGGGTGGTCCTGAGCTTGTTAAGCAGCTTCTTAAGAATACCTGGGATATTAACCAGCCTGAGGTTGTATGTGTTTATCTTAAGGGCAAGCCAAAGCGTGGTATCGGACCTCATGACGTAGCTATCGCACTCGTTGGTGCTACTTTTGCTAATGGCTTCGTTAAGAATAAGGTGCTTGAATTCGTTGGTCCTGGAATTAAGGATCTTCCTATTGATTTCAGAAATGGTATTGATGTTATGACAACTGAAACCACCTGTCTTTCTTCTATTTGGGAGACAGATGAGACTGTCAAGGCATTTTATGATACTCACAAGCGTAGCGAAGCTTACAAGGAATTAAAGCCTGGTAAGGTTGCTTACTATGATAGCATGATTACTATCGACCTTGATAAGATGGAATCTATGATTGCTCTTCCATTCCATCCTTCTAATGCTTATACTATCCATGATTTCGTTGCTAATGCAAAGGAAATTCTGGCCGGTGTTGAGGCTGAGGCTAAGGTTAAATTCCCTAAGGCTAATTTCCAGCTTCAGGACAAGGTTGTTGATGGCAAGGTTTATGCAAGCCAGGGTGTTATTGCAGGCTGCTCAGGCGGTACCTTTGATAATATAAATGAGGCTGCTGCTATCCTTAAGGGTGGCTCAACAGGAAATGATTATTTCTCACTTTCTGTATATCCTACAAGCGTTCCTGTAAGTCTCGAGCTTACAAAAATCGGAGCTTCTACAGAGCTTCTTAAGGCAGGTGCAATTATTAAGCCTTCCTTCTGTGGTCCTTGCTTCGGTGCCGGTGATGTTCCTGCAAATAATGGTCTTTCAATCAGACATACAACCAGAAACTTCCCTAATCGTGAGGGCTCTAAGCCTGGTGAAGGTCAGATTGCCGGTGTTGCTCTTATGGATTCACGTTCAATCGCTGCTACTGCCCTTAACGGTGGTGTTATCACTGCAGCTACTGATATTGAATATGAGGTTCCTACAGATGAATATCACTATGATTCAACTGTTTATGAGCACAGAGTTTATAATGGCTTTGGAAAGGCTGATCCTTCAGCTGAGCTTATCCTTGGACCAAACATTACCGACTGGCCTAAGATGGATGCTTTAGCTGACAATCTTCTCGTTAAGCTTGCTGCTGTTATTCATGATCCGGTTACTACTACTGATGAGCTCATTCCTTCAGGTGAGACCTCTTCATACAGAAGTAATCCACTCAGACTTGCTGAGTTTGCACTTTCAAGACGAGTTCCTGAATATGTTGGCAACTCAAAGGCTGTTAATGCTGTTGAAAATGAAAGAAGAGCCGGAGCTGCTCCTGAGGAAGTAGTTAAGGTACTTTCAAGCTTCGGTGATGGTGCTGCTCTTGCACGCAATACTCAGTTTGGTTCATGTGTATTTGCTAACAAGCCTGGTGATGGCTCTGCTCGTGAGCAGGCTGCTTCATGTCAGAAGGTTCTCGGTGGATTTGCAAATATCTGTTATGAGTTTGCTACAAAGAGATACAGAAGTAACTGTATTAACTGGGGTATTCTTCCTTTCACTATTGATAAGGATACTAAATTTGATTACTCTGAGGGTGATTATGTTTATGTTCCTGATATCCGTTCTAAGATTGCTAACGGAGTTGAGGAATTCCCTGCTAAGGTTGTTAAGGCTGACGGTACGATAGATGATATTACTCTTTATGTTAAGGGACTTACTCCTGATGAGAAGGAAATTATTCTTGACGGTTGTCTTATCAACTATTATGCATCTCAGATGAAATAATTACTAATAAGTTACCAATGGGGGTACATTAACGGACTGCTAATGTACCTCCTTTATGATTGCAGTTCAGAAAAGAGGAATCACATGGAAAAAATCAAAATGACTACTCCACTCGTTGAAATGGATGGAGACGAAATGACAAGAATTCTCTGGAAGATGATTAAGGATGAGCTTCTTCTTCCTTTCGTCGACCTTAAGACTGAATATTATGACCTTGGTCTTCCTGAAAGAGACAAGACTGCTGATAAGGTTACTACAGATTCAGCTCTTGCTACAAAGAAGTATGGTGTAGCTGTTAAATGTGCTACAATTACTCCTAATGCTCAGCGTATGACTGAATATGACCTTCATGAAATGTGGAAATCTCCTAATGGTACAATTCGTGCTATTCTCGATGGTACTGTTTTCAGAGCTCCTATCATGATTAAGTCTATCAAGCCTGTTGTTAAGAACTGGGAAAAGCCTATTACCATTGCACGTCATGCTTATGGCGATGTTTACAAGAATACTGAATTCCGTATTCCTGGTCCTGGAAAGGCTGAGCTTCTCTTCACTGGTGAGGATGGTACTGAAATGCGTCAGACAGTTTATGATTTTGAATGTGGCGGTGTTTTACAAGGTCAGTACAATAAGGACACTTCTATTCGTTCTTTTGCTCATTCATGCTTCCAGTATGCTATTTCTACAAAGCAGGATTTATGGTTTGCTACAAAGGATACAATTTCAAAGAAGTATGATCATACCTTCAAGGATATTTTCCAGGAAATCTATGATGCTGAATACAAGACTAAGTTCGAGGAGCTTGGAATTGAATATTTCTATACTCTTATCGATGATGCTGTTGCACGTGTTATCAGAAGTAAGGGTGGATATATTTGGGCATGTAAGAACTACGATGGTGATGTTATGAGTGATATGGTTTCTACTGCATTCGGTTCACTTGCAATGATGACCTCTGTTCTTGTAAGTCCTGAGGGTAACTATGAGTACGAGGCTGCTCATGGTACTGTTACTCGTCACTACTACAAATATCTCAAGGGTGAGGAAACCTCAACCAATCCAATGGCTACAATTTATGCCTGGAGTGGTGCTCTTAGAAAGCGTGGCGAGCTTGATGGTCTCAAAGACTTAGTTGATTTTGCTGACAAGCTTGAAGCTGCTTGTATCAAGACTCTTGATGATGGTATCATGACAAAGGATCTTGTTGGTCTCGTTGAGCCTGGTTTTAAGGCTACAGCAGTTAACAGCAAGGATTTCATTCTTGCAATCAGAGAGCGTCTTGAGGCTTCTCTTGCTTAATCTATTTTCATCTTATCATAAGATAAAGTAGGTTGAGCTTAAATTTTACTAATACTATTTTTAATTAAGTTTATAAAATGTAAATAAGACCTAATAAAGAAGACCCATCCAATTGGATGGGCCTTCTCTTTTTATATATAAGTTAAAGGAAAGGAAAAAAATGAAAAGTAAATTTTTCTTAATTAATGTAGCCCGACCTTAGTTACCATAGAAGTAGTTCCAGATATCCTCATCTGAGTAGCCCGGATAAGAATATCCGTTGCTGCCACTGTTGCCTGAGGATGAGCTTCCACTGCTTGAGCTGCTATTTGATGATATTTCATTGAAATCATCATAGCTTGAAAGTGTTACATTAATTTCTTTTTCTACATAGCTTCTATTTTCAAGTCTTACAATTGTCATCTTTACTGTATCGCCACCTGCGATGTAGCTAAGCTGTGTCTTAAGCTCTGACATTGATGAGATTTCAATACCATTTATCTCTGTTATGATATCTCCTTCTTCAATTCCTGCTTTATCTGCAGCAAGTCCTTCATAAACTGAGCTTACATATACACCTTCTGGGATTCCATACATTGAGGCTGTTGTGCTGTCAACATCCTGACCTGCTATGCAAAGATAACCCTGTTCTTCTTCAGCAAGCTCAACCTTTGTTTCCATATTCATAAGGTCATTTACAAGGTCTTCAATATCTGAGATTGGAATTGCATAACCCATGCCCTCTACTGAGCTTGATGAAACCTTCGCTGAGTTGATACCAACTAGCTTTCCATCCATTGTGAACATTGCGCCACCACTGTTGCCAGGATTTATGGCTGCATCTGTCTGGATATAATAATTGGAAATTGTTGTTCCGTCTGTACCTTCAAGCTCGACATATCTGTTCAAGGCACTGATTATACCGGTTGTAACAGACTGACCGTAACCGAGTGCATTACCGATTGCAACTATCTGCTCACCGAGTTCAAGGTCATCCGAATCTCCGATTACTGCAATTTTAATATTATTTAAAATTTCATCTGTACAATCATCAAGGTCAACTGCTATAACAGCCACATCTCTTTCTGAATCATAGCCCTTTACTCGAGCTTCAACTGCTGTTGGATCATCTGAGTCCTCGTCATAGCTGAATACAACTGTAAGCTGCTGGCTTCCTGAAATTACGTGGTTATTTGTAAGGATGATAAGCTCATCATCCGTCTTTCCTATGATTACGCCTGAGCCTGCACTTTCACTTTCCTCCTGGTAGGTTCCCCAAAGTGTCTGTACCTCAGATACTCCGACATTTGTAATTGCAACTACACTAGGAAGACAGTTCTGTGCGATTTCTTCAACTCCAAGTGTATCAGAATCAGCTGTAGTTGTCGTAAGTGCTGTTGAATTAGTTGCCACATCATCATTTGTGGTGGTAAGTGTAACCTGATTATCACCACTTCCTGAGGAGCCGCCTTTTTTACTCGTGGTTCCTGAGTCAGTGCTTTCTGAGGACTGATTCAGATTTTTATCTAAGAGATAATTTGTTCCATAAAGGGTACCACCTGCTACTCCACCGAAAAGGATACCGGACATTACAAGTGCACATACCTTCTTTGCTGTCTTTTTGCCACTGCTCTTTGGTTTCTCAGCTGCAGCATTAGTTGCTGTATAGGTTGAATTTTCCTCAAAGCTTTCTTTTTCATAATCATTAAATTCTTCATTCATAATAAAAGCCTCCAAAAAAATTATTTTTATGTTAAGAGTTAATCTTTAACTGTTGCCTCGTATTATAAAAGGCAATTTCGTATAAATTTTGAAGTAAAAATGTTAAACTGTGTTTATTTTGTGAACATTTTGTGTCCTGCGGTGTTTTTACACTGCTTTAGTACTAATATTTAACTCTTACCATAAGCATCGGTTTAATACTCATATTCAACCGTTCCGGTAAGTACTCCGTCTGTATAAGTCTGAATCTGACCTACGTTTCCATAATCATCATAGATATATTGTTCTACGATTGTGCTTTCACCCTCTGCATGGGTTATTGACTCTATCTTACTGTCATCACTGACATCATAGAAATATTCAACCTCTGAGTCATCAGGATACCTGATATAGGCATAGGTTGGACATCCAAAGCTGTCATAATTAGTATTGACAGTTTTTACCCAGGAGTCATCAGAAGCAAAATAATGCTGCATTGTGCATTTGTAATTATTGTCAAAATCGATATAATTCCAAAAGCCTACAAGATTATTATCTGCATCATAATCTGCACCTGAAGATATTACATAGCCGTCATATGAATATTCTGAGCAGCCTGTATATACGCCATCTGCGTCATAATAGGCTTCCTCAATAAGATAACCGCTTTCATTATAAGTACATTCACTATAAGAAAGCTGATTTCCATCTGCATCCATAACATGTTTTACTAGTGGTGTGGCATCCTTATAAACCTCATCCAGGTTTACTGTATCCTCGTCTTCAACAGTTTCTTCTTCAATTACTATGTCCGGATCAATTTTTACTATATAGGTTTCATAATCATTAATTTCTCCGGCCTCACTGATTACGGTAACCTCTCCAAGCATTTTTAAGAGCTTATCATTAACATTGATTGATAGGTAGGTGCCTCCATGGTAGGAGGTTGAAATTCCTTCTGATGAAGATGAGGCATATCCGTCTACCTGCTCAGCTCCTCCGACATATATATAGTCAATTCCATATTTTTCAATTAGGCTTCTGACAAGTGCTACATCTGAGGATGTATAAATATTTATAATATCATTATGTCTTTCCGTCATTTCTTCCGGATAATCCTTCGTTCCCGAGCTTCTCCACAGCCACTCATGTGTCTGCCAGCCAAGCACTGTCGAATTACCTGTAAATACGGATATTCTGTTAAAGAAGGTATAGCTTAGTCCGCACATTTCGAGAACCACTGCATCATCTTCTACATTTTCATTTATCCAGTTTATACCTGCAAGGTCTGCTGCATCCTCTGTTTCAAGAAAGGCTGACGCGTCAAGCGTTGAATAATAGCTGCTAAACCAGGCATCACAGGCCTCAAAGAAGTAGCAGAAGGTACAGCAAAGCAGAACAAGTCCGAAAACTGCCAGCTTCTTAATCATTCCTTCATAATACTTTATCTGCTTTACTACTACATAAGCCATTACGATTGCAAACATAATGAAGGCCTGATATACGAGCTTGAACATTGTGTTTGCTCTTTCATAGGCGCCACCATAAATATCTACAACATAAATAATTTCCGGTAGGATTACAAGTCCTATTGCGCAAAGACCTATCGTAAGCACAAATAAATCTGACAGTGAAAGGCTGTCCATGAATCGAACGATGCAATTTGGTCTTTTGGTTTTTTCAAGAAGCTCTTTGTCAGCTGACAAAGTCTTTTTATTAGAAGAGCTCTTTTTGCCGTTAGCATTAGATGCCTCTTTAACCAATAAGCTCTTTTCTTTTGAAGCTTTTCGACATTCAACGATTTTTACAATAAGGAACATTATTGTTATAAATGTAGGAAGTCCCCAAAGCACGAGAAGCTGATACCAGGCTGTATGCTTATCGCAGAAATTAATTGAGGTTGAAATGCTGTCAAAGGATAAGGTAAATGGCAATGCCACTACGATGCCTACTAAAACAAAGCAGACTGCCTGAAGTCCTGTAAGTATCCAGGCACGAAGCTTATATCTGTAGGTTTTTAAATTTGAGAACAGTATTATCGCTCCACAAACTACTAAATAAATTGGGAAATCCCAATAATTGGTTGTATGGAAAAGTCCGATAAAGAACATACACATGCACATCCAAGGTGAGAAAAGCTCTCTTACCATGTGGATGTCTATAGGCTTTTGTGCTTCAAGACTTATCTTGGTGCTGCCTTTTCGATTTATCAGCCAGGCAAGAAGAATTGCAAGCACTGTAAGCACGAAGATTATGTTAATTACATGAGCATGTAAATCTCCGAGTACAAAGGAATAACATGGAAATTCATGAATTGTCTTATCATCTACGTCCGGATTATAGCCTATGTATCTTGTTGCATCAGCAAACCAATAGCTGTCATCTACCTCTTTTCCAAGTATTCTTTGAACCTTTGGCATTATCCATTTGTAAATCGGATAATGCATGTTTCCGGCTATCGATACTGAAAGGCCTGCTAGCATTCCACAGACTGCCGGGAGTGTTCTTTTACTCTTTTCACTTACCTGCTTACCTTTTTTAGCCAAATCCATTCGATTTTGCTTCATGAGATTGTAGGCAATTGAATAAGGGAGTGAGAAGCCCATTGCGGCAAGCGTCATCATCATAAGATTATAGCCATAGCCTGCGCCGACTCCTGAAATTCTTATGAGATATGCGGAAATATATTGACCGAGATAATAATAATTGATTGTGCCGCCTGAATACCATAAATCATGCGCCGGCATATATTCTGACTTTAATATTGCTGTCAGATAGCCATAGTCCATGAATTTTTCGGTTCCATAGGCTGAGGCATTATAGCCCTTGAGGTAACACCAAAGTGCAAAAAAGCAGAAAAAGATAACCTCTGCGTTAAACATTGAGGTAAGCTTGTTAACTGAATAAACCTCAGAAAGCTTTATTTGATTGTTTGAATATTTTTTATAGAGCTTGAAAATACAAATGTTTATTACAAAACAGAGTGCAATAACAAGATAACAGCCTGAGGCTTTAAATTTTAAAAGCTTCATGCTGGATAAATACCATACAAGCCAGGCTGATACTGACAAACCGATTGTCTTCGAGAACATCCAGCCGTTGTCATGAAAATTTTTAAATAAGATGATTGCAAGTGGCTGAAAAACAAATCCCAATACAAGGAGCACAAGCCACCATACCAAAACCATGGCGAAGTCCGTCATCCCCATGAATTTAACATCAAAAATAAATACTATAATAAAGGCAAAAAGCCCCCATAAAACTCTTTTATAAATGTTGCCCAGGTTATTCACTTATGCCTCCATACTTTCTATCTTCTTATTTATCTGAATAAAATCACGAATTGCTTTGACACCTATCTTGAAAATCTTCTTCATGTTGATTGAATTGGTGCCACCCTGACGTGGTCTGAAGGTGATTCTTCTGTAAAGAACCGGATAGCCTAATCTCTTACAGCCCACTGATATTATTACATTTGGCAGATTATAATCATCAGGGAAAAGCTTAAGCATGTCAACTAACATATCAGCTTTCATAAGTCTGTATGGTGTATTGGCATCTGTTACATTTACTCCAAAGAAAAGCCTGCATACAAGCTTAAGTGTCTTTGTTACAAATACTCTTGAGCTTCCGTCCTGTCTTCCTTTTCTGTGACCAATTACCATTGAATAATTTTCTCTCTGTGCCCAAAACGGTCCAAACTCTGATGGTCTTGTCTGTCCGTCAGAATCTGTCTGGAAAATGTAGTCAGCCCCTCTGGCAAGTGCATATTTGTAGCCATAGATTACTGCAGGACCATGTCCTCCGTTTGGCTTTGTAACTACATCGAGTGCTGGAAAATGCTTACTAAGCTCCTTTAATACAGCCAGCGTATTATCCTTACTTCCATCATTTACTACAATAAGTCTGGAGCCCTCGCCATATTTTTCAATTACCGGATACCACTCCTCGACTACCGTTTTGATGTTTGCTTCTTCATTATAAGCAGGTATTACTATGTATAACTTATCCTCATTCATTATATAACCTCCTACTGGTATCATATATATTCATTGCCCAATCACCCTCATCGCCATTTGTATAAACACATTCATAGGCTGATGATATTATGTCCTCTCTTACGACATAGGTTTCATTGGTTCGTACAGAATAATCTACTATGATATATCTTATGTTATTTTCTTTTATTAAGCTATCAAGAGTAGCTACATCTTCTGCCCCAAACATTGCTATTGTCTGTTCCTGTCTATAGTCTGTATCATAGCCTGCACTCCAGGCATAATAAGGCCATCCGTAATAAAGCATTGCTCCTCCGAGAACAACATTATTCAGGGAGTACCAGTCTGTAAGCCAGATATCAGATGCATCAGAATTTTCGATTACCCATTGTGTTACCTCATCATCCAAGGCATATTTTACACAGCCATCTCCCGAATTTTTCTTGATTACTGTTCCAAAATCGTAAAGGCCGGTACAGGTCAGCAAAATCGAAAGGAAAATTGCACAGAGCTTTGTCGTAATACCTTTTCGGCAGAAAACTCTGTAGATAAGTGCAGCAGTAAAGACGCTTACAAGCATGCAGCCTATCATTATGTATTTATGATTAACTGCTACGTCAACCGTCATTTGGAAGGTAACTGCAAATATTATAGGTGTGATAAATGCAAATAAAATCCATTTATAATAGCCATTTATCATCAGAAAGGCTGCAAGTATAACAAAGGGAAGGATTCCAAGCAGGTCCATGAGGTAATCACAGGTTCCAAAGAATGTAGGAACGTCAGCCAAAAAGCCCGGATCCCATCGTAGTGAAACAGCTGAGCCATCAATAAATACAGATGACTGCAGTGAGCTTAGGCCTACTGCAATTATGGCAGAAATTAAATATTCTAATTTATGATCAGTAATCACTGCCAGGAACATAAGCACCAAAAGGCAGGCTATTACACATGCTCCGTTAAAGAATGCTCCCATTCCCAGTGCGAGTCCTACGACAATTGCTCTTCTAAAGGATGCAGGAAGCCAGCTCTCACCTGTAAAAAACAAGCTTTTGATAAAATAAGCTGCGCGCTTTCCAAACGTAGCCGGACTCTGAGGATTAATTTCATCAAGCTCTGCCAGTGCGGTCTTTGTTCTTCTAAAGGAAGCAAATACCGGCTCAAGCATAATTATTATTGCAAAAAGCACGATGCATAATCCAAATGCAAGATGCCTCTGGTTTACATAGACATTAAGATTCCAAAGTCCCCAATCCTCATGGGTTGTCTCGCCAATAAAGGTTGTATTGTCCTTTAAAGACTGAACTATCTCACTAAAGGTTCCATTTATCTGACTTACGTAGGTTGTAAGTGCTGTTCCACTTCTAAACAAAAAGAAGAGAACTCCCAAAAGTCCTACTGCTCTTTTTCCAAAAAGCTTTATTGCAAGTGAATATAAAAGCATGCAGACAGAAACCAGACATACTATACTTGGAATATTGAAGGCAAAATCCAGTCTCATTCCGAGATACTCAAGATTACCAACAAGGAATTGAAACATGAAATGATATTTAATGTCTTCTCCTGCATAATGAGAATAGGTGGTTGGAAAATTGTTGCCCTTTGAGAATGACCTAATCATACCTAGATGAGGTGAAAAATCACTGAATACGGAAATTCCTACACAAAGCTGTCCATCCTCAACATGGAAGGTTAAAAACATTAGGGTTGTCACAATGGCTGTGACTATTATAAGAAAAATCCAGTCTGTACTGTCAGCACCCTTTACTAAATTTCTAAAATTTTCTCTTATAAATCCAAATTTAAAATAAAGCACAAGCACTACAAATACAGCTGCTAACGTCATTACAATTATATTTGCATAGGTTAATGGTATAAGTGTGCTTGAAAAGCTGCAAGCCAAAATATAGGTTGGCCAAGCCATTAAAAGTGTTCCACAAACTAAAGAAGCCGGAAATATAAAAAACAGCATTGGAAACTTTAATTCTTTTCCGGTATAAGTCTTCTGCATAAGACTAAAAGCACCAGGAAGTGCCAATGTCAGTACGCAAAAGCCCACTAATATACATAGTATATAATAAAATAAACCCAACATTTATTTTCTCCAAATTACTTTTTTATAATAAAGGTTAGACTAAACCACATTCTAGTATACCATACATTTGACTGAACTGACAATATCATTTCTAAGTTTCAATATTTCTTCACATTCTAAATCCGTAAGCTCTTCTACTGCTTCTTTTGCATGAGCTAAAATCTCCCCATCACGAAGTGGATCAGCCAGGTTAAACTGCTGTTCTCCGCTCTGTCTTTCTCCGAAGAAGTCTCCGGGTCCTCTCAGCTTCATATCCTGACTTGCAATGAAAAAACCGTCATTTGAGCCTGCGACAATATCAAGTCTTTTCTTAGTTTCTTCATTCGTTTTGCCTGCCATAAAAATACAATAGGACTGGGCATCACCTCTGCCGACACGTCCTCTTATCTGATGAAGCTGAGCAAGTCCGAAATTTTCGGCATTTTCCACCAGCATTACTGTTGCATTAGGAACATTTACACCAACCTCAATTACTGTAGTAGAAACTAAAACGTTCGTCTCTCCTTTTTCGAAACGAGTCATTATTTCATTTTTGAGAGAATTTTTCATCTTCCCATAGAGTGCTTCAATACTGACCTTACTTCCAAGCGCCTCTTTTAATTCATCAGTATAGGTGGTTACAGCCGCTGCCGTACTTTTTTCACTTTCTTCAACCAAGGGACATATTACATAAATCTGATGACCGGCTTCTATTTCTTTTAAAAGAAAACGATTTGTAGAGGCGCGCATAGATTCATTCGCCACACAATTTTTTATCGGCTTTCTGTTCGCCGGAAGTGTAGATATCACAGAAATATCCATGTTTCCGTAAAGCATCAAAGCATAGGTTCTCGGAATTGGCGTTGCACTCATTAAAAGCAAATGTGGATTTTCGCCCTTTAGTTCAAGAGCTTCCCTCTGTCTGACGCCAAAGCGGTGCTGTTCATCAATTACAGCATAAGCCAGATTTTTAAATTCCAAGCCCTCCTGAATCGCAGCATGTGTGCCAATAAGTATCTGAATACTGCCATCGGCTATTCCCTTATAGACTGCTTTCTTCTCGGAGGCCTTAATGCTTCCTGTCAAGAAGCCAACATTTATTCCAAAGGGCTCAAGCATTTTTCTAAAATAATCATAATGCTGGGTAGCAAGTACCTCTGTCGGTGCCATTAGGCAGCCCTGGTATCCATTAAAGGCAGTATTGGCAAGGGTTATTAATGCTACTGCAGTTTTTCCAGAGCCTACATCGCCCTGAAGAAGTCTTTGCATTGCATTTGTTTGTGACATATCGCCCAAAATATCCTTTACTGCTGCTGCCTGGTCCTTTGTAAGCTCATAGCCTAAGCTTTGAAGCAGGGCCATACCTTCCTTTTCCTTATATTGAATCGGTACGCCAGGTCTGACCGCTATTTCATCCTTTAGCCTTCTCATGTTCATGAGGAAGAAAAAGAATTCGTCAAATACTATTCTGTGTAGAGCCTCGCTCAGAGCTTCCTCATTAGCCGGATAATGAATATTTAAAAGACTTTCCTTGATTCCCGGAAGTCCATAATTTTTACGAATTTTTACAGGAATATAGTCCTTGATTACTGTGCTGTCAAGAGCAAGTCTGATTGATTTTCTAATTGCCGACTGAGTCAGATGCTCTGTCGAAGGATATACCGGTCTGAAATTCTTCAGTAGCTGAATATATTCTGACTTTGTATACTGTTCCGGCTGAACTATTGCCTGTCTGCCATTTTTAACTGAATATACACCTCTGAAAATATATCTCTGTCCCATTTTAATGGTCTTTAGCATGTATGGTCTTGCATTAAACCATTTGAGAGTAAGAGCACCTGTGTCATCCTTAACATCAACCTGCATTATTGTACGAGCACCTAAATTAATCATTCGTGGTGAGGTTATTACCATAGCTTCAATGCTCACCTTTGTGCCCGGTCTAAGCTCACTTATAGGAGTCGGATATGCAAAGGTTTCATAGCGAAAAGGATAGTGGTAGAGAAGCTCACCAACTGTCACAATGCCCAATTTATTAAAATAAAGGGCTGTTTTTTCGCCTACACCTTTAATTGAGGTTATATTTTCTCTTACATCTAACACTAGGGATTCTCCTTTACTAATAGGAACAAAAGCAGATATTTCAGGTCTGCTTCACTACTTCCTTATAAAACAAAGGGCAGCTTTTGCTTCGCTACTTCCTTATAAAACAAAGGGCAGCTTTTGCTTCGCTACTTCCTTATAAAACAAAGGGCAGCTTTCGCTGCCCTCTTATACATGACACATTAATTTTTTATTCAACTGAAATTACATAATAATAAACCGGCTGGCCTGCGTTGTGAACCTCTACCTCTACTGAATCAAAAGCTGATTCAATTCTTTCAGCAAGCTTTGCTGCTGCTTCTTCGGTTACATCTGCGCCATAATAGATTGAAATAATTTCTGAATCTTCATCTACTAATGCTTTGGTTGTATCAAAGGCTGTATCCTCGATATCACTACCAACTGCAACTATTCCATTGTCGCCGATGCCCATTATGTCATTTATATGAATTTCTTTTCCATCTATCTGAGTGTCTCTTACTGCATAAGTAACCTGACCGGTCTTTACATTTGCAATGCCCTCCTGCATAGCGGCTTCATTGCTTTCAGGGCTTTCACCCTCCATGTAAGAAATCATGGCTGCAATACCCTGAGGTATTGTCTTTGTATTCAATACGTAAACTTTCTTATCTTCCGTCAAAGCCTTAGCCTGAGTAGCTGCAAGTATAATGTTGCTGTTGTTAGGAAGAATAAATATATTGTCAGCATTTACTGCATCAATCGCAGTGAGCATGTCTTCAGTGCTTGGATTCATGGTCTGACCACCTTCGATGATGTAATCAACGCCAAGTCCCTTAAAGATTTCATTCATGCCATCGCCAATTGAAACTGCAATAAATCCATTTTCCTTCTTTGGTCCCTTTGGAGCTTCTGTCTTTTCTTCCTTTTTAGGATTAGCTTTTTCCTCATTCAGGCCCTTGAATACACGCTCGTTATGTTCTTCACGCATATTGTCAACCTTCATGCTTGTAAGCTGGCCATACTCAAGACCTTTTTCAAAGGCTTTTCCGGGATGGTTTGTATGAACATGAACCTTTACAATTTCATCATCAGCCACACATACAATTGAATCACCTATTGATTCAAGGAAGGCTTTAAATTCAAGCTCCTGTGGCATGAGAAATTCTTTTTCAAGAAGGATAATAAATTCGGTACAGTATCCAAATTTAATATCTGCTGTTGAAATATTATCATTAGCCGCGCCCTTAGGTGCTGGCTTAGCTACGGTAGCAGCCTCTGAGAAATCAATTGCATCTTCTTTGCCTAAGAAGCCATCTTTAATTCCAAGCAGAACTTCTACTAAGCCCTGTCCACCGGAATCTACTACTCCGGCTTCTTTAAGAACAGGTAAAAGCTCAGGAGTATTTTCAAGTGCAATCTGCATAGCTGAAATCACTTCTTCACAGAATGGTAACAGGTCGGTTATTTCTCCGCAAATTTCCATTGCCTTTTCTGAGCCGGCCCTTGCAACTGTGAGAATAGTGCCTTCCTTAGGCTTCATAACTGCTTTGTAGGCTGTCTCTACAGCCTTATCAGCTGCTTCAGTGAGCACAAATGTATCAATATCATCATATTCAGCAATTACTTTGCAGAAACCACGTAAAAGCTGAGATAAGATAACGCCTGAATTTCCTCTTGCTCCTCTGAGTGAACCACTTGAAATTGCCTTAGCGAGCTGAGCCATAGTTGGATTTTCAAGCTTGCTTACTTCCTTTGCTGCTGACATTATGGTTAAAGTCATATTAGTACCTGTGTCACCATCGGGAACCGGAAATACATTAAGCTCATTTATAATTTCTTTTTTGGATTCTATACGTTTCGCTCCTGCAAGAAATAGCTTCTTGAGGAGTATTGAATCTATAGAAGCAGTCTCCACTTATTTATCCTCCTAAAATCAATCGATAATGCGTACGCCTTCGACATAAATGTTAATTTTATTTACTTTAAGACCGGTGAAATCTTCCACCTTATACTTTACATTCTGAACGAGATTTTCACAAACGGCCTGGATACTTACTCCGTATGAAACAATCACGTGAAATGAAATAGTAAGCTCATTATTTTTAATTTCAAGATTAACACCATGAGTAAGATTATCTTTATTAAGAAGCTTAATAAGTCCGTCTTTCATACTTAATGATGCCATACCAACAATTCCAAAGCACTCTACGGCTGCTGAGCCGGCATACTTTGCAATTACGTTAGAATCAATTGAAACCTCTCCCACATTTCGTAAAATAGTACCATCCATAAAACTTCCTCCAATCTATCTATTAAAGTTCATCTTGGCAGGCTAAGGAAAATTAAAAGGCTGAAACAAAGCTTAATTGCCGCTCATTGACCTTAAAGCCACTTAGTAGCTCATCTGTTTAACTAAAGCCGCACTGCCTAGATTAAACTTATAAACAGTTTATATATATTTACAGAGTTCTAAGTCTATTATAACCCTCATACTTAATTTAGTAAAGTAGATTTAACTTTTGATTAAGTTTAATGATTTTATATATGAAAAAAATTTTAGGATTTGTACTTCTCTGGGTAGCAGTAGGTATGCTTTTAATGCTTTTAATCAGGAATATTTTATTAGGACTGTTAATAATTGTCCTTTGCTTTATCCTGGGTTGGAATCTTTTTTGCAGATAAGGTTAAAGTAATCATGTCACAATATAAGGTATTTAAAACCCTCAGACATGGATTAATTTCTGCGACATAGCATTTTGCATACCAAATATGTCATAAAACGAAAAAAGGGCGTCATACATAAGTATGACACCCAAATTTACATTCACTTGAGAATTATGCTCTTTCTACTTTGCCAGATCTAAGGCATGAAGTACAAACATGCATCTTTTTTGTGCCTCCGTTAACCTTTACCTTAACGGACTTTACATTAGATTTCCATTCTCTGTTTGCTCTACCGGAAACCTGACTTCTTGTTATACTAATCTGTCTTCCGAAAAGTGCACCCTTGTCACAAATATCACATTTTGCCATCAGTAAGCACCTCCTTACAATTTAAACTAGTCCTTCAGACCTAAACAGCAACATTTTATCAAATTATTTTCATAAATGCAAGCATTTTTTTCTTTAATTTTGATTTTTCTTATTTTGTGTCTTATTACTCTGCTTTTTCACAGGTTGCAGCAACTGCTTCTCTTGCTGCCTCGTCCACTATATCATCAAGATTGTCTCCATTCTTGATTTTCTTAATCTTTTTAATTATCTCAGGAATAAGATCAACACATTTTGTAAGTGCATCCTGCTCTTTAATATTTAGGAGTCTGATATCATCGCCCTGAATAATAATTACGGAATTTGCAGACATCTTGCCACCGAGTCCACCAGCTGCCTTGTTTTTAACCTCTTTATTAAAGGCTCCTGCTCCAACTCCAAAGGTTACATCTACAAGTGGAATTAATATGGTTCCATTTGGAAGTGTAATTGCATCTCCTACAACGGTTTTAGAATCTATAAATCCGTCCATTCCTTTGAAAAGTCCATTTAACATTTCCCCAAATTTACTTTCTGCCATTTATTCATCCTCCATAATAGTTTTATCAAAGCAGTTATTCCCGGTCCACTTCGCCACTTGCTCCTAACCTTAATGCCACTTAGTGGTTCAGTTTTACTTAAAGATTAACTGCGCTTTTTATTTCATCAATTCTTCCTAGCATTGAAGATTTTAAAATACCTATATTCTTTATACAATATCTTACCTGTTTTTTCAAATACATATTTAAGGCAAGATAAATAATATATCCTATTAACAGTCTGCCACTAGCCCTGGCATTACCCTCAAGCCTTTTTCCCGTAAAATCAGGTGTAAATTCAAAGGCTTCGAGGTAATCGTCATAAAAAATGCCCATCACTGCACATATGTAGCCTGTTATTGCCGGGTCCTCCATTCCAAGTGTAAGCTCTCCGGAGAGCTTTTGAGGTTTTACATGCTTACCAAGCTTCATCAAGGTAGTCTTTAAAAGCTCTAGTGTAAACTTTGTTGACTTGCGCTTAAAAAAGGTTTCAACATCCTTGCCACCGGCTTCGATAATCTTCCAAGTCTCTTCCAGCTTATGATAAAGTGCTTCGAGTTTACCATAAAGCTTTTCAGCTAAGTCCCTGATTTTATCCCAGAGACCTTTCTTAGATTTAGAGGCTTCATTCTTATCTTCATAATCAGACTTATTTTCTGATGCTGATTTATTTGTTTTTTCTTTAGCAAAAGCACCGGCTTCACTTGTATCAGCGGCTTTTTCAGCTTTGTCTGATTCATCGATGTTCTTCTTAGTAGCATCGGTATTTTTATCCAAATTGGCCGAGCTAATTTTAAGAGCAGTTTTTGCCTCTTCTCCATCTAAAAGTTCATCAATATTATCAGTCCATAAATCAACTTTTTTTTCTGCATAGGCAGCTTTATCCTTCACGTCAGGCTCATCAGACTTTTCTTTCTTTGAAGGCTTTTCTTCATTCTTTAGAGCTTCATCATTCTTAGAATTTAACTTATTGCTATTAGAAGCTTCTGGAGCTATGGGCTCATCTTTACTGTCTTCATCTTCATCATCACCAATCGAAAACAATTCTTTTTTAAAGAGAGTAACCCTAAGCCTAAAATCAGTACCTCTAAGCGTTACCTTTGCTCTTATAAAATGAAGATAGGTCACAAGTCCGTCAGCGCAAATTTCATCAGCTGCTTCAAGCTTTGCTTTGTATCTTACCGGTGAGAATAAGACAATTGCCAGTATAACTAAAAGCAAACCAAGTATCGAAAGAATAATAATGCCAATGATTTTTAATATCAAAAGAAAAATATACATTATTCTCTCCAAATTATTTTATTCATAGGTCTTCCAAAAGAGTCTAATTGAGGCTGTCTTTTCTGCAAGATTAGAGCAGTTCTGTAGTGTAACTCTTACATAATTCATAACCTCATTGTGAGATACGAAAAATACAGGAAGCTCTTTAAGTACAGAAGCCATCATTGCTCTTCTGGTCTGTTTGTCGCAGGTAGAAAAGCTTTCTTCCAATTTGCTCTTGACATCTGCAAACTCCTGCTCAATTACTTCTTTTGTACATTCTGTGATATCATTCGTCGCAAAATCAACAAAGTGAGAGGATGACATGAGCTTAGATGCCTGTTCAAGTCTTTCATAGGCTGCGGCATCGATTGCCTTCACTTCTGACTCCACTGCCTCAAGTCTTCCCTCTGAAGCTGCTATTTTTTCAGAAAGCTTTTCCGGCTTTCCTTCAAGCTTAGAGAACACTTCATCAACCATATCAAGGTCGATATCCTTGAAGCTTCCCGGATCAAAGGATTCATATCTGAAATTTTGGGCAACTACAGAAATCACCTTTTCTGCAGCTGGGATAATTTCACTTTCCTCTTTACTTAATGACTTAACAAGATAATATGTATAAAGGTTATTTACCAGGTTTTGAGCAGCCAGACAAAACTCTGTTCTGAGTCTAAGTAAATCGCCTATTTTTGCAAGATACTCCTCGAGTTCTTCATACTCTGTGTGAGTTAAATCCTTGTAAGGTACCTTTTGAAGCTTATTTTTAAGCTCCTCCATATCCTTGAAATAATCCTGATTTTCAGGCATATATACTCCGGCTGCTGAAAGAATCATATAGACAAAGCCATCAAGTGAAGATTTCTCAGCACCCTTATATACCGTAAAGCTGTCCTTTAACAAATCATAGAACTTTGTAGTAGTCATTCTGACCGGCATCTGAGATACCATTTCTTTTATTCTAAGATTTACTTCCATGTTGTCTTCCGGTTCAAAGATGAATTGAAGGATTCTTCTTGCCTCTGCATCATCATCCACCTCAGGAAGGTTATCATAAAACTTAAGTTCAACTCTGTTAAGAAGATATTCATGAATTTGAAAATAGTCCGTATAAGCAGTTAAGGTTTCCATCCTTTTGATAAGCTCTTCACGAATAGGCTTTATGATTCCAAGAATTTCTTCATCAGTTTTTTCGGCACTGAGCATGTTTAGGGCTGCCTGAACAACTGCACCCATTATTTCTCTGCCATTTTCTATATATTCAAGCTTATAGTCGCAAAATTCCTCATAGGTATTGTAAAATTCCATGGAAAAGTTAATTGCTGCCATTTCCATATAATCGCCTGCCATTGCAGAAACTATTGCAGGCATTTTCTTATCACTCATTAAAATTTCTTCCTTTACTGATTATTTGTATATTCTCTGACAACATGAGTATGTGTGTAAAGATGTTCATTACAATACTCATAATTGCCGTCACATTTTGAACAGAATCTAAATTCCAGGTCATCGCCATCCAGCTCAGTCCTTCCACAAACTGCACATTTATGGCGCGTAATGACTGTCTCTTTTCTTCCGGTCTGATTTCTTCTAACTGATTCCTGATAGCTGGCATTAACGCCTTCCTCATATCTTCTTGCAAACTCTCTTTGTCTGCGTCTGTTCGCACGTCCACCGCCACGATATTTTCTGGCATCCAGCCAGAAGATAATGAAATTCAACAAGGAAACCACTAAAACTATAAGCTGACAGCTTCCAAGTAAAACATAGCCATCAAAGAAGGTTTCAGCTACACCAAAGATTTCAATAGCTGCATAAGCCCATGCGATATATTTTACCTTAATTGGCAGTACAAAGAAAAGCAAAAGCTCTACATCAGAATAAATTGCAGCAAATGCAAAAAACATTGAAAGATTTATATATTCCAGTGTTATCGGATAATTGGCATGAAGAGCCCCACCGGAAATCACATAAAATATAATGTAAATTAATACTGCTGCGATTATATTAAAAATAACACCACTTATATAAAATAAGTTGAATCTGAAGCTACCCCATACTCTTTCAAGGTTAGTACCAATCATATAGTAAAGATAGACAGCAATTACCATGAATAATAAGCTACTGTCAAGAGGCTGTATCAGCCAAGTGACAATTCGCCAAATCTGGCCACTAAGTATTGCATCTACATTAAAGGAAAGATAAGCAGAGTAAAAATCTACCCCTCTTGCCTGGCCTATAATGTATACAAAAAAACCAAGAATATACAGAATTGTAACATATTTCATTAAATCTCGTATCGCATATTTTCCAAATTTACGCTCTAATTTTCTAATCATAATAATTCCTTCTTATTTTTTACTACTAAAAGTAGCTTTTGATTTTTTATTTTCCCTATCTATATAGCATAATCAAGTTTATTATACTAATTCATGTTTTCATTGTAAAGTAAAATAGATTGTTTTTTTTACTATACTTTGGTATGATTAACAGATAATTAACCTGTAATTAATTCAAACGTAAAATTTTCTACCTTTAATTGGTAGTTTACAGAAACGGAGAATACCTATGGCATTTGATGGTTTTGTTATTTCAAACCTTGTCTACGATATGAAAAGTAAGCTTATCGGCGGACGTATTACAAAAATAAGTCAGCCTGAGAAGGATGAAATAATTCTTACAATAAAAAATTATAATAATTTCAAGCTGGACATTTCAGTAAGTGCTTCTCTTCCACTTATGTATTTTACGGAGGAAACAAAGGCTGCACCTCTGACTGCACCCGGCTTTTGCATGCTCTTACGCAAGCATCTAAATTCGGCTCGAATTTTGGATGTTATTCAGCCTGATATGGAGAGAGTAATTCAGATTAAAATTGAACATCTGGATGAGATGGGCGATTTAAAAATCAAGTGGCTTATGATTGAAATCATGGGCAAACATTCAAATATCATCTTTACTGATGATAACATGAAAATAGTTGATTCTATCAAGCATATTTCTCTTATGGTCAGCTCAGTAAGAGAGGTTTTACCGGGACGCGATTATTTCATTCCAAAAACTACAGATAAGGTAGATTTAAGAGCTGTTTCAAAGGATACCTTTGTGAGTACGATTAGAAGTAAAAATGGCAGCATTTCTAAGGGAATATATTCCTCATATACCGGATTTTCACCATTGATTGCCAATGAAATTTGCTTTAGAAGTGGAATTGCGCCGGATGCGAATATTGAAGCAGTAACAGATAATGAGCTTGAAGGTGCTTACGCAATAGGTGAAATGCTTCTTGACAAGGCTAATAAGGGTGAGTTTTCGCCGGTAATCATTCTTAAGGATGACCTTCCTATTGAGTTTTCCTGCTTCGAGCTAAAGCTCTATGACAGTCCTGAATATACTACTGTTAAGTATGAAAGCATTTCACAGGTTCTTTCTGAGTACTACGCTCTTAAAGACAAGGTTTCAAGAATACGTACAAAGTCTGCTCTTTTGCGCAAAACGGTTTCTAATGCAATTGAGCGTGTTTCACATAAATATGACCTTCAGCAAAAGCAAATTGAAAGCACAATGAAGCGTGACAAATATAAAATCTATGGCGAACTGATTACTACCTATGGATATTCGGTTGAAGAGGGTTCTAAAAGCATGACCTGTCTTAATTATTATGACAATCAAGAGATTACAATTCCTCTTGATGCCACTATTCCTGTAATGGCAAATGCGAAAAAATATTTTGACAGATATGCAAAGCTTAAGAGAACTAATGAAGCAGCTACCGAGCAGCTTGCACAATCTAAGGAGGAGCTTGATCATCTTCTTTCGATTCAGAACTCTTTAGATATTGCCTTGCAGGAGTCAGATTTGGTTGAAATCAGACGTGAGCTGGCTGATTTTGGCTACATAAAGAAGTCCGGATTTTCAAAAGACAAAAAGGATAAACGAATGAGCAAAAAAAGTGCTCCTCTTCATTATCTCACTCCTGAGGGCTTTCATATTTATGTTGGTAAAAACAATTACCAAAATGATGAGCTTACCTTCAAGGTGGCTAACGGAAATGACTGGTGGTTTCATGCAAAGAAAGCTCCCGGTTCACATGTAATTTTAAAGACTGAGGGCAAAGAGGTTCCCGATTCAGTCTTTGAATATGCGGCAAGTCTTGCGGCCTTCTATTCTTCCCTGAAGGATTCACAAAAGGTTGACATTGATTATCTTCAGAGGAAAAATGTCAAGAAGCCGAATGCAGGGAAGCCAGGATTTGTTGTTTACTATACCAATTATTCAATGATTGCAGGAACAGATATTTCTAAGCTTACACTGGTGAATGAATGAAAATTTAACTCGCAGGCAGCATAACTGTTTGCGAGTTATTTTTTATTGTAATTATTACTTAATACTTAAATTTATCAAGGCTTAATTTTCCAAAACCTGCTGTTTGAGAATGAAGCCTAAAGCTAATTCAAAAATAAAAACGAACCAATTATCAAGGCTTTCATATAATATATAAATATTATTACAGGTAGCTTATGAGCGAAAATATTTATCTGGATAATGCTGCCACTACTTGTTGTGACCCAGTAGTTATCGAAAAAATGCTACCCTTCTTTGGAATAAATTATGCCAATCCGTCAGGTGTATATGCTGATGGTTTCAAGTGTAAGGAAGCTATTGAAAATGCAAGAGCCTGCGTTGCTGCTCTAATCGGTGCAAGCCATGATGAAATTTATTTTACGTCAGGTGGTTCTGAATCCGATAATCTGGCCATTAAGGGTGTTGCTATGGCAGGGAGACATTTTAAAAATCATATTATTACAACAAAAATCGAACATCATGCCGTAATAAATTCCTGCAAGGCTTTAGAAAAAATTGGATTTAAAGTATCTTATGTTGGGACTGATGCCAAGGGTATTGTTAATCCAAGACTTATCGAAAACTCAATCAGAAGAAATACCGGCTTAATAAGTGTAATGTTTGCCAATAATGAAATCGGCACCATTGAGCCAATAAAAGAAATTGGTCGAATTGCTTCGGCTTTTGGCATTCCTTTTCATACCGATGCAGTACAGGCTTATGGACAAATACCGATTAATGTTAATGATTGTGCGATTGATTTATTAAGCCTTAGTTCTCACAAGCTTCATGGGCCAAAGGGTGTAGGTGCATTATATGTAAGAAAAGGCACCAATATTGAAAGAATGAATGATGGTGGTGCACAGGAACGCGGTCTTAGGAGTGGCACTGAAAATGTTCCGGGAATAGTGGGACTTGGTGAGGCTGCCAGACTAGCAGGACTCAATATGAAAGTAAATATTGAATATGTATCTGCTTTGCGAAACAGAATGATTGAACGGATACTTAATGAAATCCCCGGAGCAATACTTAATGGAGCTTTTTCAGATAAATTGCTTTTGTCAGATGAGAATATTCAATTAAATAGAAAAAGCCAGAGAGCATGCTTGGGAAATAATGATTTCAGACTTCCTGGAAATGTAAGCTTTAGCTTAGGAAGTAATGATATCAGACTCCCTGGAAATGTGAGCTTTAGCTTAGAAAGTAATGATGCCAGACTTCCTGGGAATGTAAGCTTTAGCTTTAGAAATATTTCAGAATGTTCAATCCCGATGATGTTAGATGGTATGGGGATAAGTGCGTCGAATGGTTCTGCCTGCCAAACACTACAGGATGGGAGCTCCCATGTGCTGAGGGCAATTGGTGTTTCAGACGAACTTGCTCAGGCAAGTGTACGTTTTACAATTAGTCATGAAAATACCATTGAAGAAATCGATTATGCTGTGGAGTGCCTGAAGAAAATTATTTCAGAGGCCAGGTGAGCAAACTCTTGTTTTTAATCAATTCTGCCAGGCCCAGCAAACTCTTGTTTTCAATCAATTTTGCCAGCCCCAGCAAACTCTTGTTTTTAATCAATTTTGCCAGCCCAACAAGCTCTTGTCTTAAGTATTTAGTCCAAAGGGATAAACTCAGGTTTTCTGTCTTTAAATATTGTTCTGTATTTAAAGCCTGCGGCTAGCAGCGCAGCTTCAGCAGCTTCGAATCGTTCCCCAAGCTTAATAGCATCATGGGCATCACTTCCAACAGTGATAATTTCTCCACCAAGCTGTTTATAAAATTTTAGTATTGTAAGTTCAGGATTGAGATTTCCGGAGCCACCATAGAGTCCCTTGGTATTTACTTCAATTCCTTTACCCGATTCAATTAAAAGCTTAAGTATCTCAGTAATAATCGGTAAAAATCTTGTCATCTCATAATGACAGCCCTCAGGAAGATATCTTGAAATATAGTCAAGATGACCATATACATCAAAATCCTGATAATTTTTTACATTAAATAGAGTTGTCTCATAAAAGTCATTAATTCTTTCATGAGCACTATGGCCTTCCCAAAAAGCATCGAAATAGGGATCATTATTATCAACAATATGAGTTGAACCTATTATAAAATCAAACGGAAGCTTACCCAATTCTTTTGTTTTTGGATAAATCTTTTCAAAAACCTCCGGTTCCATTCTAAGACCAAGCTCCATTCCAATTCTTAAATCAAGCTTGTTCTTATAGATTTCTCTCAGTTCTGAAAGCTTATTAAAATAACTATTAGTATCAAAAATAAATTCACTTGAATC
Organism: uncultured Lachnoclostridium sp.; assembly: GCA_964625275.1. Taxonomy (GTDB): domain Bacteria; phylum Bacillota; class Clostridia; order Lachnospirales; family Lachnospiraceae; genus UBA3775. Next base: position 31,720 of record CAZVBH010000003.1, read on the forward strand.
ATAAGGCCATTCCATGTCCATATGATCAGTAATACAAATGGTTTTTAATCCTTTATTAATGGCTTCATTTATAACTTCCTCAGGAGTTGACCTGCCATCAGTAGAAAATTTTGTGTGAATATGAAAATCTGCATTAATCATAGTTTGCTCCATTTCTATTAACTAAATCATTTATTAATTTGCAATCCTCTGCGCCACTATCGGCCAAAAATCATACATTCTTTTTTTGATTCTGACCATTATATAGGAATCTTCTAACTTCCATAATTAAATCATTTGGATTATCATCTATTATCACATAATAAATAATGTAATTATCCACATATATGCGATAATAAGTATATTTACGTTCCCAAACTGAATGATATGGCTCAAACGACTCTGCTACCGGTAGCCTCTCCAATATAGCATTTTCCACCTTATCCAATAAATCATTTGCAGCTTTTGGATTTTGTAATTTTTCAGCAATATAAGTAATTTTTGAATCAAGCTCTTCATAAAATAATGGTAAATATTGTAATCTATATTTTTTATTGAGCATTTATTTTTCTCCTAATATTTCCAAAAACTTCATCATGACTCATTCTTCTAACATCCTCTTCAGCCTGCGTATCTGCTTCATCTAAGGCTCTTTCTACTCCATCTGTCAGTTTGGAATACATATCAAGGCTAAGCACCACCATTGCACCATATCCATTTTTCGTTAGATACACAGGTTCTCCGTCATTTACAATTTTCTCAATATCAGGGAATTTATTTCGTAAGTCTGAAACTGGTCTTATCTGTAACATCAAAATCACTCCTATCATTTTATTATCATAATTTTATCATTTATTATACTTTATTTATATCCCAAAAGCAATGTTCAGTTATATTTTTTTCACTCTTTTAATAGAATATATTAATATAGTCTCAGCTTGCATTATATGAAAAGAAAGTTTATCAAAGGAGCCTTTGTTCTGACACTTGCCGGACTTGTCACCAGGATAATTGGCTTTTTTTATAAAATATTTTTGGCTAAGTCTATGGGCTCTGAGCTTATGGGAATTTATCAGCTGGTATTTCCGGTCTTCAGCATTTGCTATACTCTTTTTGCATCCGGTATTCAAACTGCTGTTTCTAAGCAAATTGCTGAATATAATGGTTTTGAAGCCAGACAGAAGCATCTTATCAGACTTGCAACGGCAACCTCTCTTTTTCTGGCTGTAGCTTTAATGGTTATTGTCAGCAATAATTCCGGCTTTATTGCAAATAGCTTAATTGGTGAGCCTCAAGCAGCCTCCGGAATTAGAATTTTAAGCTATTGCTTTCCTTTCTGTGCAATCACCTCTTGCATCAATGGTTATTTTTACGGCTTAAAAAAATCGGGTATTCCTGCAACAAGTCAGCTTTTAGAACAAATTGCGCGAGTAGGACTTGTATGCTGTGTGACATATCTTACCACCAGTGATTTAACTGTTTCATGCGAGCTCGCTGTAGGTGGAGTTGTTGCAGGTGAAATTGTATCCTGTCTGTTTAATATTTCAAGTCTGCTAAAGGAAAACGAATCTAAACAGCACAAATCAAAAGGCAGCGGGGAGCTACCCTCTTTTGACTTAAAGGGACTCTATGGACTTTTTTCTAAAATGTATATACCTCTTACAATTAACAGATTTGTCCTTACTCTTCTTCATAGCTACGAAACCATCCTTATTCCAAAGCTGCTTATGAGATATGGATATTCTCATTCATCAGCTGTCAGCACACTTGGTATTCTAAATGGTATGACAATTCCATTTCTTATATTTCCCTCTGCAATAACCAGTGCCATTTCTATTCTTTTGCTTCCAACCATATCTGAAGCAAATGCCAAGGGTGACAAGGCTGCCTGTAAAAGGCTTACTAATAAGGTACTGACATATTCTCTTGTTCTTGGATTTTACTGTCTTGGTATATTTACAATTTTAGGACGTGAGCTTTGTCAGCTGCTTTTTGAAAATAGCGAGGCAGGCAATTATCTATATATTCTTGCTTTTATCTGTCCTCTGATGTATATGTCAGCTTCTATTCCAAGCATTATTAATGGAATAGGTAAGCCCATGATTACTTTTAGAAATTCCTGTATAATCAGCTCTTTACAGATTGTGATGCTGGCTGTTTCTGTTACCATTTTCGGTTTGACAGGATATTTCATCACTATGTTTTTTATGCAGGTGGTTCAGGCATTTATTGACCTGTATTCACTCAACAAAGAAGAGCTCATAAGCTTAAATGCATTTGAATGTGTCCTAAAACCCGGACTATCCTTAGTGATTTTAATTCCCGCCGGTGGTATCTTCCTAACACTATTACAGGGCAGCTTTTCCATGACTGGAAGTATTGGAATTTGTGCCGCTGCCTTTACAGTAATTTATGGCATAACAGAGCTACTGTTAGGGGTGGTTAGTCTGAAGGATTTTTAATAGAAAAGACTTGCAAACAGCTTCAATATTTGCAAGTCTTTCACAAAAATAAACCCCTTTAAGCAGATATCCATTTTTCTATCACTTTACGCAAGGTTTCCAGTTCAATAGGTTTTGCTATATGGTCATTCATGCCCTTTAGATGAGCTTTTTTGATATCATCTGTAAATGCATCTGCCGTCATGGCAATTATTGGTATTTCTGCCAAATCCGGTCTTCCAGGTACGGCACGAATTGCCTGCGTAGCTTCGTAACCGTCCATTCCAGGCATATGGACATCCATAAATATCATTGAATAATAACCAGCCGGCTTTTCGACCACGAGTTCAAGTGCCTCACGTCCGTCATTTACTGTTTCAGGTTCGAAGCCAAGCATTTTAACGAACTCTGCAGAAACCTCATTATTGAGTTCCTGGTCGTCAACCAAGAGAAGCTTCTTTCCGGAATAAGTAATTTCTTCAATAGGCTCAACCACATTGGTGTCATCATTTTCTTGAATTTTCATTGCATTTTTAATTACATGAATCAAACGTGATTTGAATAAAGGCTTTTCAATAAAAGCATTTACTCCGGCTTCAATTGCTTCTCTTTCAATAGGTGTCCAATCGTAAGCAGAAAGAATAATAATTGGTATTTCTTCGCCAACGATTTTCCTAATTTCCCTGGCGGTTTCAACGCCATCCATTCCCGGCATTTTCCAATCGAGAATGACGAGCTCAAAGTCGTCTTCAAGCATATGCTTAGCATAAACTCTCTTAACTGCTTCATCACCACTAAGAGAATATTCTACTTTCATACCAAAACTTCGGAGTATGTCACCGGCACTTTCACATGCGGTTAATTCATCATCAACCACCATTACCGAAAGGTCAACCAGTCTGTCTAAATCCTCCTGAACAACATCATCTATCTGCATAAATACAGTTACAGTGAATTTAGAGCCGACACCGAGCTCACTTTCTACAGCTATGTGGCCTCCCATGAGCTGAGCAACCTTTTGAGCTATTGACATACCAAGTCCCGTTCCTTCTGTATTGTCGGTTCTGGAGTCGCCTGCCTGAGCAAATGGTTCAAAAACTCTTTCCACAAATTCCTTGCTCATACCGATACCTGTATCGGTAAAGACAAACTGGAAGCAGGTCTTGTCCGGCACATTTGAATGCTTTTCTTTTATATCTATTGTGATTGTTCCACCTTCAGGTGTAAACTTGATGGCATTGCCCATGATGTTGACAAAAATCTGCTGAAGACGCTGTTCATCACCAATAAGCTTTTCATGCTCAATTTTTGCAATATTTACCTTAACATCTATATTTTTATCCTGTGCCTGTCCCTGGAAAAGCTTTAGCAGATTGTCAATAACGACCGGCAGCTCAAACTCATCCTCATTAAGATTTATTTTTCCACTTTCAATCTTTGACATGTCAAGAACGCTGTTGATAAGACCTAAGAGATGCTTACCTGAATTTGTAATCTTTGTCAAAGCATCCATCACTCTTTCTTTATCATCTATATGCATGGCTGCTATAGCTGTCATGCCAAGGATGACATTCATAGGTGTACGAATATCATGAGACATGTTGGAAAGGAACTCACTTTTTGCACGATTCGCAGATTCTGCCTGGCTTACGGCAAGTGTGAGAAGTTCATTTTTCTGATTCTCCTCTTCTATTATTTTTTCAATATTTCTGACGCCAATGGAAAATGTAAGAAGCTCATCTCCTTCGTAATCTATGGCAGTAAGAGTGACAAGACAAAGCTCTTTCACACCCTCCTTGTTAAAATATTCACATCTGATTTCGGAATATTCATTTTTAATCAGCTCTTTTTTTATGTGATTAAGATCAAAGAATTCCTTTAGCTTATCCCAATTTTCAACATTTACATTCTCATTATGAAAATGCTCTGAAATGATGTTGTCATAGTAGCTGAATTTGTAGGTTTCATTGGTCTCAGGATAAATCTGCTCACAAATTTCATCCTCAAGGTTTACAAAAAGTACCTTACGATAAGCCGTAACCGTTCCTCCAATTACCTTTTGGTAAATGGCTGTATTACGATCAAGGATTTCATTTTCTTCAATAATAAGCTGCTGATGTTTGCTGTGGCGATAGTCATGAACTGACATAACTACAATAATTGCTACACCGAGGAAGAAAATAATACCATTTGCTATATATAAAATGCTTAGTCCTGACGAATTATTGTCATGGGCAACAGTAAATACTACCTCCCAATCATTTGACATTTGTAAAATGTAGGCAGTACGCTTCTTACCTGCAATGCTTGTATATTCACGAATAATTTCATAATTATTGCCATATTCAGAAATACTTTCATCAAGCAGGTCTTTCATAAAGGTCTGCATTTCTTCTTCACTTGAGAAAATATCTGACTCATAATAGACAATTGTACCCTTGTCGTCCATCAGATAGTAGGCAGAGCCTTCAGGTGGTGCTGCATTTACAGGTTCTTCGTGATAATTTTCAAAGAATACATCCAGCATGAATACGCTGTCTGATAGTGATGATTTTTTAGACATAGTCATTACCAGCTTGTCAGTAAAGAAGTCCTTGTGAGCACTGGTAATATAAATTTCACCATCTGAATCAAGGGCACCCTGATACCAGTCTCTTTGGGTATAGTCATAAAGTCCTTCTTCAAGCTTAGCTGTAACTTCCGCATCATTAGACAGTACCTGACCATTAACTACACATATGAAACGTACTGAATCTGCAGAATAAAGTGTCTTTATTCTGTCAAGATAGCTATAAAGACCTGACTCAATGTCAGCAATTCCCTTCTGCTGTTCCTCTTGCTTTTCTACATATCCCATTAAAAGACTCAGAACCGTTTCATAGGTGTCTATTTCATTTTCTTCTGAAATTTTATAATTTTCCGCAATACGATAATTCTTTTCACTGTCATTTTTACGAATTTGCTGACCAATCATGTAGCCGGCAATTAAATCTACTATAATAAACAGCAAAATAATTAAAAATGTATTTCTTATTATTTTCCAGCTGCTCGAATTTTTGCTACGCAGCCTTCTTATCTGCTCTCCCATTTTCCATACCCTCTAAATTACTTTTATGGCTTATTTTTTTGCCGGGCCGTAGGTTATACTTGCCTTTATAGTTCTAAGAGATTTGCCAAAGGCATCCATAAGCTTCGGGTTAAAGGTTCCACACTCTCCATTTGTTATCATCCTGACTGCAGTTTCTTCGTCAAAGGCCGGTTTATAGACACGTGGTGAGGTAAGTGCATCATAGACATCTGCAATTGCAACTACCTGAGCCCAAATTGAGATTTCATCACCCTTTAGTCCATCTGGATAGCCATGGCCATCATATCTTTCATGATGATGGCGGCAAATATCATAGCAATAGACATAAACATCCTCGTCAAGCATTCCTTTAGGCATGCTTTCCAAAATTTCACAGCCTTTAACTGTATGAGTCTTCATGATTTCAAATTCATCCTTATCAAGTCTTCCCGGCTTATTTAAAATGCTGTCCGGTATTGATATTTTGCCAATATCATGAAGAATGGATGCCATTTTGACTTTTTCTATTTCATCATCCGGAAGATAGTATTCAGGATAAAGCTCTCCTAGCTTTGACATAAGTATTCCGGTGAGCTGACTCATGTGTTTAACATGCTCGCCTGTCTCGCAATCTCTAAACTCGATAACGGCAGCCATGGTCTCAATCAGTGACATATTTTGTCTGTTGAGTCGTTCCATCTGCTCATTTATGACCTTCTGCATGTCATTTCTTATCATGTAGAGTTCAACAATACTATTAATTCTGCATCTGATAAATTTCATCATAAATGGCTTACGAATTACATCAAGTGCGCCAAGATTATAGGCGTCAAGAAGCACATCATCATTGTCAGCCGAGGTTGTAACAAAAACAGGAATTGTTTTTGTGATTCCCTGTTCATTCATTGCTTTTAGAGTATTTATGCCATCCATCTCCGGCATAATCAGGTCAAGCAGCACTGCCACTATATTTTGATTTTTGGCTAAGATTTCCAGAGCCTCAACTCCATTGCCGGCCTCGAGAATGTCATAGCTGTCTTTAAATCCCTCTGCCAGAATTGCTCTGTCAACCTCCATGTCATCAACAATAAGAATCTTCTTATCCATTTTTGTATCTCCCTAAAAAATAATTTTTACTCCTCTTTTTTCTTTTGGTGGTTCTCACCTTGCTAAATACTGCAGATGATTTTCATCTGTATTATAATTTTTACAGATAATCGTTATATCTAATTTTAATATTCTCTTCAGATAATTATTAAATCTGATTTTAATATTCTCTTCAGATAATTATTAAATCTGATTTTAATATTCTCTTCAGA
>CAZVBH010000003.1:38625-52333 GCA_964625275.1 uncultured Lachnoclostridium sp.
TAATTATTAAATCTGATTTTAATATTTTTTCAGATGTTATCATCTGCATTGTAATATTTTGGTGCTTATTTTTTAAAATTTTACTATTAATACTGATACTGCTTTTGATACTAAAAACTAATTTGAGTTACTGAGTTACTTTGTAATGCTTAAATCAAAGACCTAATTACTGTCTTCAATACACTTAATGATTCTCTCTTGGATTGGTAACATATCCCTAAGAATCCTCTCTGCTTTTTCATGGTCGTCATCCCGCAAATAGTAAACTATGTCGGAATAGGCTTTGTACAACGGCGTCAATGATAAATTACCGGTGATACCTTTCATTGTGTGCGCACGTTCAAGGGCGGTTTTATAATCTTGCTGTTCGAAACACGGCAATACCTCTAGTCCCTGTGCCGTAGAGTTAAACTTTCGAAGCATCCGCTCATAAAGCTGTACATTGTTCATGAATCTTTTGCATGAAAGCTCGGTATCTACACCCAGCTTATCAAGCTCTTCTAACAGGCTCATAGTCATATCCCCCTCTTTTGTGACATATAGTCTTATTTTTAGATATTTTATCACACTATACTCATAAAAGTCTACACCAAATTAGATAAATAATAAGTAAAAGCACAAAAAAATAACTGTCTGACGCAAATTTTTACGTCAGACAGTTACATTTAACAACTCTTATATTTATTAACCTTGTCTAAGAAGTCCCCATTTCTTAAGCGATATAATGTGACAAGCAGTAATGCCGGCTTATTAAAGCCTTAAAGATTATAAAATTACTCTTGCTATTATGCCAAGAATTAAATACTGCAATGGATAAATAGTATAAAATACATATTTACTGCATTTTAAATTTCTCTTTTCATTGTAACAGACAATCGGATAAAATGAAAAAATTCCTGTTACATATACAAAGCTGCCTAGAGCATTTAATAAAAGTACGATTGTTCCAAGGAATATCTTCCATCCAATTTTATTGTCAAGCAGATAAAACACTGCCGTAAGCAAAATGGTCACTAAAGCTCCATCTATATTCATGAAATAGACCCAGACAACTGCGCAAATGATTACCCAGGCTGTAGCAACAATTCTAGTCATTTTCTCTGCCTTGCTTAACATTTTTATAAAGTAAAGCATTATAAGTGCGACAAGCATTCCCCAAAGTGGATTTTGTTTGTCAAGATAAAACAGCTTACCATACTCGGCATAGTCATATGGTATTTCAGCAACAAGTGCTGTAATAAAAAGTGCTATTGCATATCTTTTAAAGCTTGAGGTATTCTTAAAGCCTTCAACAAGTAGGAATATAAAAATTGGAATAGCCAGTCCTCCAATAATTTCCATAACACCACCCACAAGTCCCAGCTTCATGAGTCCCGAGTCAGCATCCATTGCCTCACTAAGTGCCACTGCATCGACATAGCTGTCGCTCTTCATTATTCCCTTTTCTACTATTACAATACCGACCGTCTGTATAAGCATCGTAATACATGCAAATATTTTCATGCCCCACACGGAGCAGGCCGGAATTCTCCATTCGATACGTCTTCTGCCAGGATTTGTTACTTTATTACTCATCTTGTTGGTACTCCTGTTACTATTATTTCTTTCAAGCAGCTGAAAAATTGATAAATTTCTATTTATCTGCATATTCTGCAATTACTGAAAGTGCAGGCAAAGCATTTCCATCATAATCAAAAAGTGCCTGATTCGCCCATTCATTGCCATAAGGTCCTTTTTCATGCATATATTCCACACTGGCAGGTGTAGCCCATCCACTTCCTTTTACCGGAATCCAGGCAGGCTCCCAGTAGAAGAAGCCACAGCCAAGGCCATTTGGAACATTTTTTATTACATCCATAACTGCACGCATAAAATCACTCTGACCTTTTTTTGTCATTGGATATGGGACAAGAGCTGCCAGCTCCGGCTTTGTGGCCATCCCTTTTCTTTTGGCATCTTCAAGACCTTCATAAGTTTTGTAGTCATCCAGGGTAAAGCCCATGGATACCTCAGCAATAATCAGCTTTTTATTGTAACGCTTTGAAATATCAGCCATATTATCGGCAAGCATCTTCAGTGAGCCATGCCAAAATGGATAATAGGAAAGGCCTATATATTCAAAGTCCTCTCCACCATTTTCAAAGTAATTATCAAACCACCTTCTGTAAAGCTCATTATTACCACCATTATCTAAATGTACCATAACAGGTATGGATTCGTCAAATTTTCTGCAGGCTTTTATGCCTGCACTTACGAAGCTGGCAATATTTTTATATTCCGGCACTTTACCATATGGCCACAGTAATCCATTTGAAAGTTCATTACCTACAGCTATCATCTGAGGTCTGATATCTTCTTTTTCACAGATTTCAAGGACCTGTGTGGTATAATCATATACAGCCCTTTCAAGCTCATCTACATTCATGCCCTGCCACGCCTTTGGAATAATCTGTTTGCCAGGATCTGCCCAACAGTCGCTGTAATGGAAGTCCAAAAGCCAGCCTATTCCCTTTGCCTTTGCTCTTTTTGCAATTGCAAGCACTGTATCAATATCGCAGATTCCCGCACTATAATTATTGCCAAATTCATCATATGGATCATTCCAAAGTCTGAGCCTTATCATATTTGTACCATATTTTTTTAATATATCAAGACAATCCTGTTCTTTATCTTCATCATAAAATTTTCCGCCAAGACCTTCAACCTCTAAAAGAGTTGAAATATCCATTCCTGTAATCCACTCGTTCATGTGTTCCCCCGTTCATTTCTTAAATCAAAGCGGATATTCAAGGTCCGCTTCGCTACTTGCTCATAACCTTAAGGCCACTTCGTGGCTAAGGTTAAAAGCTAAAAGGGCCTCGTTTCCGATGCCCTCTTAGTCAATATTTTCATCCTGGTAAGGATTATTCTGACAACATAAATAATTGCACTCGTATCATGTTCATCAGGTGTTATTTATTTGGTAAAGTCCTCAAATGAGTCCTCATCAAATCTTTTCATCATATCACGATATCTGAATCGTGCCATTTGGTTCTTTGCAAGCACATCTTCTTCAGTTCCGGTGTACTGACATCTAATACAATAATATTCTTTTTTATCCTTATCATAGAACATATCCAGGTCCAAATCCCTCATAAAGCAGGATGGACATCTGTAATTTAATCTGCCCTTTCCAGATTGAGCCATGTCGTAAATACCTCCTTATCAGCTAACTTACCTGTGTAGCCCAATGTAAACATAGGACTGAATGCGTAACCTTCTTTATAATAACCTGCTTTTGAAGCTCCTGTACAGGTCATGGTTACCTTTGTCTTGATTGGTGGAAGTGTGCAGGTTACTCTGTCAGCTCCCGGTATTGTTAAATCTCTACACTTATAGCTATAGCTTAAAGCATTTAACTCACTTTCCTTTTCAGCAGTAAGTGTAAGACTTGACATATCCTCTGTATATTCTGTTGTGCCATAGCAGCCAACCATATATTCATTAATTGTTACATCTGCATCCGGTCTGCTCATTTCAAGAGCCTTACGTTCTATCTTAATTTGTCCGGTGCCCTCAACAAATGTAATTACTGACTGAAGCTTAACAGTAAGATCACTGAATTCAATATCAACAGGATCAAGAGTAAGAGTTCTGTTTCCTCCATCCTGTGAGAAATGAGCCTTTGTTCTGCAGAGACAAAGGTCAACTTCTTCTCCATTGTAGCAAACCTTTGCACTTCTTACAGTACCTTCACCTGCATAGTGTGTGAAATAGCCTGCTCTATATTTTTCCTGAATAAGGAATGGATAGCTTGCATCCTGAATATGGTCTGTGCCAATTCCTACCGGCCACTCTAGCTTAGCTGCATAAGGACGAAGGTCTACTATTGCGCCACCCTGATCCATGTTCACACATGCTCTCATATATGGGTCACAATACCAGAATACCTGTTTGTCGCTACCGTAGAGAATGTCTCTCCAAAGTGCACATTCCGGCTCTGTATAGGTCTTCTTTTCTCTATAATAATCTGCGAACTCAGCCATTGTCATATCAACGAGCTTGCCCTCTTTCTTAAGCTTGCCATAATAAGCACAGCCATCCTCATAGGACTGCTTTAAGAGTTCATAAGGTGCTTCCCAACGTCCCATCTTATTCATCCAGCCCGGACCTACAAACATCATGTTGTAAGCATAGCCATTGTTGAACTTGGCCTGATAACGATACTGGTCAATGAGATTGTAAAGATATGGATACTTGCCATCCTGGTAAATCATTCCACGAAGTACATTCTGAGGATGAGTACCGAAGTTTGAACCATTTCCATCATAGCATGCAATCAAGTCACGACTAAGATGAGGAATTGCTACAATTCCACTGTCTTCAGCCTCATTCGCTGCAGGTGCATGTGTATTTACCTTTGATGGAATCCAAGGTGCCCATGGGCCACCATCCATAAATGTATACCAGGAATTATTACATGTATGATAAGCCTTTGGTCCTTCTTCCCAACAGGTTGCAACTGCACATTTAACAGAAGGATATTTTTCCTTAATCATATTAATAAGCTCAGCATCCATGTAGTAGGAGCCTGTTGACTCTGGATAGAAACCAAAGCGCTCATAGAATTTTTCAAATACATCCTCTACGATTGCAATCTTGTCCTCCATAGAGAACATCCAGATACAAAAATCCTTTGTCTTATACTTTTCTCTGAACTGTTCACATGGGAGTCCGAGAAGTGTAAGTCCGATTTCATCTCCATACTTTTCATGATGCTCTTTTGCAAGCTCTACTGCTTCGTCATTGAAAAGACTTGCATAGGTCATTTCAATTGTTGTCTTTAATCCATTTTTGTGAGCACATTCCTGCTGCGTCTTGAAAATATCAAGACTTTCTGTAAGCAGTGCCTTGCGGCCAATGTCCTCTGCCTGTCCATGACCTGTTACCTTTTCTGCGTACTCAGGAACCATTTCCGGACGATGAATGATATTTACGATAAACTTATCCATTTTTTGTTTGCCCTTTCTATTAATGCCATTTGCATTAACCCTTTACTGCACCACCGGTAACACCTTCTACATAGAACTTCTGCATAATTATAAACAGTATGGAAATTGGAATAGAAACTATTACGCCACCACAACAAAATACTGTGAAGTATTTTGTGATAAGTGATTTATCAAGCATCTTGTAAAGACCAATGGCTACTGTGTACTTGCTTGAAATTCCTGAATTGAGAATTATCTTAGCATATACGAAATCCATCCAAGGTACTAAGAAGCTTGAAATTACTGTATAAACTATAATCGGACGGCTGAGAGGAAGAATCAGCTTAAAGAAAATTCCTGCATTTGAGCTGCCATCGATTCTTGCTGCTTCGATAAGTGATCTGGGAACTGTATCAAAGAAGCCTTTTGCTATAAGATAACCAAGTCCGGATGATGCAGAGTAAATGAGAATCAGACCTATATGGCTATTTGTAAGATTAAATGATTTCAGTATGAAATATACAGCAATCATTGAAAGCATACCTGGGAAAAGGTTAAGCATAACGCCAATGTTCATAAGTGGCTTTCTCATTGGAAATCTCATGATTGAGGTTGCGTATGCTACCATTAGAACGAACATTGTTGAAATTATGCAAGTAAATATTGCAATGATTAAGGTATTCATAAACCATCTTGGGAACTGAGCTACCGTATCAGGATGCAATAAAAGCTGTGAATAATGTCTTACGCTCCACTTAGCAGGGAAGAAGGTGCTTGTATTCATACCATCATAATCGCTAAAGGATGTACAAAGGAGCCATACAATAGGAACAATCCAAATAAAGCCAAGAACAAACAGTAAGAAGTTATGCCTTACCTTTAGAAGAACCTTCTGAAATACACTTGCCGTTCCTCTTTTGTAGGTCAGTACAAGTCCTACAAAGTATGCAATAAAAGCAAGCACTGATACAATAAAGCTTATGTAAAACCTTATACTTTCTGAGCCTTCAAGAGCGAGATGACCATTGACATCAATTCCACCTCTTACACATGAGAGTGCAACTATTGAAGAAATAACATAGACTACTACACCACCAAGAATACATGCTCCCTGAAGTACATTACTCTTAGATGACTTTCCTGCAAGACTATTGGTTTTAACAGTATATTCATAAGCTAAAATTAAAGCTGCAAGAATTATAAGAAAAATTCCAGTAAATATAAATGTATATCCACTTGCTCCTCCGACATGACTATGTCTGTATCCACCATAGATAGAGGTGAATAAACCAAAGAGCAGCAATAAATAATTAAATACTATCATACAGATTACCTCCAATCATTAAACATCCGTAAACGGAAATCCTAACGGAACTGCTCTTCTCTGTCGCCCTTAATAAGCTTGTTGAAAGCAACTAAGGTGAATAAGCAACAGATGATAAATACTATGATACCTATGGCTGATGCCATCTTGTAATTATAATAATCCTGAGTCAGTCTGAAGAGCCAGGTTACAAGCAAATCGACTTCTTTGGCCTGTGAGTTAGCCATTGCCTGATTTGTAGTTACATAGTTGTTTTCTGTAAGGAGATAAATAACGTTGAAGTTATTTATGTTCTTTACGAAGTCCGTTACCAATGAAGGTGCGGTGATAAATAATATGTAAGGCATTGTGATTTTTCTGAAAACCTGAGCAGGCTTGGCACCATCTACTCGTGCACTTTCTATCTGCTCTGTAGGCTGATTCATCAAAATACCTGTTGCAATAAGCATCTGATAAGGAACACCAATCCAAATGTTGATTATAATAATCATTACATGTGCCCAACCAGGTGATGAAAGGAATGGAATATATTCCTTTGCAAGAATACCAATGTCTTTTAATACCTGCGTTACTCCAATATCTTTAAAAATAGTATTTACAATACCATTATCAGCAAAGAACTGCTTTACAAGAAGTAAGGATACAAACTGTGGTACAGCAATTGTAACCATGAATACTGTTCTCCAAAACTTTGGTAAAACCGTCTTTTTGTTGTTGATGAGCATTGCAAGAATAATTCCACCAACGTAAGTAGTTACTGTTGAAAAGAATGCCCATACCAGCGTCCAGCCTAAAATTCTTATAAATGCATAGCTGAAGGTTGATGTTAAACCGCCGCCACCGAACAAGGTGATAAAATTTTTAAAGCCTGTCCAGGTGAACAGATAGGTTGGTGGCATGTGCTTCTGATCATAGTTGGTAAATGCAACGAAGATAAGAAGTAAAATTGGAATAAGTGTAAATACAACAATTCCTGTTACAGGAAGAGTTAACAATGTGATATGAAACTTTTTATCAAGAAGATCATGAATGTCATCTTTAAAGGAATTGACATGCTTTCCTGCTTTGGCAAGCTTTTCCGTTTCATAGCAGGTAACTACATTTCTCATCCAGAATACTAAAAATGCAAACCATACAACAAAACTAAAAAGTGAATAAAGGAGAATTTTGAAAGAATGATCATAATCATTCATCTCATTCTTCATGGTCTTAATGTTAAATACCATCTCCTGCTGTACTGTACCAAGTGTTTTAAATTTCGGTACATAAAGCATTGCAAATTTTAGTGTAAACCAGATAACAAAGCCTTCAAGTGCCGTTACAAGAATACATCTAATAAACTGTTTTCTTCTAGCATAACCAGCACCCATCCAAACAAGTGAAAGTTTGGTGAATATATCACCCTTTGCTACTGCCACACCAAAATTTTTGAAAAAGCCCAAAAAAGCCTTCCAAAAGCTTATAAACCCATTGTCCTCTTTGATTTTTTGTGGACTACCCATAAGCACCTCCCATGATTCTCCAATCAAAGATAAATTTGTAATCAAAACATGCTACAAATTTTTTTGACTTTTGTAATATTACTTACTTTTAAAGAACTGACTCTACTCGCCAGCTTTCGACTCAGTGCTTTAAAAATAAGGCCCATATGCCTTGGCATACAGGCCTTACAAAAATACTAATTAATTAAGCTTTAAGCGATTTACTCATCTGCTGCGGTAACACCTTCAACCATTGTATCAAGTGCTGCCTGAATAGCTGCATCATCATCTGATGAAAGCTCACCCTGAGCAATAAGCTCACCAAAGGTTGCTGTTGGATCCCAGAACTTTCCACCTACTGTCTGAACTACACCATAAGCACTCTGTGCTGATAATGCGCCAACTGCTGTATTATTTAAAACATCATCTGTAGCTGCTACAGTTGTATTTGTAGGTCCAATCTGACGCTGTGCAAATCTCTTTGTCTGTGACTGTTCGTTTGTAATGAACTCAGCAAGAAGAACTGCCCAACCTGCATTTTCTGAATAAGGATTAACACCTACGAACTTGAAGCCTGCTACTGAGCCCTGCTGAATCTGAGTTCCGTCGAGTGTATATGTAGGAAGCTTTGTTGCTGCATATCCATCACCAAAAGCTTCTTCTGCTGCTTCTGCATCCCATGTACCACTTACTGCTGCACAAAGAGAGCCTGAAGCAATCTGGTTTGTCATGTCGCCATCTGCTACAGCCATGAATGCTGAGTTGCTAGCGATATCAATGATTGCCTTTGTAACCTGTACACCTGTATAACCATCAGCTGAAGTTCCATTCCAGTCGATTGATGTTGTTCCATCTGCGTTAAGACCTGTTGTAAATCCTGCACCATAATAGAATGAAGCATTGTACCAGCCTGAGTTAAGTGTAAAACCAACCTGAAGTCCTGCATTACCTGCTGCTTCAAGTAATGAATCCCAGCTTGCTACATCTTCTTCTGAGAGAACAGATGAATCGTAGTAAAGGAAGAAACCATTGTCACCTGCCATTGGGAAAGCATAGAGGTTACCATCGATTGAAGCTGCTTCTACTGAGCCTTCACTATTAGCTGACTTTACATCATCAATTGTCTTATTTGCATAAGCCTGAAGAACTGCGTCAATATTTGAATCACTAAGATTCTGAAGAGCACCTGCATTTACGAGATCATTAAGCTGATCGCTTGCGAATGCATAAACATCTGCTGCTGCTTCAACGTCTGTAAGAACTGTATCCTTAGCTGTGGACTCTGATTCAACACCAATCTGAATATCAAAGGTTACATCTGAATACTCAGCCTTGAAATCTTCAACGAGCTCTGCTAAAAGATCCTGATCCTCTTCAGCGCCCCACATTGTAAGTGAAATAACATCACTGCTTGAAGATGTGTCATCTGAAGAGCTGCTGTCTGATGAAGAGCTGCTTGATGAAGAGCTGTCTGTTGCTGTGCTGCTGCCTGTATCATCACTAGTACTATTTGAGCTTGAATCACCACAAGCTGCTAATGAAAATACCATTGTTGCTGCCATAGCAGCTGCAATTAATTTCTTAAATCTCATTGTATAATTCCTCCTATACATTACATAACATGCCTAGTTGCTTGAGCAACCGTTTGCGTTTGATATGCTTAGTATAAATCCAAGTCTTTTTGCTGTCAATTGCACAATAGCAACAAAAAAGGTGCACTGTTTTTGTGCACCTTTCACAAATTTTATTATTTTAAAAATTTTAAAGCATATGCGCAACCATTGCGCCGAGTCAAAAAGCATTTTTTTAAAATAAATTTTATTAATTTAAAAATTTCAAAGTATGTGCGCAACCACTGCGCCGAGTCAAAAAGCATTTTTATAAAATAGATTTAGTGAGTTGATTCTCTCAGAACTACCTGATAACCCAAACCACTCTCTTCTTCCTCAATCTGTTCGCCAAGCATACTAAGAAGCATTTTACAAGCCTTTGCACCAAGCTCCTTTGTATTAAACTTCAGACAGGTTACAGGTGGAACTCCTCTTTCAAGCTGAATGCTATCATAAAAGCTTGCAAGCCTTAAATCTTCCGGAATACTTACATTCTTCAGCTTAAGACAAGACATAATCATTCCACAAATATTGTCATCCATGCCTATTATTACATCTGCTTCTTCTTCAAGTGCAGCTTCAACCGCTGTACTGACCGCGCTGTAATTATCTGCGTCCATGTAAATAAGACTTTCTGAGGCACCTTCAAGATTTTTAAAGGCTGTCTCAAAGCCGCGAAGTCTGCTTTTAGAGACATTATATCTGCTTGAGCCGCCAATAAGTGCTATCTTTTTATAGCCTTTCATGATTAGAATACTGGTAAGCTCCTCACAAGCTTCCTCATTTTTGTTGTCAACACTAACAACACCCTGCTCATCTGTTGTTCCTATAAGGACAAAAGGAATTTTTTGTTCCTTTAGTACCTTTTGAGCAGCTGCATCTGCCATTGCACGACTTAGGATAATTCCGTCAACCTTACGATTTTCCAGAAGTCTTTCAATCTGACCTTCGACCATTGAAATCACGATATCATAGCTATAATGACCGGCAACCTTACATATACCCGTCATACATTCCTTGAAGAAGGAAATCTCACTTTCTCCAAAGTCTACAGGAAGTACTAGGCCAATGTTGTAGGTTTTCTTTTGAGCAAGTCCCCTTGCCATTACATTTGGCTTGTAGTCATGAGTAGCAATAAAGCTTTTAACTCTTTCTGTAGTCTCCTTACTAATTCTGCCTTTGCCTGATAAGGCCCTCGAAACTGTAGTTTTACTGATTCCCAGTTCTCTTGCAACGTCCTCAATTTTATATATTTTCTTTGACTTTTCCAATTCTCTGCCCGAACCATTATCAGCTACAGCTGCTACAGCTGTACCTTCAACTACACTCGTTTCCATAAATTATACTTTCCACCCCTTATTTAAATATTGTTGTATATTTTGTTCGGCATTTATATTATACACTCATATTCATTATTGTAATAATTAATATTTTATTAAATAAGACTACTCTTTTTTAGAGCCACCTGTGGCAATAAATACAATACTTACTATCACTACGCCAACAGCAAGTACTATAATTAAAATCAAAATAGCATTATCAGCGATTCCTGTTGTTTCTGATGTTGTGTCTGATGAATTTGTACTATTAGCAGTGTCAGCTGACGAGAGCTTCTCTCCATCACTGTCAATTGAAGTGTCAGAAGCTTCAGATTCTGTGGTGCCCACTGCGGATAAATGAAAATCATCCCAGGCACCCCATCCACCTGCTATAGCTTTTACATATACACCTATTGAAACCTCAGTTTCTTCCTCAAGTGTAAAGGTAAGCTTTGGCTGCTGCCAAACCTGCCAGCCCGCAAGTGTAGCATAATCAGACTCATCGAGTCCTTCCCCCTTTACAAAAAGCTGCATTACTGCATCATCACCACAATCTCCACCTTCTACATAGGCCTTAAGCTCATAGGTTCCGGCTTCAAGAGTAATTGTCTGAGTTACCGTAAATTCGAAATCCGAATCATCATAAAATTTCAGACAGCTTCTTCCACTTCGCACATTGCTGGCATCGCTTTTAATTGCAACTGCTGTTCCATCAATTGTCCAAGCTCCATTGCCGTCTTCAAAGCCTGCATTAGTAAGAAGGTTGATTCCATCTATTACAAGAGAGCAATTAACTGTTAAATCAGTACCTTCAACTGTTCCTGTTATTTTATAGCTGCCTGCACCTGCCACCTTTGCAGCATCAATTTCATCCTGATTCCAGGTTACATTACAGGTAGAGGTCTTTCCATTCGCCTGATAAACTGAAACTGTTTCAGGAAGAACTATTTCTTCACCTGTGATTGCCTCTGCTGAGGTATCAACTGCTGATACCAATGCCTCTGGATCTACAGTTGTGCCGGTCTTGACATATTTAAAGGTCTTAAGAGATTCAAGTGGATTTCCATAGAAATCAAATAGGGCCTGGTTATCAACTGCGCAACCGCCGTACCATATTCCTGCATCATCAGGATCATATTCTCCCGCATAGGATGATGCCCAGCCAGAGCCATAAGCTTCCCAAGCCTGCGAATTTAATTTCCAAATAGATTCTCCATCAGGATCATCTTCAGTATAAGCATTTACAGGTATCCATGCACCCTCCCAATAGAATACGCCAATACCTTCTTCACCAACGCTGGTAACAGCCTTGATTACATCGCTGATTTCCTGAGCCTGTCCTTGAACAGATACGCTGTAATTTAGGTCAATGCCTGATGAATCTGCTGATATTGTATTTACATGTCCGTCACCATTTTCATAAGTGTAGGCATAGGAGGTCTCTGCAACTATTACTTTTTTACCATACAGAGATGCTATTTGTTTAAGGAGGTTTGTAAGATTGCTGAGATCTCCATGCCAATATGGATAATAAGATGACGCAAATACATCATAATCCACTTCATTTTTATTAAGAGCGGAAGCTATTTCAATATATCTTCCACTGGTTTCAGGATCAGTAAAATGGAGAGCTATCAGGATATCAGAATCAACTTCTCTTACTGCCTTTGAACCGGCTTTGAAGATGGTACAGACATCTGCCCATTTTGATTGTGTGTCAGATGCTGAGTCATCAACTGTAACTCCGCAAATTCCGCCCGTAGTCTCATTTCCAATCTGGACCATGCCGACATCTACGCCTGCATCAATAAGTGTTTCAAGACTTGAAGTTGTAAATTTATAGACTGCATCGGCTTTTTCTTCCAAGGTATAGTCTTCCCATGCCTTTGGTGCTGTCTGCTTTGATGGATCAGCCCAAAAATCTGAATAGTGGAAATCTATAAATACTCGAAGACCTGCTTCAGTAGCCCATTGTCCCATTGTTACCGCTGCTTCAATGTCATTGTTGCCACCACCGTAGCCATTGCCATTTGAATCAAAAGGATCATTCCAGACCCTGATTCTTACCCAGTTAAGACCACAGTCAGCCAGATATTCAAAAAAAGCTGTTTCTTTAATTTCATTGCCATCATCATCATAGTAGATGACTCCACTATTTAACTCTGACAGGTAAGAAGAAATATCCATGCCCATCATGAAATCATCATCGACCTCTGTGTTTTGTTCAACATAAATTCCTGCATCAACTGCCGAAGCTTCGGCTTCAGTGTCATTGCTTTTCAAATCGCCACTTAATGCACTTGAAGTAATCGCAGCTTCACTGTCTGATTGGTTCAAATTAGTATCTGTTTTTTCTGAAAGAATTAATGCTGCTCCGGTATTAATCTGAGTAGCAGCTGTAAGTAATACTGCAGTGAGTGCAGCAATCCTACGTAAACCCCTTAATTTCATAGCTTCTCCAACTTTCTGTGATATTTTTATATCTTTACAGGTATAAATTTAGGACAATCGGTTATTATCAAAGCAGATATTCCAGGTCTGCTTCGCTACTTGCTCATAACCTTAAAGCCACTTCGTGGCTCATCAGTAAATAATAATATAAGCTTAAGTTGTATATGACTACTGGTAAGCTTAATTTATTAACCCCAATTAGACTATGTGCAAATATTAAGCGCATAGCGCAACCGTTTGTCTTATATACGATTTATAATATCACACGTTTGAAGTTTATTCTATGTTAATACATCACATGATTTACATAGATTTTTTAGTTATATTGCACAAAAAGAACCTTCGGCTGATTTTCAGCAGGTTCTTTTCTTATAGCATGTAAATTCTAATATATTAGGAAATAAAAAAACCGACTATAGCCGGTTTTTTCACTTTATCTGAAATAACTTTAAAGTAATGAGCAAACATATAAGCTGATTACTAATTTATCATTACATTAGATTAATTTTTAATAACTTTACATTTTTTCTTATAAAATGCGATTCCATACTCA
>CAZVBH010000004.1:0-48175 GCA_964625275.1 uncultured Lachnoclostridium sp.
GTCCTCATCCGTATCTAAAGATGACAGGCTGAGGCTTATTACGGTAATTGTATCAACATCAGAGAGTTCGGCAGAATCTTCGGTATTATCAGTATCATATATGTTTTCCGCTTCTTCATTATTGGATGTTCCATCAGATAAATTTTTATATTCTGCGGTATCAGAAGCTACATTTGTTGTGCTGTCTTTAGTTTCTTCCGCATCCGCAGATTCTTCCTCTACCTCCTCTTCATACATTTCTGCGGTAACTATGTCACTTAACACCTTTGTTCCGTCACTATAATTAGCCAGTACCCTGTAGCTTATCAGTGTATCAAGAAGTTCGGGGGTATCAGTTATTATTGCAGTTACGTTTCCGTCTTCATCCGTACTGAGTATTTCGGAGGCTTTGCTCTCTTTTATTTCAGTAAAGCCTTCATCATCAGTCATTCTGTAAAGTATGACTGATTCCAGATTTTCCACATCACTTATTTCAGCAGCTACGCTTCCTTCATCATCCTTTGCATAAATGCTTAGGCTTAATTCTCCGGTATACGTGGCATTATTAAATCTGTAAATCCTTACCTTTTGTATTTCTGAATAATTGCCTTCTTTGGTTTTTACTGCAAAATAGAAATCATATATTCCATCCGGCACTCCGTTTAGGGAGGCGATGTTACTCTTATACTCTGTGTAGGTATTGCCGTCTTCATCAGTATAGGTTCCGTCTGCCTGTGTAAGTGTGGTATTATTAACAAGCTCACTTACTGATGCCGGTCCGTCTTCTCCTGCCTTTACATATTTATAAACAGCAGGTGATTGAAGTCCTGTTCCTGTTGTTCCATCCTTTACGTAGTATTTTACACAATGTGTGCTTTTTTCATATCCGGCTTTAATTATAATCGGCTTTGTGGTACTGTAGGTGTAGGTCTTTGATATGGTTTTGGTATTGCCTGCCTTATCAGTTGCCTTTATGTAAATGGTATTGGTGCCTTCGTTCATCTGGCCTGATGAGATTTTTACGCTGCCTGTGGATGCAGTTCCACATGCGGTGAAGCTTCCGTTATTTACCTTTACATAAATCTGTTTAAGTGTTGTATCGGATGCCTTCCATGTGACCGTAGGAGTATCACTGCTGCCACTCGTTGCTGAAAGTGTGGCTGAAAGAGTTGGTGCAGCTGCATCATAATAAAGGGTTTTGGTTATGTAAGAGCTTACATTTCCGGCCTTATCCTCTGCCTGAAATTTAATCGTATAGACTCCGTCACCAGAAAGCTTTGATACGGGTATCTGATAAGTTCCTGAGGAAGTGCTTCCTATCTGATACGCAATGCCTGATATGGTTATGGTAATGCTTTTAATATGTGCGTCTGATGCAGCCCACTTAATTGCAGGAGTCGTTTTAACATAAGAGGCTGATGTTCCAAAACTTCCGGATGTCACACTTATCGAGTTAAGCTTTGGCGCTGTTTTGTCAACAACAAAAGTTATTCCCTTACCCGGTCCGTAATTACCGAAGGGATCGCCACCCCTTACATAAAGTGCATAATCTCCCTCCGATAGAGTGCTTATGTCTATCGTTGCGCTTCCATTTGCCTGACCGCTACAAAGATATGTATAATCAATAATCGTATCTCCTGGAGTATTAGCCGTAAAATCATATTTGGTTATCTTATACTGAACGGATGTGAGAACCGTTGCCGAAATTCCGGTCCAGGATGCACTTAGATTTTCTCCTTTCTTAAGAAATCTCTTTTCAAGTGTCAGTGTCTCTGCCTGGGTAGGCTTATCCGTGTATATAACTGCCAGTTTTGGTGTGTTTGAGGCTGCCCTTGTTCCATAAAAAACTGCCC
This sequence comes from uncultured Lachnoclostridium sp., assembly GCA_964625275.1. Classification (GTDB taxonomy): domain Bacteria; phylum Bacillota; class Clostridia; order Lachnospirales; family Lachnospiraceae; genus UBA3775. Next base: position 1,833 of record CAZVBH010000004.1, read on the forward strand.
TTTCTCCTGCTGTTGACTCATTCTCTGCGCGAAGCATGATTCCATAATCAGCTGCACCTTTTGCGACTGATCTTGCATAGCTAGTGAGGGCCAGCCCCAATTTTGTACCTGTAGTTCCCTTTGTAGTTACGGTGCCGGCTGGTGTACTGAGATAATCAGCCCTCGTATTGAATGTGACGCTGCTTTTTGTGTAAGATTCAAGTGTACGACAGCCATAAATCACCAATCCTGAAGTAGTACCAGAAGCTTCAGTCAGAGTCAGTGTTGCTGAAGCTACTGACTTCCCTTTAATCTTATCCGAAAGACCGCTAAAGGTCATGTATGTTCTGATTATTCCGCTGGTTGATCTTCCTGCATACATAAGGGTGACTCCGCTGGAATAAAAGTTTCTGTCTGCATATTTGCCGCCATAAACATAGACATCATCAATCCCTGAAGTTGTATTCCAGGTATACATCGGATCAATTGTTACGGGATAGGCTGCCTGATTCAGATAATCTTTGGAAACGTTTACTGTAAGCAGATATGTATTTTCATTTTCGGAGATTTTTTCGATTTCATAGTAAAGTTCTTCACTGTAATTATCATCGGCATCAGTCATGTAAGGTGCACAGATATATCCCTGTACATTTCCGTCTTCTGATACAAATGCGATTGAGCCGTTTTCCTGAATTTCCGGTGTAAGTCCATAAGATGCGGATAAAGAAAAAGCCCAGGAATTATTATCCGGCCTTTGGTTAAGGATTATATTTTCTTTTAAGCCGTCTGTAAGAGGCGTATATTCATAAGTTAATTTATTTTCTTCATCAGTATAAAGTGCAGAGGTCATAGCTTCTGATTCATTACCGTAAAGGTCGGTAACGGTTGAGACCTCTGATGATATATTTAAAAATGCTGAATTATCAGCTGTAGTTTCACAGGATTCTTCTGAAGTTAAGCTGTCTGAAGAACCGGTTATTAAACTTTCTGATGTTAAGTTTTCAGCAGTTAAGTTTTCAGTTGTTAAGTTTTCAGCTGTTAAGTTTTCAGCTAAATCTACATCAGCAGCTTCATCCAGGTTGGTTTCTGTATCAGTGTCAGCTTTTTCCGTAAATTCAGCTGCAATGCTGTTTTTAACGGTTTCATTGTCAATTAATTCTTCATAATTATTCTCGGTTACCGGGGAAATAAGGATGCTTAATTCACCATTTTCAAGTATTATTGGGGATTCTTCCACATTTTCAGGCAGATATAAACCTGTCTCACCATTTACATTTCCCAAAGCGTAATCGGAAAGATTAAAGTCAGTTTCATCATTAAGCTCTGAGGCATCGGAAAGTGTTGTATCATAATCCTGTAATTCGCCGGATTCATCAGCATATCTTACATCTTCAGAATAAAATTCGGTCATTTTTAAGCCGTCTTCAAGCTCATAGGTGGTTGAATCAGTTGTTTTTTCAGTTATTAAATTTTCCAGATTTTGGGATTCAAAAAGACTTTGAAGTTCTTCTTCAGAAAGGGTTGAATAATCTATAGCCACGTCTGTATCAGTAGAATCTGATACTGTACCGGCAGCATCTCCTGATGCATCATTGTCAGAATCAGTAACATCGGATGATTCATCTTCTAAAAGGAAATCATCATTACCGTTACGAACATTTGCATTGCGGGCATCACTGTCAGCAGAAGTAACAGCCTCATCAGCAGAAGCCTTAGTTACAATGTTCGTCCAGTCAACTGTGCTAAACATCATCATAAATGACATGGTAAAAGCAACAGTACGCATTACTTTATTCTTCATAAAGTTTCTCCTTTAAAATAAATTTTCAATTAATGTAGCCGATACTTTACGCTACCTTAATTGGATGAATCTTAAAGGTAAATCTAAAAATGACAGTGTAACTTAGGGGTGCATTTATTGAATTGTTAGGTTGTATAGCAACCAAACAAAGTATACGCCCACGATAATCAAATGTCAACATTTATAAGCCATTTTCGAAAATGGGGGCAACCACTACTACCCGGCTAATATTAATAGCTTTAATGGTTTGTCAAGGTGTTGTGGGTTCTATGAAAATCTCCAGCTGGTTGCGCGATAGAACATCCTCGTTCATAAGGATTTTGTATCGAAGGCAGACCTCAAGCCTATTGTCTGTTTCTTTTACCGAAAGATACTGTGTATCGAAGGTCAGCTTTAAAATTCCGTAAGGAGTTGCATAGGAGGTCTCACTCCTGGTGCCCGGTCGATAAATGATTTTGCTTTTTGTGTCCGGTACGGCAGGATTAGACTTGGTCATTTCCATTGTGTTATTGTAAAGCTTTAGAGTATGCTTAATTGGCACGTCCTTGGCATCTTCTTCAAATATCTCGTAGAGAATATAGCGTGAGCCATTTTTAGTATATATCTTGCCTTTAGCTCGTGTAGTGATTTTTTCGTCACCGGCAAGCTCTCCACTGCCGCTGACAGTTATAATTATATTTCCATCCTGCATAAAAATGTCCTCTTAAAATCAACGTCAGTTAAAGCTCTGCATATGCAGAGCTTTTTTGAAAGTCGCTTATTAGAAGCTATTTTAGCAGATAAGTAAGAGGAAAGCAATCAGGATTTTTAGAAGCCCTGTGCATTTACAACCTTGCTATTTGCCTTCTTCTTTACAAGTGTATATTGTCCGTCAGCGCCTAATCTTCGGGCATTTATATTGTCATGAAGCATGGTTGTGAAGTGAGAATATATCCTTCTTCTGATTGATGCATCCAAAACCGGTACTGCAACCTCAACTCTTTTAGTTGTATTTCTGGTCATGAAATCTGCTGAAGCAATATAAAGCTTCATTGCAGAGCCTTTGCCGAAAATATAAATTCTTGAATGTTCAAGATATCTGCCGACTATGCTGTAAACATGAATATTGTCAGTTACACCCTTAATGCCGGCCTTTAGGCAACAGATGCCTCTGATTACCATGTCAATTTTGACACCTTTTTCAGATGCTTCTATCAGCTTATCAATTATCTTTTTATCTGTAAGAGAATTGATTTTAATGCCTATATAACCGTTGCCGGTTTCTTCATGGATTTTAATCTGCTCGTCTATCATATCGATAATCTTGTTTTGGAGACATTTAGGTGCGACAAGCAAAAGCTCAGTCTTGTCAACAACCTGCTCCATGCACAGATTTCTAAAAATCCCGGACGCTTCAAAGCCTATTCCTTCATTGGCAGTCATTAGACAATAATCAGTATAGAGTCGCGCCGTTATTTCATTATAATTACCGGTTCCAACCTGGGTTATATACTTAATCTTATCTCCGTCATGATAGGTGATAAGGCACAGCTTTGAGTGAACCTTATAGTGGTCAAGGCCATAAATAATTCGACAGCCTGCATCCTCTAGTCGGCGTGACCATTCAATATTATTTTCTTCGTCAAACCGGGCACGAAGCTCAACCAAAACAACAACCTCTTTACCATTTTCAGCTGCCTCAATCAGGGTTTCTACTATCTGTGAATTTCTTGCAACCCGGTAAAGAGTTATTTTTATCGAATCTACAATCGGTGAATTTGCTGCCTGCTTTAGCAAATCAAGAAATGGCCTCATGGAATTGTAAGGATAGAAAAGCAGTCTGTCCTTTTTCTCAATCAGCTTCATCATATCTGAGCCACCGGCAAATTCCTGAGGGATACTAGGAACGCGCCTTGGGAAGAAAAGGTCCTTTTTGTCACGCAGCATATCCTTGATTTCTGAGAAAAAGGAAAAATCAAGAGGCGTTTGAGAAAGGAAGGTCTGTCCTTTGTCGAGATTAATCTTACGACAAATTTCATCAGTCACATCATCCTCAAGCAGTCTTTGATATTCCATCTTTATCGGACAAAGCTTGCGTCTTACTTTTATCAGCTTTTCCATAAGCTGTCTGAAATCATCATCGTCATCTTCATTAAAGCGTTCATCAGCATCGATATCAGCATTTCTAATTATTCTTATCAGGGATTTGCTGTTTACCTTGTAACGGTCGAAGATAATCGGTATATAGTGAAGAATCACTTCTTCTAAAAGCACAAATTTGTGACTGTCTGAGGGAAGTGCAATCAGACGCTTTGTACGTTCACAATTACATGGAACGATTCCGAGTCTGTGGCCCTTCTTTGCTTCAAGTACCACAACAGCATAAATTTCCTTATCCTTCAAAAATGGGAAGGGATTTTTCTTTGCGATTACCTGAGGAGAGAGAAGCGGCATGATTGAATGGTCAAAATAGTCCCTGGTGAAGCTTAAATCCGCTTCACCCAGGTCACGCATATTGACTATTTCAATACCCTCCTCTTTTAATTCATATAAAAGAGAGGCATAAATCACATTCTTTTTTTCTATAAGCTCAGCAGTCTTATTCATAACTGCATCAATTTGTTCCTTTGCAGTCATGTTTGTTTTGTTTTCCCTGGCATTTTTATCTACAAGACTCTGGTCATGAAGCGAGCCTACCCGTACGCTGAAAAATTCGTCCAGATTACTTTGGTAAATTGCCAGAAAGCCGAGCTTTTCGCATAAGGGATTTTTAGGATAAGTTGCCTCATTTAAAACCCTTTCATTAAAGCTAAGCCATGACAGCTCTCTATTGTAATAATAAGTCTTACTATCTTTCATAATATCCTGCTCCGCTTATATTCTGACTAATCTCCAAAGCATATGCCAAGCAGCTTAGCCTGTTCGATAACCTCACAATCATCCGGAATTGTCTTTAGCTTTCCGGCTACATCCTCGAGAGGAATTTTAACAGTCTTTCCATCCTTGATACCAACCATGTAGCCATACTCTTTATTCATGATAAGCTCAGCGCCAAAGGCACCTACTCTTGATGATAAAACTCTGTCATAGGCAGTTGGAATACCGCCTCTTTGCATATGTCCGGGGATTACTGTTCTGATTTCATAATCGCCTAGTCCTGTAAGAGATTCCTTTAATCTTACAGAGGCTGATTTGTCAAGCATAAGCTTCTTGATATCCTTCTTTGGAAGCTTTGCCTCTTCCTTTGAAAGCGCGCCTTCTGCAATTGCAATAATTGTGAAGTTTTTGCCTTCCTTTTCACGATCAAGAATAGCCTTATTTACAGACTTGATGTCATAATTGATTTCCGGCAAAAGTGCGATATCTGCACCACCTGCCATTGCTGAATACAGAGTAATCCAGCCAACCTTATGTCCCATGATTTCAATAATGAAAACCCTGTTGTGTGAGGCTGCTGTTGTGTGAATTGCATCAATGGTATTAGTTGCGACATTAACAGCAGACCAAAAGCCAAAGGTCATGTCTGTCTCTGCAAGATCATTATCAATTGTCTTTGGAAGTGTAATGACATTCAAGCCTTTTTGAGAAAGTAAATTAGCTGTTTTATGTGAGCCATTGCCACCAAGAACAACTAAACAGTCAAGCTGAAGCTTATTATAGGTTGCAATCATGGAGCTTATTTTTGCCTTGGCATCTTCATCATCCTTAGCCAGCTCCTTAAATGGAGTTCTTGAGGTCTTAAGCATTGTGCCACCCTCTGTCAGAATACCTGAAAAGTCCCTTGGCGTAAGCAATTTATACTTGCTCATGATAAGACCTCTGTAGCCCTCTAAAATTCCATAGATTTCAACCTGATCTCCTAATTTGTTATAAAGTGTCTTGGCAACACCTCGCATTGCTGCATTTAAGCCCTGGGCGTCACCACCACTTGTAAGCATACCAACTCTAAGCATATAACTATCCTCCTAACGTTAATGAGCAAACAGTAAAAACGAATTACAATAAATCTGTTTGCGAATTAATCTTGATTGCCTTTAAAGCATACTAAAATATAATCAGACCAAAGTTGCCTTAAAGATCATCTAATGTTAGATTAAGAATAGCACAAGCAAAAATCTTCTACAATATTTAAATGTGGTAAAAATTTAATTTTGTATTTATAAGGCTTAAAATGCCGCATTATTTGTCATAATTTCTTGCAAGACAGTCTGCCAAATCAAAGAGAATATTCCCGGTTTGCTTCGCTACTTACTCATAGCCTTAATACCTCTTCGGATAAAGTTAGATTAATTGTCTTCACCTTCTGATGAAGCTAAAAGCTCAGTCGGATCTATTGCATTCTCTCCTAATTCAGTCCTAAAATAAAGATGAGTACCCTCTTTGCTGAAATATTTTGTAGGGTCTCCCACCATGCCAACAGCACTTCCTTCCTTAACTGTACTACCCAGACTCACTGATACTGAAGCCAGCTGACCATAGGTAAAGGTATAGTCCCCTGCTGTAAGCTCAACACACTGACCTCGTCTTGTGTCACTATAAATCGCAGTTACTACAGCATCGCAGCATGCCACAGCTATGTCACCCTTGCCGGCATCGATAAGGATTCCGTCGCTGGTCATGAACTGTTCCAGGGTTTCATAGTAGACTCCATGATCCATGCTGTAATCAATCAGTATTTCGCCTTCAATCGGCATTATAATTCCCTTTTCTTCATCAAAGGCTACAGTATTTACTTTTGATGATTCATTCTCTGTGGCAGCATCTGAAATTTCTTCTGATAAGCCTCCTCCTTCAAGCTCATTGTCAGTAACCAAAACATCACTGCTACCGGCTTCTGCCACTTCTGTTTCTGGCAAATCCTCATCAGAGGCATTAGCCTCAGTTTTTTCCTCAGCCTTTTCAGAAGCTGCCGGCTTCTGCGTAACTGTCGGTTCGTTTTCCTTTGATGAATTATCTGAAGCTTCTGCTTCCTCCTCAGCTGCATAATCAAGCTGATTGTCATCAACCTTAGTGCCGGTATTAGTTATGCCTGCAATCAACAATGCATAAGCCACAAAAAGGCATACAAATATTGAGCCATAAGCCTTTTTGTTTTTCTTTAAAATCTCTTTAAATGAGTTTTTATTCTCCATGATTTACCTCCTGAATATGTTCCAAAGCAGCAGAATTATATTGCTGTTTTACAGCTTATTTTGAGCAGGTAAATATAATTTTATTCTGGAGATTTATTTAACTAAAAATAAAAATTGTTTAACAAAAAAATCCATTGGCTTTCTGATACATGAATAACGCTTTCAAATACTCCGTTTTACAAAAAAAGAGCCGATTTCTCGACTCTTTTTTATTATTCAATATGCAACCCTTTAAAAATTTTATGCTTCATCTCATTAAAGCACTTAAGTGCGGGCTCTGAATCTGTATAAAATTCAATATTCTCATCATATTTCCTGCCATCCATGACCTTGTCACTGTCTTTCGTTATGTTGTAATATGAAAACCATAGGGAATCATTTATATAATATATTTTTTTATCTGAGTAATCGTTTATCTCAGACGGATCACAAAATACCAAATATTTATTTTCCAACTGCATAAGAGAATATGTAATTCCCTTATAAGTATATGCATCATCACTACTTCTTTCAATTGATGAGCCCTCTGAGCATATCCAAATTTTTTCATATTTGCATTGCCCTTTAATAATCTGTTCAACTATGGCTTCCTGCATTATAACCTCATTATTGACGTATAAATTTCCCGTCGGGCTTACTATAAATGCATTTTCACATTCCAATGCATTATTATACACTTCTTCAGCAAAATCATCTAAATACTCTTCTTCAAACTCCTCTTTATAATTATAATTGGCAACTGTCAGATTTTTACTTTGCACTTCATCCAGAGTCATATAATTACTGATAGAATCTTTCTTAAACATAGTATTTCTGACAATTATAGCCAGAACTATGCTTATTAAAAGCAACCCAAATAAAGCTATTATATTTTTCTTCACTCTGACATACCTCTTATCTTTCCAAATTCCATCCTATATATTTCATCACACAACGTACTTATGTCCTCTTCATTATGGCTGGCCAAACATACAATTGCCCCTCTGTTCTTTTCTTCTAAAATGAGTTGTCTGATAAGCTCTACTCCATCTTTATCTAATGCATTTGTTGGTTCATCCAATAGCAACAAATCAGGTTTTTCCATTATTGCCTGTGCAAATATTATTCGTTGTCTCATACCTAACGAGTACTTTTTAATCGTCCTTTTATCCTTTGGATCCAATCCAACCTTAGTAATTGCCTCATCTATCTCCTGTTCTCCAATTGTCTTTCTAATTGAAGCCAAAAATTTCAAATTATCCCTGCCGGTAAATTCTTTATACATTCCTGCATTTTCAATAATAATTCCCATAGTAAGTGGATATTTGCTATTGTATATATATTCATTTCCATTAATACTTAAAGAACCGGAACCTGCACGCATAAGACCTGCTATAACTCTAAACAACATGGTTTTCCCAGAACCGTTTTTTCCTATAAATCCATATATTTTTCCACTTTCAAGTCTAAGATTAATATTCTGTAAAACTTCATTTCCATCAATGCTTTTTGAAACATTATTTAATTCAATTGTATTTTTCATTGTTTCTCCATTCGAGCAATTTACACTTCACTATTTTTAATTCCAATTTCATATTTAGTTGCCACCCTCGTGCCTAAAATCAGCACAATTGCCGTCAGAACAAAAAAGTATACTGCGGCCCAGCTTATATATCCTTTTGAATAATTCCAACTTATGGTCATATTTGACATTGGATTCAGCAGATGTAAAAGCTTAGTCAATTTGTTATCGCCCATTTTTTGTAGGCAATAAGTTATCATTTCACTTACAACAATAACTGAATATGTTATTACAAAGGATATTGATATACCCAAACGTAAAGCCAGTATATTTATCAACAAAGTGGACAGATATGTAAATTCCCATACTACTATAGCAACGGTTAAAAACAGTATGATGTCACTCATTGTTGTATTCACTTGACACTTCAGAACAGCACCTAAGGCATACAAGCCAACATATAAGACTGTGCCTAATGCACAATAAGCACCAAGACCAACTGATTTTTTTAAAAACCATTTGCCTTTATTTTGTTCTCTTGAAAAAATATATTCACCATTCACAAGATAATCTTTGCATATATAATCACCAAACAAAATATTCATAATTAATATTCCGAACAACGACGTGAAGGATAGTACAATCTCTATATTTTCTCTCGAATAACTGCCTCCAAACATATTCATAAGGAATACGACACCAACATCTTGAATTAATTGATAACTGCCAAAAAACAAAAAGGGTCTGTAAAAAATTCCTAATGGTATTATTACGAATATATATTTGTATCGACTTTTAAAAAACATATTTTCTCCATACCAAATAAGTTAAATTTCATCTTCAGCAATCCTACCCCTAACGATTCTGGTTGCTATAAAGAATATAATCAATAATAATCCCCAAAATAGCCAGTATACTTTTCCGGGCTGTAAAAATCCGTTAGAAATATACTCCACAATATTAGTTCTTACATATATTGTAGTTTCATCCCATCTGTCAGCCAAAACCGAATCAAGCATTGCAAATGCCTGAAATAAAATATACATCATCAAGAATATGAATAATCTGCTTTTTTTGATAAACATTGAAAAAGCATAAGCCAACATTGACATTATACCTGCGGTAAAGCCCGATAATATAGCAAACAATACGTTATACAATTGTGGATGGTTAACAAAGAGATTCTTTAATATAAAACCTTTATATAAAACTGGGAATACCACATTTGATCCTGTGATAGTAGTTCTCCAATTCCAGGCAAATTGATTATATGTACTTATATAGTCATTACCACTTTCGGGAAAAATAATCGAATTTAGAAGTATATTTACAAGAAATGGAATACAGATAATAATGAAACCGCCAATAAAACATGTTATCAGCTGAGAATAATAATATTGCTTCCTGCCGTTTCTAACTTGAACATACATTAACATACCGGCTTTAGATTCTTCAAAAAAAGACATGCTGTAAGGGAAAATAACCAGGAAAGGAAATAGCAGCTGAACATATTTCCATGCAAGGCCTACCGCATTGCCTACGTACAATGTAGATGCTGAGGGCAATTGCAAGGTATCTACGCCCTTGTACTTTAAAGCGTAGTAAAATGGCAAGTATATGCATAATATCATAACCAGCAAAAATGAAAATCTAAAGGTTTTCTTGCGCATCATTACACTTAAATTATATCTCAAATTTCCCATATTCATCACCTCAATCAGATTAACACTTAACTTACTTCTTTATGCTTACAGCATTAACCTTATTTCGCCCGTAATCTATTCGAAAGCCTACTCTCTGCTAATAGTAAAAATACACCCACCACCCAAGTGTGTATAACCATGAGTGGTAGATACCTTTAGTAAAAAGCCACATTAGTCATCAATTTTATCCATTGTAAATCTATACATTTTAATTGTCAATAGTTATTGTTTGTGCCTTCTTCGTTTTTTTGTGTAATATAAGCAAAGACGCTTTTATATTTTCGGCGATTATCAGCGTTAATGCTTTAAGTATTATATTTTTTTCGGTCATACTCCTTGTAAATCATTCTTAAAAACATCAGCATTGCTACAATTCCTACGAGGCTTACAATAATTCCCGGTATTAGATAAGGATATTTAAGCTTGATGACTGTTGTTCCTGCATTTACATACAGCAGATTGTTTTTGGCTTCTATGGTGGAAGCTGTGCTGTATATATCGTGGTTTGCCAAAGTGGTATTTACCGAGTCATAATCTGTAGTTATTGTAATAGTTTTGCCGTCACTAGTCATTTCTACCGGAACTAATGTTCTTTTTGGAAGTTCATTTCCGTCAAGCTCCATTGCATTTGCAAGAAGTTCTCCTACGGATTCATCTCTTGTAAGTCCATAAAAGCAGGTGAGATTTATTCCGATATATATCAGATTTTCGTTACTTCCTATTCCATAAAATGCCAGCTCCAGGTCATTATCATAAACGGTGCCCCAAACGTCAGTAAGTCCTTCCATGTAGACCGTCTGCCAGTCCTCATAGCCCTGTGGAAATAGATCTGTGTTGAGGGTTCCGATGATGGTATCCAGCTCCGGATAACCGTTTGAAAATGAAATTATATTGCATGTAACACCTAAGAAGGACTGGTCATGAGTCTTTCTGTCATCCGGTATTCCATCTGCAAGTATTACTATCTTTACACCGTTTTCTGAAAGCTTTAAGATTAAATTTTCCGCATAATCCCTATCGTCATAGGTAAAACCATCAAGATAAATCAGGTCATATTTTGACAGCTCTTCATAGGTGAAGTCATCCAGCTTAGTTGTGTCCGTTTCTTCAACAGCCGGGAACTGCAGAGAAATTGTCGGTGCTCCTGAACCGATTCCTATTGCCTTAAATTCTGATACTACTCCAAAGCCACTCTCCGGTGCTGTATCATAGTGAAACAAAAGATAATCATAGGCTTCATCAATTAATGTATAGCCTACCTTTTCGGCAGCCGCCTCAATATCTTCAATTGTATAATTCCAGGTTTCAGCCTGTGAGATTCTTATAATTACCGTATCATTTCCAAGCTCAAGCAAACGGTCAAAAAGATATGGATAGTAGCCTTCTGACAATGCTTTGTTTAACTGTACTATGTTGCCGGAGGTCGCCGCTGCCTCCCAGCCTGCACCAAAGGTTCCCTTAACTCCGTTGTCGTAGGCCGATACCAAATAGGCTCCGTCAGCTGAAAGTGTAGAAAGATCCATTAAAGCCAGTCTCTGATTAGTTATCTCCTTGCCTTCAGTAATCAGTGAATAATCTCCCATTTCCTCAAGAGTTGTCTCAGGTGCAACGCCTGTATCGTCACCTTTAATGAGTGCAAGTGACGGAATCGTATCCACAAACAGTAAAATGCAGATAATTATTACCAGACACCTTCTCAAGCTTTTCCAAAAGACCATTGAAACAAGACTAAGTGCCACAAGTATTGCTAAAAATCTAAGCATCCAGAAGTACTGTCCGCCAGGCATAAGTCTTAAGATGTAATACATTGTATTGCATGAAAAAATAACAAGAATAAGCGCGGTTATGAATCCCGGCTTTTCTTCTTTTTTTGCATAAATTATTCCAAATATATCTAGTATAAAAACTGATAATCCATAATAATAGTCTTTGTTGTCATCACTAAGTCTTTCCAATGGATTAAGAGTTATCCATATACTCTGAAAGAAATTTGCCATAGCTTCAGAGGAATCAACCCCTGACACATCGCTAAAGATAAATGGAACCATCCATATTCCAAGAATTGCAAGTGCAAGAAGCATGGAAAGAATTATTTCCACCGATGGCAGAAGCTTTCCGATGGCAACTACATAGATTATCAAAAAGATAATCATGGCAGCAAAAACCATAAGTGCATAACCAATATGGCAAAGCGTTATCATTATCATCATTATGGTAACGACGAGAAGCTTCTTCCAGGATTGTCTTTTCAAGAAGGAGTAAATCTCATAGACAAAGACAGGTAAAAAAATCATAAGCAGACTTCTTGCCAAATTTCCTTCAGTAAAGAGTGTATAGAGATTTACGGGCGTAAAAAACCAATACAGACCAAGTATTGAGCAAAGAACCGGTCTGCCTTCCCGTAGCCCTATGTAAAGCCAGGAAAGCCCTCCTGCAAAAAGTATTAAGGCAACATAAAGCAGATAGCCATAAAAAATGCTTCCACCTGCCAAAAGCTGACAAAAGGCCATTACATAGGCAGGCAGCGGACTCCAAAATCTTAAAAGCTCTGCACCGTTATACCAGTTAAGGTCCAGTAGTGGATACCAGTTTCCGGCCTTAATAGAGTTATATATATAATTTCCTCTATAAAGATGATAATAAGTTTCTTCACCCGAAGGATAGGTTCCACTTCGAAGCAGCGCCAGTATAACAATTATGCTCGCCACCAGATATACAACAGGCGCTATTATCAGAACTAAATTTTTAATATTCTTTTTATTCATCCGCCTTACCTTCTGTTACTTAATTAATTGGTTCTTCCCTGTATCAATTTCTTAGTGCTTCATCAATTACGGAGTCAATTACCTGATCAATCCTTTTTTGTGAGCTGGCCACAGAAATCCCCGTAAATTCATGGTCTTCTTCAAGATTTAACATATAGCTTCTCGTCGGTGTTTCGGATGCGTCCAATCTTATCAGCTTTCCTCCGACCTCTTCAATTATTTCATAAAACTCCTTAGCAAAATAATCAGCTAAATTTTCAAGTGTAGGTGTTATTGAGTCAAATGGTGGAAGCTCATTCATAACCATATTCTGATAAGGTGCCAGGAAGGCTTCAATGCCCTTTTCAAATGTTGAGAACTCAACAAATCCATCTCCACCAAATCTGATTCTAAGCGAAAATTCCCAGGTATGAGGATGTACCTCGCCCTTTTCTCCATTTATAATAATGAAATGTCGTGCATTCAGATAAAATTTCAAACGATATTCACGACTTATTTTAATCTCTGACATATAATTCTCCTCATTTTTATCCGCTCTATTCGCGAATTAATATTTGTTCCACAACTGAAGTTCTCAACTTCTTAAGCGATGATAAGCAACTTTTATGGCAGTACTCTACTAAAAATTTTTATCATCTGAAAAAGAAGCTTTTTAGTGCTTCAAGCTTTTCAATATCCTGTCTGCTTCAAGCTCTTCTCCCTTTCTGACGATTACTGTTTTTAGCAGCTTCATTCCTTTTATCATGAGTGGTCTGATGCTGTCTTCCAGTATTTTCTTTTCAAGGCCAATGCCCATAAGTAAAATATCATTTTCATTATACTCAAATCTAAGTACGCTTTCATCGAGTGTAATTCCTGCACCTGAGAGAAACTCTTTTTTTACTTCTTCTGATTCGCAGCTCAAAAGGCTAATCGAAACAGGCGTAATCTCCCGTAGCTGTAGTCTGCTCACAAAGGCCGGGAAAAGGTCCTCGCTCCAAAGCTTTTGCTTTGTATCTCTTGACTTTTTATTTCTAAGTGCTTCATTAAGCTCAGAAATACTTGCATGAAGCTTGTCTGTTTCCGATTGTGCTTCAATTCGTTTTTTTACAGCTCTTTGGTAACGTAGAGTTGAAACTGTTATATATAAGAAGGCAACTATCAGTATAATACCGATTACAGTGCAAAGAACGACTTTAGCACCAAGGAAAATGTTATTATCTAACAGGATGTCTTTATTGGTAAGAAGTACAAGCTTGTACTCGTCATTATTATACTCAAACACAACGCCTGAAGCTATGTAGCTTTTGCCGGATAGCTCAACTACGGAATGAGTAACCCGGTTTAGGGTTAGCGTTTCTATAAAGCTTTTCCCGGTCTCTGAGGTATAATAGCTTTCTACTGTCAGTCCCTTGTACTTATTTGTCTCCAATACATCTTTTATAAATAGCATTGAGCCGGTGTCCGAAAAGGTCCAATATTTGTTAGTAGAGGCATCAAGTGATGTAAGTATCTCATTGATAATTTCCTCATTATCACGATTCGATTTCAGATTTATCTGATCAAGTACCAGCTGAACATAGGCATCCTGCTGTTCAGAATAAACCTCCAATATTCCTTTTTCATAATTTTCGAGCTGTAGCCAAAAAAATACCGCAAGTATGGCAACTCCCAGCCCAGCCAGGAGTACTGTAACTGCGACTGAATTTATTGATTTTTTCTTCTTCATTGGGCACTCCTTTTAATCTTAATGACTCAATGTTCAGCATAGGTTATTATCTAATAGGCTGTGCTTTTTCCCGACTCAAGTTACCATTTGATAAGCTTAGCCTTATTCTGATGAGGCTTCCATCTAATAAGCTAAGCTTTATTCTGCTTACCTTACCATTTAATAAGCTATTACCTTATTCAACAAAGGTTGTCATATAGTAATCCGAGCTTTTATTCGCCTGAGTTTCAAGCCATTCTATTCCCTTTTGCTCTGCAATTGTCTCCTCATCCGAAAAAAGATTGGTTCCAAGTCCCAGCCTGTTGCCTTCAATGGTAAAGCCAAGGGACGATATTACGGTTGGGAACAAATCAAGATTTGTAAATTCCCTGTTAGTAAGACTTGCTCCGTCTGAATTAGAGGCATTTATGAAGCAATTGTACTCTGTTCTGTCATAATATGAAGTTCCGTCCACCAGATATGTGTCCATTCTTGGGTGATCACCAACAAGTACAATAGTTGTATCCTTATAAAAATCCTGCTTACTGCACCAGCTTATGAATTCTGAGACAAGTCTGTCTGTACAGGCAACTACATTTGCTGTAGCAACATCATACTTATCATCACATTCGTCACAAATATATCCGGCAATATGATGAGTATCAACCGTCAGCATGGTAAGATTAAATGGTTCATCCTCTTTTGCAAGCCTTATCGCCTCATCCTTTGCTATGTCAAAAAGTATAGAATCCTCAAATCCCCACCACACATAATAATCATCAGCTATGTAGCCTTTTTCCCTTGCTGTATAAAGGTCAAAAATTTCATAATCACCATGTGTCGTGAAATAAGTATTTCTCCCTGCAAAGGAAGCATCGGAGCCACATAAAAATTCCTGATTATAGCCTTTTGAATTTAATATGTCTCCAAGGGTTATAACTCCATTATAGCACTCTGTGTCATCATCGCCTATTGTCACTTTGTAAGGCAAACCGGAGGTGGTTGAAAAAATGGAGGAAATTGTATAACCGAAGCCTGAAAGTGTATGAAAGCCTCCAAGAGAGGTGGTATTTGAGAAGGATATGTTATCCTTTGCCAATTCCGTAAGATTAGGTATATAATTTACGTTCTGAGCACCTCCATTTGCAGTATCTGCATAGGTAGTCTCCATGCTTTCAAGATATATATATATTAAATTTTTCGTTTTACCATCGGCCTCAATTGATACGCTGTCAGGTGAAACATAATATTCCTCATATAGCTGCGACTGTTCCTGCTGCAGCTGATAATAATCTATTAAATCATATTTAAGATTCAAAAATAGAACTGCTAAAACCGGAAGTGCTATTGCTAAAGTATTTATCAAGGCGTGAATTGCTTTGCTTAATTTGCCCGTCTTACTTTCCTGTTCAATCTTTCGGCTATAGCTTCTGTCTATTATTGTATAAATCACAAAAACTGCAAGCACTAGAATAACCGGTAAGACAATACCCTTTATGACTGCAATTACAACTTCACTAGCTGTTCCCTGAATGTTTCCTGTGAGTGTATTTTTTATTTCTGCAAAGCTGACACCGTAGGTCTTGCTTGTCCAGCTTACTGCGGTAATTAAAAGTACCGAAAGTGAAATTAAAATTCCTGTAATTACATACCATAATATAGGTAAGGTTTTCTTTTCTTCTTTATCATCATAGCTTTCTGCATTTATCCACTCATAGCTTTTTTCAAGTTTTTTAGCCGGTTTAGCAAATTCTCCCGCCACCACCTCGGCAAAGGCTCTTTTTTCATCTGACAGTGTCTGAGTTTTCCAGGCACTGTCAGTACCAACAGAATTGATAATTCCTGCCAGTCTTATAAAAAATACCATGAGATTAAAGGCCGGCATCAGAATTATACAATACCAATGCTTAGTATAATAAGCTCGCAGCTCCTTATTTGCCTTTAGGAAGTATCTTGCCGTAAAAAAGTAGGCATAGCCTATTACAATATAAAGGGCAAAAATCATCAGTGTCGAATAAACAAGCACTGCACCTGAATATTTCATTACCAGTAGGCAGATAAGAGCAAGATACCATATCATTCTTGGGAAAGCAAAGGTATGATCATAAAGCAGTGTCTTTACATTGATATTCGTAAACATACTGCGAAGCTTAAAGCCATCATTCATAAACATCTTTGCGACCTCCAGAGAACCTCTCTGCCAACGTTGTCTCTGGGTATAAAGCTTATCTACGCTTTCAATTGGGTCTACCAGAAAGAGTGCGTCCTCACACACTTCAACTCTTTCTTTATATATCTGTCGCATCTGAAAAGTAAGCTGTGTATCTTCACAGATGGTATCGGTATTGTAAAGTCTTGACTTTAGTATTGCTGATTTTCTAAATGCTGAAAAGGCTCCTGAGAGCGTATAGACTGAATTTATTTCAGATGCATAGCTTCTTCCTGCAAGGAAGGCCTGTGCATACTCCATAAATTCCAAATTTCTTAAAAGTCTGCTCCAGGGTGAATGATACTTCTGAATCATCTCCGGAGTTGTTAAAATGGCTCCTGTCATGCAATTGAGCTTTGGCCTGTTTTCAAATTTAGTAATCAGATTTACAAGTGCATGAGGTTCCAAAACGCCATCGGAATCGATATTAATAATGTATTTTCCCTCTGAATTATAAAGAGCCAAATTTAGTGCCCGACTCTTTCCCTGCTTTGCATTCATCCATTGCTGCCTAAGTGTTGGAAACCTTTCCTGACACTGTGCAAAAACCGCAAAGGAGTCATCCTTGCCCTGATTATTGACAAGGAACACATTTATTTTTTCATTAGGATAGGTTGAATCATTTATCGATCTGATACAATTAAATAGTGTATCAGCCGAATTATAAACCGGAACTATTATAGAAATTTCCGGATAAAGCTTTGGGGACTCAAGCGACTTGTTTTGCCTGAGTCTTCGCCTAAGCAGCAAAAACAGGCTGCCAAATGAGGGAACTATTTCCATAATGACAGGAATTAATATCCATGCTCCCCAAAAAATAAATGAATTAAGTATTCTCTTTATTATGACCATATGTAAAGTTTCCCACCTTCATCTGAATAACCTGCGGTTTTGTAAAAACGTAGAAGTACAGAATGACGCTTAAAACATAAAACACAATACGTCCTATAAATGTATGAACTATATAAAAGGCTGAGGTTCCAAAAAAATGAACTGCAAGGCAGATGATTGTAATTCTAAGTGCATTACAAAGAACCAGATATACAAAGCCTGCCACGCCTACTATAATTCTTTCTGAAACTGAATAAACTCTGTAAAAAATCAAAAGACACAAAAATGCCATTATCTCAATAACTCCCGAACATTCCATATCTACCTTTAGGGTTATTGAGGTTCCATCCTTTGCCGTTACGAAGATGATTCCATATTTAAAATACGTGCTGAAGGAGCCTGTCAGCTTTCCAACCAGACCTGCCAGTGCCGATACGCATCTTGCCAGTGGTTCCATAACATAGGGTTCAACATAAATCATCAGAATGACAAATAAGCCCAGGCTTCCCCAAAGGAAGCGCCAGGCTTTTAAATTGGCTTTATTAAGTACATGCAAAATGTAGAGCCATAATGCAAGTATTACTATTAAGAAAACCGGACTCATTATTTACTCCTTATCGTGAACAAAAGCCTTTTTCTGTCTCTTTTTAATGTACATAGGAACAGCTGCACAGCCTAAGCAAAGTGCAAGTCCGACAAATGGTCCTGTGCTTGTGCCTGCATAGGCTGCCCATTCATGTCCGATTTTGCCAAATTGTGATTCTATGTACTTGAAATCGCCTGCATCCATATTAAATTTTTCTGCTATTAATTCAAGGTCGAGATAGTATTCTGCTTCGTCGGCCTGTCCCTCGCCTCCGACATCTATGGTTATCTTACCATAAATTGTGTCGTGTGAGTTGAGGTTATTTATGTTTGTAGAGGTTCCCCAGGCATCACTTGAGGCAATTGCATATTCATACTTTCCTCCTGCCTGCATTTCTGAAAAGTCAGGATTCCAGTTGATATTACCCTCTTCATCAATAGCTACCAGTCTTGGATAAAAGGCTGTCGCATAGTCCTGATTGAATTTAATTGTGATGGCAGAAGTCATCTCGGTTCCATAAGAAGAGGTGTGGGCCATCATTGTTGAAACCACATGTCCATAAAGTGTGGTTCCATCGGAATAAAGTGCCTGTTCACCATCTGCAAGTATTTCATTTGAACCTGCTGTTGCATATTCAATCAGAGTGTGTGGATAATCATCCCAATCTGCAAACAATCCATCATAAACTATTGTTGTGAATTTGCCGGCATTACCTTCATCCTCTTGAAGATTTGCAATATCTGAAATTATTGCATCAGACTGATAGAGTCCGAAGCTTAAGGTCTGCTCATACTGTGGGAGTGCTGATTTTGGTATTGCTATTTCCCATTGTCCGCCATAATGAGCTGAGGTTACACCCTCTATTCCTGAAACTGTTCCGTCTGAATTCAGCTGGAAAACCATGTTTCTGCCGAGGTCCGTTACGATTGAGTACATACCATTCGAGTGAGTACCCGCTCCTGAGGCAATACCTCCTTTGCCATCACTTATGTACAGGTAGAGATAATCACCGTCAAATACTGCTGCGGCTCCATCTATACAGTTTGTATGTGCTGAGTTTGGACAGGCTGCCTCTGTAACGCTTACCGCTGCCCAATCATCAAATTTTCCATCAATGACTATTCCATCATAAACTGCCGGTTCCTTATCTTCTTCTGATTCTTCGTAAGGATTGCCATCTATTGTATCTATGTCATTAGAAGAAACAGCTTCTGAGGTTGAATCACTTCCTTTGAGTGCAACTGTAAAGTCATTTCCTCCAAAACGGCTTACGGGAATTGCAAGCTCTACGGTATAATCACCCGCAACAGAGGTTGCTTCATTTTTATAGGCCAGACTATAGCCATTTCCCATATATTGTATATTTCCTATGTAAAGGGAAGTCGTAGTATCTCCAATAGTGAACAAAAGATTGTATCTTAGCATCTCCCAATCCGACCACTGGTTTGTAACTGTTCCTGTATAACAAATGTAGAGCATAGTGCCATCTTCAGAATAGGCAAGCTTAAAGCTGTCTACGCCCGGACTTCCCAAAGCTACGGAATCTACCGGATAACTGGTTTTTATTCCTGCCCAGTCATCTGCATTACCATCTATCGTGATGTCGCTGGTAACTGTCGCTGCCTGAGCCATTCCTAATGAAAATACAAAGGCTGTACAAATTGCAGCTGTTAAAAATCTTTTCTTCATAGCCATGCTCTCCTTTCTCTTTAGTTAAGTGAGGACTCTGTCAAATTTATTTATTCAACAGAAAAGTCCTTTCAAGCAAAGTCAATACCTGTTTCTTACAATAAGTGTCTTGTGTATAGCTTAGTTTTTATATTCTAAACCAAATCATACGATTTGTAAACAATTTATTAACAAAATTTATCCATTTTATTAAAAATAAAAAAGCATTCACATAGAAGCTTTCGCCCCCACATGAATGCTTTTAATCACTTAGACTTTTTTTCTTTGAGTCTTTATTTACTTTGATTTCTTTGCTTTTTCAGCATTTTTCTTTGCTACTTCTTTTCTTGCTTCCCTTTTAGCCTTCTTGAAGAAGCCTTCCTTTACCGGTTCTTCAACCTGAGCCGACCTTCTCAGCCCTCTGACCTCGATGATGTAAATTCCATTCACCTTGGCCTTAACCTCTTTCTTAAGAGGAATATCATCAAATATCTTCTCATCGCACATGAGATTCATTACTCTTGGTCCAACCTTTGCCTTTACAACAGGGACCTTTGCGCCTCTCATGTACTTTGGTGTCTGTTCCATTACTACCTGTGGGAATCCGGCTTCTTTCAGCTTCATCCGCTTTTTATCAATAATAAGCATCGTCACCAGTTGGGCATTTGCAAGAATGTCAGGCATTGTCTCATCCTGCTTTTTCTGCATCTTTCTTCCAACAATATAGAGAACAATAAGTCCAACGAGAACGATGGCAAGTATTACAAGTATCACTATCAACCAAGGTGCCATAAATTTATCTCCTAAAATCTTTTTATCATACGTATTTTATCAAAGCAGCATTAAAAATGCAATAAAAACTATTATTCTTATAAATATTTTTAAGATTAGTATATTTCATTATACATTTTGCAGACTTCTTCATAGGCTTTTCCGGGTATTTCCTTGAATTCTGCACGACTAAGTCCCGCTGTTTCAATCGGTTTTCCGAATTTCATTGTTATTGTATGCTTTTCCACCCTTGGGAAATGCTGTTCAAAAACTTCATCGGTATGAACAATTGCTACAGGTACAACCGGACATCCGGTTTTTTCGGCAATTTTAAAGCTTGCCGCCTTAAATTCATCAACACCCTCGCCTTTATTTCTTGTTCCTGAGGGCATTATAAATATCGACCAGCCATTTTTAACATGATCTATCGCTTCCTGAATTGATTTAAGTCCTGCCTTTGGACTTGATCTGTCAAGAAATACACAATTTAACAGCATCATCCACCAATTTAGAAAAGGTACTTTTTTAATTTCCTTCTTAGCCACAAAGCCGGTAAGATAGGTAACCGGTATTGATACATAGGCCAGAGGTATATCGAAAAAGCTTCTGTGGTTTGCTGTAAAAAGAACAGGTGTATCCTTTGGAATGTTTTCTTTTCCTATTGCCTTCCACCTGATTCCTGTAAATAAAAGTACAAGTCTGAAGCCAAAGCCACATACAATCGGCTGAGCTATTTTAGCTGCCAGCTTTGGATTAAAGCACCTGATAATCAGTAAAATAAGCAATATCGGCAGCGTTACAACAAAATAAATTATAAAAGCAAGAATGCCAAAACAAGTTCTTAGCATAACTCCTCCCAATCCTTATCTAAGTTCTTTTGCATCAAATATATTTACTGTTAACTGCCCATTGTTATAAAACAATGAGATTTCGGTTTCATCATCCCAGTTAACACATCTCCTGACACTCCCCATAGCTAAAGCAAGGGGTTTTATGACACATTTGATAAACAATATACTAAGGGTTTACGAATGAGGTTAAATATGTATTTTGACCATATTCTCCCATCTTAAAGGCTTCATAGGCAGTCTTTGCCTTTTCTTCATCGCTGAAAATTCCAAAGACCGTTGTGCCCGAGCCACTCATAAGTGAGCCTTCTGCTCCGAGTCTTAGCATTTCTTTTTTGATATCATCTATGAACGGAAGCTCTTTAATCGTTACACTTTCGAGAACATTGCCAAGTGTGGCAATTATTTCAGGCAGACTTCCTTCATCTATTCCCTTAATCATTCTGTCTACATCCGGATGATTAAGTTCATCGCAAGGAGCAAGCTTATCATAAACAAGCTTTGTGGAAATTCCTGTCTCCGGCTTTACAATAAGAAGGCTTACCTGTGGTGCAGGCTTTAATTCTGTCAGCACTTCTCCTATTCCTTCTGCAAGAACAGTTCCTCCAACGATGCAAAATGGTACATCTGCTCCAATTTTTACTCCTATTTCACAAAGCTCCCTGACTGAAAGGTCCGCCTCGCAAAGCTGATTAAGACCCTTTAATACTGCTGCCGCATCTGTGCTTCCCCCTGCAAGTCCTGCTGCTACAGGGATGTGCTTATCCAGGGTTATTTTTATCCCCTGTCTGATTCCTGTTGCTTCAAAAAACCTTATACATGCCTTATAGATTAAATTAGTCTTGTCTGCGGGCACCGGTGCAGCTCCAACCGACATGATTATATCATCGCCTTCAATTTTTTCAAGGGTGATATTGTCATAAAGGTCAATGCTCTGCATAACCATCTTGACTTCATGATAGCCATTTGGTCTTATACCTGTTACATCCAAGGAGAGATTAATTTTTGCATAACCTCTAAGTTCAACTTTTTCCATAAATTTCTCCAAAATAACGTCATTATAGTTCATTTTATCACATTTACATGTTTAAGACAATCATAAAATGGAAATCCTCATATCAATAAGCCTTAATCTTATTTTAGAGTCTGGGATTAATTTTAGGAGGTTTTATGGATATTTTTAGACAGTCACGCGAGGCGGCACTTATCTATACTAATACAGAGGAGGAACTTAAAAGAATCAAAAATTCTAAGAAAAGACTTTATTTATGGAGTGTGGTTGCTTTTGTGGCGGCAATGCTTGCATGCCTGTTTCTTCTTGGTTCAATTGCGCTTTATGAGGAAGGGGAGAAAGTAAATTCAGGCTCTCTTTTTATTACGGTTCCCGCTTTTACAATTTATGGAAGCTCGGAGTATGAGGATGAAGAAGGAAGGAGAGGCTCCTATTCCTTACTAAACCTTTTAAATGGAAATGAAAAGATTGAAGAGGTGCACATAGAATTTAAATTTAGATGGTTGAGGGAGCTTTTCACATGATAAAGTCCGGCCTGCTGCAGAGAAGGTATCACTTATTGGAGTCCGGCCTGCTGCAGAGGGGTTATCACTTATTGGAGTCCGGCCTGCTGCAAATATGATGTGCCAAGTGTACGCTTCGCGTTTATCATACACTTGGCACATGATATATTGCAGCGGCCTCTTATTAAATTTAATGATATTCAAACACTGCAGTAGGCCTCTTCTAAAATTTAATAATAATCAAGCACTGCAGTAGGCCTCTTCTAAAATTTAATAATAATCAAGCACTGCAGTAGGCCTCTTTTATTAATTAATGTGATGTGAAAAGCTCCTCTTTGGGGTAATATTCGAGAGTGATGTTTCATATGATGTTTTAACACTGATACTTTTTATTGGAGGGAATATGGACATCATATATGAAAAGCTTTCACAGAGGTGTACTTCAGACCGTAGGGTCATGCAATTTACTGTTGACCAGGATTTTAATGTGCCTGATCATTTGGGAGATATTTCGGAGCTGGTTTCTTCTTCGAGTATTCTTTCGCTTTCGGAGACTAAGGTGACGGGAGACAGGCTCTACGTCAGGGGTGGTCTTAGTTTTCAGATGCTTTATTATTCTGAGGATAATGAGAGGTCTTTATCCGGGTTTGATGGTTATATTGATTTTGATGAGATCGTTCGAATAAATTCTGAGGCTGAGGGGTCCTGGTGTGTTAATGCTGTCCTCGAGGATATGAAAATTTCCATCATTCATCCGAGAAAAATTTCTGTTACAGGTCTGGTTACTTTAAATGCTGAATGTCGTCTTGACAGGGCAGCTGAGGTGGTTTCCGGGATTGTGGGGGCTGATTTTGTTGAGGTTCTTACGGAGGAGCGTACAAATTTTAGTCTGCTTTATTCCGGTCAGGAACAAATCTCACTTAATGATTCTTTAGGTATTGAGAATTCTTTCCAAAATATCAGAAAAATTCTTTTCAGCTTGGCTTCTTTGACTGATTTTGACCAGGTGTTGCAAAACGATTCTATTAAGCTTTTCGGCAAGCTAAAGCTTTTTGTTATTTACGAAAGTGAGGATGATTGTTCTCCAACTTTTTATAACGGAGAGCTTCTTTTTGAAAAGGACATTGCCATAGAGGGAGCTAATGACTCTTGCAGCTGCAGCTGTATTCCGTCTCTAAATCAAATAAAAATTGAAGCTGGTCCTGATGAGGAGAACGAACCACGCAGACTGATTATCTCGGGTAAGATTTCAAGTGATACTGAGGTTTATAGTGAGAAGCATTTAAATTATCTTAAGGATGCTTATGCAACCTCAGGAGTTCTTTCAAATGACACCGCTGAAATTAAGAGCATGAAAATCTTGGATACCATAAAGGAAATTTTTAAAATCAGCCAAAATATTACTCCTGACATTGATATTCGTCAGGCCAATATTCTCTTCTGTAAATCAGACATTATTGCACCTGACACAAAAATTTGCGATACCGGTATTCAGATTTTTGGATGTGTGGAGGTTACTTTTTACTTTTCTGACTCCTCGGATAGCCAAAAGCTTCACCAAAACAAGCTTTCCATTGATTTTTCAGAAAACATCTCTGTTATGGGATTAGACAGCCTTAAGCCTGAGGACATTTCTGTAAATTTCAGTCTGCTTCCATTAAATACACAGGTCAGACTGCTGCCTTCAGGCGAGGTTGAGATAAGGACTGATATCAGACTTAACGGTCTTATTTATGCTGAGGAATCAGGAGAATACATTACCGATATCTCCCACAACGAATGTTGTGAAAAATGTAGGAAGCAGATTACCTGTTACTTTGTACAGCCTGGCGACACAGCTTTTGAAATCGGTAAAAAATACAAGCTTAAGCCTGATGATATTGAAATACTAAATCCTGGTGTGGAAATGAAACCGGGTAACAGAATTTATATGTATACCTGTAGAACCGAAGGAGAATTTAATAATGAAAAGCTTCAAAACTAAATTTCTTCTTTGCTTACTTGTTGGTATGTTTGCCTGCTGTATGATGGGTTGTGGCACTAAGGATGAAGAAATCACTGCAACCGAGCTTGATTATACAATTGTTCCCGATGGAGATTTGCCGGATGCTCTTGCAGCCATAATTGAGGAAAAGAAAACCGGCGACATGATGCTGACCTATGCCACTGAAAGTGAGCTTTACATTGTTAAAGGCTTTGGTACGAGAGCTACCGATGGCTACAATATTCAGGTTAAAAGCTGTCTCAAAAGCAGTGATTCAATCTACTTCGAAACAATACTTACCGGTCCGGCTTCAGACTCTCAGACAACTTCACTTCCAAGCTATCCGTACATAGTAATAAAAACCGAATATATTGATTTACCTGTAGTATTTCAGTAGCTTGAGGCTCGGCTCCTACCAGAGAATAAAGGTCTCTGTTCACAAGTGTGGACAGAGACCTTTCGTCAACTAAAACATTTGTAAATTAATCTGACTCCTTCAAATCCGTAATCTTCAACATCCATGAACCCATTTCCGGACCATATTCAGAATTACCACTAATATAATCTACATATAAATCGTCTTCCATAATTCCAAAATAAACATTTTCAACATTAGGCGTAGAAGTGTCAGAGCTAGAATAATTGTAAAGAATGTAGCCTAAAGTACACTCCACTTCTTCTCCTGAAGCCAACGTATATTCATAAAGGCTTTTACCATCGTCATCACCTTCGTGCGTTTGAGGATTATCGAAATATTCCGGTTCAAATACCCAAGTAGCATATGTGCCATCATCATATTTTATAATCGGTTTAATTTCATTAACGTAAAACTCTTTACTTCCGGCAGATAAATTTTTAAATTTACATTTTACAAAGAGATAAAGTACATCATAATCATATCCTGTAGTATACTTTTCTTCACAACTCTCAAAAAAATTAGAATTAGCATCATAATTATCATAATCCTGCAACTTTTCGTAATACTCCTGATACAATTCAGGTTCGTTTTCTGCAAAGCTATCAATATCAAAATAATCGAAGTGTAGTGAGCTTAACAAGCCTTCACTATCATCATAATTTTCTTGCGTAATATAAAAATTTTCATACGGATATTTTGATTGGCTATTAATATCTTCGCCTTTAATGGTATCATATGAATAAAATGTACATTCAAAATTTCCTGTTGCCGGATCATTCCATTCAAAGGAAATAGTGCCGTCGGCGGAAGGTTTATTAATAGTCGACACATTTTCAGATGAACTTCCATCAGATGAACTTCCATCAGATGAACTTCCATCAGATGAACTTCCATCAGAAGAGCTGTTCTCACTTTCAGTACTATTTTTTTCAACATATCTTTGGATAGGGCTTGACTTTTTATTTTCAGTCTTATATATAAGTACCCCAGCAATAACAAAAACCACTATGCAAGAAATTACAGGAATCAAAACCTTTTTCTTCATATCTCGTAAGTAATCAACCTTACTCGTTGATTACTGTCCTCCTTTTTCTGTATCAATAAATTTACAAACAAGTCACAATTTTTAAAGCAATCCAAACTGTTTCAAGAATATTCAAAAGCTTTATTTCAAAATATCTTTATTCGTAATGTATAAATATCCACCCATAAAAGAAATAAATACAATTAACCCGGCAATAACTAACCCACTATAAGGTGAAAGCCCATCACTTGTAATGAAAACACTCCTGTGCAGCATGGTATAACTTCCCGGTAACCACCAAATAGTATAATAGGCAGACAAAACATATATGGTACATATAACTGCAAAACTGATAACGGGAGACAGTAAAAAGCTTAATAGCATTTGAAGCATACCTATTGCAAACATTATAAGCATTGGCAAAATTATGGCAACGAGTATCATATCATCCTTGAATACATATTTAAAATTGTTTTCTATGAAAAATGTTGAAGCCTTCAATTCGAAACCAAAGCTAAGGCTGCCTTCAAAGCACATAGTGACCAATCCTACTGAAGCCAGTATAAAAACGAAGTAAACAATGACCGACACAAAACACCAGCCGCATTTACTTATCCACCAGCCTACTCTGGACTTGGAACTCATTAATATCTGAGCACCATATTCATTTAAATCTTTTTCAGGATAATATGCGATAATATAATGAAAACCTAATACAATACAAAACCATACCATAGGCACTGAAAAGCTACTGTCATAGCTAAATGTATAAGGCTCCATTCCATTCATGTTCAAAAAAAGATAGTCCCAAAAACTAACCGTACCGAAATCAAACCCATCACCTTTAAACAGGTCCATGGCCTCATTAAACTGATAGGAAGAGACAAATATGACCACCATTACAAACAAATAACAGTAAAGCTTTTTGATAAGTCCCTGGTTTAAATCTCTTTTCAGTAATCGAAGTATTTTCACTTTTCAATTACCTCCGTACCAACAAAACAGCCATCCTTTAGGAGATAAATAATGTCACTTAAATACTCCAATTCCTCTTTATCGTGGCACGCGATAATTATAAGCTTGCCCTTTTCCTTTAGCTCAAGCAGTACAGATTTTATTTTAGCTACACTTTCTTCATCCAGTGCATTAATAGGTTCATCTAAAATAATCAAATCAGGCTCACCCATTATTGCATTGGCAATTCCAAGCTTTTGCTTCATACCTAATGAATACTTCCGATAAGTCCTTTTGTCATCAGGATCAAGTCCTACCCTTTCTATAGCCAGACGTACATCTTCATCAGTAATATTTCCTCTTAATGAAGCAAGCAGCTTAAGATTCTTAAATCCTGTATATTTTGAAAGGAATGAAGGATTTTCAATCAGTATTCCTATGCTTTCAGGGAAATCTATATCTTTATGAAGTATTTTCCCATCTATCGTGACTTTTCCGGAATCAATATACATTAAACCCGAAATAACTCTCATAAGCATGGTTTTTCCACATCCATTTTTGCCCTTTAATCCATAAATTTTGCCTGAAGCAAAGCTCATGGATATATCATTTAAAATTACTGCTTTTTTTATTGATTTGCATATATTTTCTAACTCAACGTTCATAACAAAGTATAACCTTCTTAGTAATTTTATGAAATCTTTTTTCTTTTCATCTGGATTTGTAAAAAGATTAATGAACCGGTAACTAAAACTTTAATTAGTGATTATTCTTAGGGATTCCTATATGTATTTTTACTGGCTCCGGATATACCGACATAGTATAATAAAATTCGGTATTATAGATGTTTTTCCACCCCTTTTCGCTAAAGGCTCCTGCATCGATTCCTACTCCTGTATAAAAATCAATAGCCTCGCCTGATTCTACAGTAGCTGACGAATATTGATTTATGCCGCTACACAAAAACGGATCCGTACTGGAACACCATGTATGTGTTTCAAAACCATAGCCAATATCTGACAGCATTTCTGAAAGCTCCATTGATTTATCCGATTCATTTCTTACTGTAAACTTGAGTAATACAATCAAATCTCCACCATCAGTGATTTGAGAATAATTCAAAGAATATTCTTCGTCAAATTCTTCCTCAGTAATCAGCTCGGCTGACTCAGGAGTGAATGAGATTCCGTTGTAAAAAAGAGTTTCTCCCATCTCAACATACTTTACAGGCACATAGCTTTCTGAATTTACTTTTCTAACGCGTATGCTACCTAAAACCACAAGCGTAACAAATGCTATGCACAAAACGTTCTTAATGACTTTTTTAGTCATAATTAATCAAACTCCTTCAAATCCGTAACCTTCAACATCCATGAACCTTTATTGCTCATCATAATATATCTTTCCTTCTTGCCTTTAAAGCAATCCAGACTATTTCAACTAAAAATATAAGCCCTAGTAATGTAAACAGAATGCCTTTATATCCATACGTTTGTTGCAAAGGGTTAATCAAGTCCTGAATTGAATAATTCTTTTTTGCATCCATATAATTGCCAAACACATAACTTTCAGCAACATAAATTGCAAATGGAGCAGTTATCGTAATAAATGAGCTTTCTGTTAATTCGGATATACAAACAGACAATAATGCAAGAACTCCTGCTGCCAAGCCGTCAACAAGTATAAAAATAATAGCATATTTTAATGATGAATCATAGTAAGTACTGGCAAACAAGCATGCATCACCTGTACTTCCCAAAAATAAAAGTGGCTCAGGTATTCTAAGTGGATATATCATCATCCATACAATAAAATCAACTGTCAATGGAAGCATAACTGCAACAGCTGCAGTAAAAAAAACTGCAATACTTTTCGCAAAGTAATAAGCTTTTCTTGATGTTTTGACACATATATTTTTTATATATCCACTATTTAAATCTTCAAAATAAGATGCTGCATAAGGCAGGCATCCAATGATTGGAAGCAGAAGATAAAACACCACATTATATGCAAACATATAGTCTGTTCCAATCCATGCCTGAATCACAGTTGAAAGATCAATATTGCCATGACTTACCCTATAATAGCAATAAAAATCAGCTGAACACAACAGACTGCTTAATATAAGACTTATAAGAAATGCTCTCGAAGTAAAGCCCCTCTTTATCTCAAACTTTAATATGTTCATAACAATCAATAACTTTTCTCGTAATCAATTGTAATTATTGATTACTATCCTCCATATTTTTTCTACATTATACATCTGGTATTTTACAAATGCAATACCTTTTTTACAATTATCTTTTAACGAAATCAGCCGAAATTCTCCCACCTCTATAGGTGGCGAGAAGAATCGGCTCTTTGTTTGTCTTGATTAATTGCTATCCGAACCTTGCGCATATACTATTTCTCCTCTATATCCTCAGTGTAATACTGTGCCTGCATGTTATAAAGCTCGGCATAGTAACCATTCTCCCTCATAAGCTCCCTATGGCTACCTATTTCCTCTATACCGCCATTTTTCAACACAATGATACGGTCACAAAAATGTGTGCTTGCCAATCTGTGCGTAATATAAAACGTTGTTTTTCTTTCCGTTATATCCCTAAATCTTGCATAAATATCATTTTCAATTAGGGGATCAAGTGCCGCTGTAGGTTCATCTAGCACATATATCGGTGCATTTTTGTACAGTGCTCTTGAAATGGCGAGCCGTTGACCCTCTCCTCCTGAAAGAGAGACTCCTTCATTGTCATAAAGTTTATCAATATATGTCTTTAAGCCTTTACCGAGAGATGATACTTTTTTTGTCAACCCTGCGCCTTCGACTGCACGTTCAACCTGATCTGGCTCTGTCTTGGCTAAAGCTGTAATATTTTCCTCAATGGTAAATGAAAACAACTTAAAATCTTGAAAAACTGTTGAGAAAAGAGTTCTATATTCGTTCTCATCATAATTGCGGATATCCACACCATTAAGCAATATACGTCCTTTCGTAGGATCAATCAGTCTCATGAGTAATAAAACCATTGTTGTTTTCCCTGCACCATTTTCGCCAACAACCGCAATCTTTTCTCCAGATTTTACATCAAAACTTATATTCTCCAAAGCGTAAAGTTCCTGATGCGGATACCTATAACTTACATTGTCAAAGGTAATTCTATAACTTCCTGTTTCCGGCAGTCTGTACAACTCACCATCCGACTTATCATTCATGGTTTTTAAATTCATAAAATCGAAATAGTCCTGCAAGTATGGCGCACTAGCAGAAATATCTGTAAAAAAACTTACAATCGATTGAATGCATCCGTTAAATTCAAGAATGGAAGTGAGAAACATCGAAAAATTAGCTATACTTAAAGACCTTTTGAGCAAAACCTTAAATCCAAGATATACATATACAACTGCATTTAAAACGAAGTTGGCAACATAGGAAACGCAAAAGCCTCCCAGTGAATTGCGAGTTACTTTATTGCAGCCCTCGTACCACTCGTTCTGTATAGCAAAAAATTTGCTAACAAGCGGTTTAATCATACCATAATTCTTTATTTCTTTAGAATATGAGAAATCACTTCCTATCTCATTAAAATATATAATTTTTCTGCTAATCGGATTCAAATCAACATCTATCGCTCGGCGAAATTTATTCTGATGTATGGCCACTTTTGTATTTACAATGACAACTATCATAGATATCACTAAAATCCAGATATCAATTTGTGCCAGTATGGCAATAAGTCCAATCAGCACAATTAGATTAGAAAAAAAGCCATAAAATGTATTGGAAAGATTTACAAATTTGTTATTTTGCGTAATTTGGGTTGCAAACCGTCTCTTTTCCTGAATATCCTTATCTAAAAGAAGTTCATAATCTAATTTTAAAGTCTTTTCAAAAATACTTTCCATCAAAGCAACCGAAATCGTGCTTCCATGTAAATCACGCTTATAGTTAAAAAAGCTGTGCAAACAATTCAGCAACATAGATGCTAACAAAAATCCCACTACCACCAGAAAAAAATTAGTAAATTCTTCCTTTGTTTCAAGCATGGCAACTGATTGCTGCACCAAAAACAAATTTGCAAATGTAATTAACGCATATGTAATAATATCCAGAATTATATAAACAAAATATAGCTTATCATATTTGAGCATTATGCGTATCAATTTAGTGGTAGATTGTGCTGTAGCAGCAATTTTACTAAAAAGTCTCATTTCTCCATCCTCTTTCTCAGTTGTTTATGACTGTCAATGCTAATACAATTATCTTACTCGTTGCGTGGCTATTATTGTCAAAAAAGGTCCTTTGCCATAAGGCAAAAGACCTTATAAGAGCTACAGCTAATATACTCATCATATCTTACATCTGTTTTTAACTGTTTTACTGATTAGCAGCAAAGTTTTGTGTGCCGCCTTCGTAAATACATTTACCCATTCCGGCACTTACAAATTCATACCTTCCTGTTACAAATACCATATCAAGTTCATCAAACTTTAGGTAGAGGTTTCCTGCTCCATGGCTGTCTCCGATACCTTCAACATCATTGCCTTCGCAGTTTAGCATAACCTTGCATTGAACAACGGATATGTCAAGAGCCCCCTCCTTAGTACCGATACAGGTCAGCTTTCTGCCACGAAGTGACTGAATTATCTTTCCATGCGCTATATCTATTTTTCCATAGCCACCTTCAAGAACACCAATTCCTATGCCTGTATGGCCTGCACATTCAACATAGCAGGAGAAATCTCTCATCAGAAGATTCAGCTCTCCGGCAAACATACCGACTCCAACTGATTCTGGCGTGGAGGTCTGGAGATGGAGCTCAAGATTAGTGAGTGTTATATCTGCCTTGCCGATAAAATTACCTATTCCAAGACACTTTCTTCCTGAGCTGTTTATTGTTACATTACCTGCAAGCAACTGAATTTTCGCATTTTCTCCGGATTTACCGCCACCG
Organism: uncultured Lachnoclostridium sp.; assembly: GCA_964625275.1. Lineage (GTDB taxonomy): Bacteria > Bacillota > Clostridia > Lachnospirales > Lachnospiraceae > UBA3775. The sequence continues at coordinate 34,143 of CAZVBH010000004.1, forward strand.
ATACCTACTGCCGTATCACCATTTACTAAAATATTGAGTTTGCCTGAAAGGTCTATTGTGATATTTCCATGGCTTTCATCACTTCCGGTACCTATTCCATAGGCACAAAGCATTTCTGCTGTAATATCCAAATCACCTATTCCGGTTACCAGCAAGGAAGAGGATTTTGGTACAAAAATTCCTTTGCCTCTTATCACATTGCTGCCTTCACAGGAAAGTGTAACATCACATTCATTACCCAGTCTTATTGCACCAAATTCTGTTACAGAATTAATGCCTGCATTTCTAAGAGTAATATTGCACTCTGTTCCATCTTTTATCATTACAGGTATCGTATAGACATGACCGGGTGCCCCTGTAATTGCAATATTCCTACAGTCAACTACTATGTCTGTATATTTTTTCTCAACCAATTCCGTAAGATCTATAATCTCTCCTTCCTTTGGCTTATAAACCTTCAGTGCACCTTCTCCAATCTGCTCTCTGAATTCTGCAATTTCATCTCTTATAATGCTGGAAATTTCGTAGAGAAGCACAGGCTTTGGTCTTGATGTATAATAGCCCTGAATATAGTCTGCACCAAGGCTGATAACTGTCTGAAGCTCTTCCTTTGTCTCAACACCCTCAGCAAGAGCAAGAAAACCACTTTCATGAAGTGAGGCAATAGTTGATTCAACAATTTTTCTTGTTCTAAGATTTGAGTCAATATCAGTAATGAGTGAGCGATCCAGCTTCACAATTGCAGGATTGTAACGAAGTAGGTTCGTTGTATTAGAATAACCTGTTCCATAATCATCAACTGCTATCTGAATATTGCTGGCTTTAAATCTCTTCTGAAGCTTTTCAAGCTCTTCGTCAGATATTTCGGAATTTTCCGTAAATTCAATAACTGTCTTTTCCATAAGTGAACCATAAGTGTCACAAAGGAGCTTATAATCGGCATCAGTTAGTGAATGGCCTGTAATTGTATTTATAAAAAGCTTTCTATTTTCAAAGGCCTCCTGGTGTTCATTTATGAACTTCATTGTATTGAACATTGTTGCATATTCAACATCATAAAGGCGGTTAGTCTGCTCAGCAAATTTAAGTATCTGAATTGGATTAAATCCGATTGTATCATCTGTACGCATGAGTGCCTCGTAGGCTACGACTTCACCTGTCTCAACCTTAACAATCGGCTGGAAATGATAGAGGAATCTGTTTTCTTCCATGAGCATTATAAATCTCTTCATGCCCATGTAGCCGCTAGACTGATTCATATATTCTTCGCTATGGAAAATATAGCAGGCTCCAACGCCTCCGGATATGGCCTCATAAAGTGAGAAGTTGCCTGTATGCATTCTGTGGGTAGGATTGCCTTCATGCGCAGCAGTGCCTATTGTAAGAAGCATTCCATGATGACCGGAAATTTCAAGTCCAAACTCGTCATAAACAGAGCAGTACTTTACAGCATTGTTCATTCTTTCAATCATATCTGATTCTGATTTTTCGTCAGGACAATCAGGTACAAATACCCAGAACACATGCTTTGAATTATTTACGATTAAAGAACCATCAGGCAGATTTTCAGCCAAAGTATTAATTGCACTGTTTATGTACCATTCTGCATAATTATTCTGTGGAATATTTTCAAGACGGGCAAGGCACAACATTCCTCTTCCCCTGTCATTTTTTAATGCCTGAATAAGCTGGTTGTGACTGTTTAGTTCAAATAATTCTGTAGAATTTTTATCATAGGTAACCTCTACCTCTATTATACCGGCAGAGACATTATCTTCAAGACCTTCAATTTCATGAATGAGGATTGGTGTATTAAACTTGCCATCCTCTTTTATATAATTGACTATCTGATTAACTTCATCATAATTATTTTCGTCTATAATACCAAGCAATACCTTTATATTTTTATCGAGAATAACAGATTTTTCAGCATGATTTAAATAGTATCCACCTATGGTTTTATTAGCATCAAGAACCAAATCCCATGCCCTTCCAAAAATGCTTTGCCATTTTTCGTTCGCTTCCATGAAAAGCCCCCCTGTTTCTAATCGGCTTTTGTACCGTACATTTTCTTTTCTGTAAGTGTAATGGTTTTCTAGTATCTTCTCTTGAAGGTTTTATTATCTTAGTCATACTTTCACCGATAATAACAATTCGAGTATAACAGAGATATGGCGATTTGTCTATAACTTCTAAAAAAAGCCTGCGATTTTGAAACAATTTATGACATTTTGCAATCAAATGATGCCCCAACCTATTTCTTTTGATGGTATTTCCTGAGAGGGAAGTCCATGACTTAAGTTTATAAGCAGGCTTTTCATTCGATTACCATACAGCCAAGGGTCATAATTAAATGAATTGGCTTTTTCATAAAGAGCAGCACAAAGTCCGGCAACATAAGGAGCCGAATAACTGGTTCCACTCACCGTAGCTAATGAATCTGTAACTATATCTTCACCAGGCGCACATAAATCAGGTTTGACTCTAAAGTCTCTTGTAAACCCACAGCCCGAGAAGCCGGCAGGTAAAAGAAGATTTTTAGATGCAGCACCAACAGTAATTACATTTTCTGCAGATGAAGGAATTGTCAGACTTATATCATCATCTGAATTTATGAATTTACAATCTCCAATCAGTCCATCAGAGGTGGGAAGCCATAAATCAATGGGCATAATAGGTAGCCTGTTATCTGCTTGACATGAAATTTTCCATTTTCCGCCTGTAACAGACGTGTTTCCAACCCATACAAGCTTAATTTCATTGCTTTTTCCAAATGGTGAAATTCCATTTTTACAGGTAGCAATTCTGTCACTCCCTAGTACAATAATATCAAACCCATCCTCGATTTTACATGACAAGCCGGCAGGATTAGTTATGGTGAATGAAAGCTTATCATAGAAGCTGTAATATATTGCAAGATAAAGCTGCTGTTCAAAGTCATTTACTAAAAAATCGCAGTCACTGGTAGAGATATTATTTGATTCCGGTTCGGATTTATCTGTTTTAAAATTTTTAGGTAAAATTCGTGCATGATGACCGGTTCCTCGTTCATTACCTGAAGCAATTACTATATTAATTTTGTGATTTTCACAAAGCTCATCAAAATATCTTTCCAAAAGAGACGAACCATCATGACTGCCATCATTACTGCCATAGCTTAAATTTATTACGAGATAAGCATTATTTTCTTCGGCAAGCTTAACGCAAAAGTCTGCCGCACGCATAATTGAAGAGGTTTTTGACGAGGTGCCGGCAGCCAGCCTTACAATTATCAGATTGCAAACCTCTGCATCTTCTTCATTTATTTGTTTGAGATAGCTTTTAAGAGCAATTTCAGCCACTTGGGAACCATGTCCCTTCAGGTCAGCTATTTGAAGATTATAAGTTGAAAAATATGAAATCTGAGAATTAATATTTGAATCTGATATAAAAAAATTGTTCTTAAGATAGCTGTTTATATCACTATTATAAAGCACAACATCCCCGGCAACCTGGTCCCAAAAGGCAAAGACTCTGCTTGAACCATCTTTATTTAAAAAGATTGGTTGGTCTATATTGATTCCGGAATCAAGAATTGCGATAAAACTTTTCAAATTTGCTCCTATATGCATCTATTTATTATATGTTGTTCGCATAAGACTATACTTCTTCAAAATATCCCACAACTTCTATATATATCACAGCCGGATTAGCCGTAATAAGGTCAAGTTGAATTGAATTAAGCTTTAGAATTGCATAACCACCTAGAAGTATTTCTACTTCTAGGTCATTCTCAATACACCAGTTTAAAAATGCTTCATTTGAACCTGAGAATTTAACAATTACTTCATATGCTGCCCCAAGGGATGAGCCTTTAAGCCATTCTTCTGGAAGACTATAGGCCAGAATTGTATCAGGAGAAAGTTTAAATGTATCCATAAATTTATAACAGCTATAAGTTATATCATTATATTATGCATTTGATAGAATATTACCCTATTAATACTTTTTTACCTTCAAATGCAAAGCCATATTTTTGAATATGTTCTGGTGATACCCCATGTTCTATTAAAATCTGTGAATATTTTTTATCATCAATTTGTTTCAATGCTGCATCAACTGTATCTGCAAGTGTATTTTCGTCCTCGGCATCATGAACCTTAAACTCCATTATAATGCCTGCATCATCTTTGTTTAGCGGTTCCAGCATAATATCATATCTCCCAAAACCACTTTCCCTATTTGATGTAATCACATATCTTCCCTGCAAATCTACCATAAGTCCCAGAACAAAACCATGATAAAAACGTTCCGGTTCTGCCCCTGAAGGATGTGTCCCTGTGTCAAATGAACTAAAAGTTCTAAGTGCCACACGATTCATGTAATAATTCATGGCTTTTTTATCGCCTTGCAATAATGCAAGAATAAAATCATTATAATTTGCACTTTCTTTTTTAAACCAGCCTGATATCATGCCGCGAAACATCTTGTTGACTTCATAATTTGTCAATGCAAGCTGATAGTAATCACTTATGAAATCCACACTAATAACCTTCAAATAGCCACTGGCAAGAAGTAGACTCCAAATTGCATCTTCATTATCATCCAATTGATTGTAAACAATCTGTTCATCAATGTCTGCTTCAAGAATTCCACCATTTATCAATGTCTCAAACTTTTCTTTAAGTCTGCGATTTCCTTCCTGAATCAATTTCCCAATCAGACTATTAGAGCTGGTATTAGCCCAATACGCCTTTAGCTCACCTTTATCCAAATAGTTAAGAATAGACCAAGGATTATAGATATCCTTAACTTTGCCAAATACAAAGCCATCATACCAGCGTTTTACTTCATCCTTATTTTTAAATCCCATCTCATCCATAGCCGAAAAAACTTCAGCTTCAGTAAAGCCAAAGGCTGTCTCATATTTATTGGAAGTGGTGGTTATGACCTCCAAATTATTCAAATCAGAAAATATAGATTCCTTACTAATTCTTGTAATTCCCGTCATAATTGCCCGTTCCATGTATGGATTGGTTTTAAATGTTGAATTAAATATACTCCTCATAAAAGCAACAGTTTCGTCCCAGAAGCCATTCACATATGCCTCCTGCATAGGTGTATCATATTCATCAAGCAGTATAATTACTTTCTTATTAAAATAACGACTAAGGAAATTTGACAATTGATGTATTGCCATAGTAGCCGTTGTTTCATTCATATTTACATTAACACTGTTAAAATAATCCTTTTCATTTCCCGTTAACAGGTTACCTTCCAAAAGAAATACATTTTTACTATATAAATCTGTAAGAATCTGATAAATTCTTTCTTTTGTCTGCTGATAACTTTTTTCCTTCACATTTGCAAATGATAAACTAAGCACTGGATAGGTTCCCTGTATTTGTCGATACTTTTCCTCTTGCCAAATAGATAATCCTTCAAATATTTCTCCCTTGCCTTCATACTGATTAGAAAAAAAACGTTCCAACATACTCATGTTCAGGGTTTTTCCAAACCGACGAGGACGAGTGATTAATGTAACAGAATCTCCACTATTCCACCATTCTTTGATAAAATCAGTTTTGTCTATATAAAAATAATCTTCCGTAATTAATTTTTCAAAATCCTGTATACCAATAGCTACCGTTCTTCCCATGCTAGTACCTCCACTTCCTTCACTATGCGCAAATTCCATATACTACTATACCTAGTATATGAGATATTATCTAAAAAAGCAAGGTAACCACTTTACTTTTACTTTTTCCTTGCCTGAATTTACTAAAAGTGCTATTATAAAAAATTGTGATAATAAATCAAAGGAGATGTTTAAGTGGATAGAGGTAAAATATCTAAGAGGCTTTTTATGTATTTCCTTGGCCTTTTTGTAATGACAATAGGGGTATCCATTTCGGTAAAATCGAATTTAGGTGTTTCGCCGGTAAGTTCAATCCCATATACCGTAACCTGTGTTTGGGGCATTGAAATGGGAAAGGCGACAATTTTGTTCCATTGTGTACTGGTAATTTTACAAATACTTATTTTAAGAAGACGCTTCAAAATCAAAAATCTTCTTCAAATTCCTGTCGGAATAGTATTCGGTTATTTTACAACCTTCTGTAACTGGTGTGTATCATTTCTTCCATCACCGGAAAATATTGCAATTAGAATTGTCATGGTGCTTATCAGTACCGTAATAGTTGCAATCGGAATTACTCTTTATCTTCCTGCTGACATTATGCCTCTTGCAGGAGAGGGAACAATGCAGGCTGTTTCTGATGTGACCGGAATAATTTTTTCAAAGGTTAAAATAGGCTTTGATGTAAGTATGGTGATTATTTCACTGGTAACCTGTCTGATAGCTTTAAGAAGCATGGGCAGTGTAGGTCTTGGTACAATAATTGCAGCTTTTCTTGTTGGCTTTATTGTTGGAAAAATCAACCATTACAAGATGGTAAGGGCTAAAAACAAGAGTCAGATGATTTTAGATTCATTTAAAAAGTAAAACGATAGTCAGAACTGCTGAGTCACGAAGTGGTCTTAAGGTTATGAGCGTTTATCAAAGCGAACCTGGAATATCCGCTTTGATAAACGCTGTTTGTCTAGATAGCTGTTTAGGTTATGTTTATGCTACATATTCCTTATCAAAGGTAATAGAGGCTTTAAATGTATCTCCTATAACATCAATTGTAAAGTTGCCACCTAATGCTTGGACGTAAGCATCCACTATTGCCAGACCAAGACCATTTCCTTCGGTGCTTCTCGATTTGTCACCACGCACAAATTTTTCTTTTAAATCGTTAGCATCAACTTCAATTGGATATTTAGTAGTATTGAGTACTTGAAGAAAAATTTTTTTGTCCTGTACAAAAGTCTTGATAAAAATTCTGGTTCCGTCCATTGAATACTTTATTGCATTTACAAGTAGATTTTGAACTATTCTGTATACAAACATGCTGTCTCCTAAAAATAAAGTGTTCTCATCAGATAATTCCATTTTAAAATTGACCTGCTGTTCTTGATAGCTATCTGATACATCATCGAGAACCTGCATTACTAATCTGTTCATATCTAGAGAGACTATTTTAAGATTTGCATTGCCGCTGCTTGCCTTTGAAATATCAAAAACATTTTCAATCATTTCTTTTAGCAATGTCGATTTTTTTGATATGGCTGTTACATAATCCTGCATGATAGGAGATAATTCTTCTTTTTCCATTAACGCAATGTAACTAATTATTGAGGTAAGTGGCGTTTTTAAATCATGAGTCACGTTTGTTAAAAGCTCAGTACGAAATTTATCTGATTTTTCTATCTTTAGAGTAGCCTCGTGCTCTTTCATAAGTAAACGATTTGTGCGATATTTATCACTTACGAGATAAACTTCAAACAGTGAACAAAATACCGGAATAAAATATATACAAAAAATAATCCAGCCCATATGATACATCATTAATGTATCAAAAAATGATATGTCATCGTTATATGTATGTCCAAGTACCAAAATCGCCGAAATAATGACTGTATACAAAATGCAGCCAATGAATTCTGTAATCATTATTTTGTAATAAATTTTGTTAAACACTTCATCGTTTTCATTTTCAGCATTATTAAAAATATAACATAATGCCGACTTAATTCCTGTGGCAATTACAAGTATTATTAAGACAAAGTTGATTATGACGAGTTTGGTAAAATATAATCCTTTCGTAAGTCCAAGCCATATATTTACCATTAAAAGAATAATAGAAAATATGCTATAAAGTAATGCTGCCTGTTTGCCAGTAAGGATTTTTTTAATATTTTTCCATTTTGTAACCAATTCCCCATACCACCTTTATGTATTTTGGATTTTTAGAGTCAAATTCAATTTTTTGTCTGATTCTTCTGATATGAACCATAACAGTATTTTCTACTGAATAATCGGCTTGTTCATTCCATACCCGCTCATAAATTTCTTCTGCTGAATATACCCGCCCAGGATTATGCATGAAAAGCCATAGGATTTTATATTCAGTTGCAGTAAGCTTTGCATCTTTGCCATCTATCAAAACCTGCTTAGCCGTACTATCCAGTATAAGTCCTCCATTAATTAAACGTTCGTGGTCGGTGTCACTCGTATCTGAATTCCACGCTTTGTATCTCCGCAAAAGAGCCTTGACTCTGGCTCCGAGTTCTGCGGGATTATAAGGCTTGCAAATATAATCATCAGCGCCCATTGAGAGACCATAAACCTTATCACTTTCCTGGGTTTTTGCGGACAAAATAATGACCGGGATATGACTGGCTTCACGAATTTTCATAAGTGCTGCTATACCATCAAGCTTTGGCATCATGATGTCAAGAATAATGAGATCATATGTGGATTTTGTAATAATATCCAAAGCTTCAATACCATCTCTGGCTTGCTCAACTTCAAAGCCTTCGTATTCAAGAAGTTTAGATGTGGAAAATAATATATCTTTATCGTCGTCTACAATCAATATCTTTTGTTTTTCCATTCTGGTCCTACTTTCTTGCTTAGCACATTTATTTTAAGATTTATTCTATTAATTATTACGCTTATTATAAACTCTATAGTATTCATTTTAAATAAAAAAATTCTTACAAATTTCTTAATATACATTGGAAGCTTAGAGTATTCAAAGCTAAGGATGAAAACAATACATACTGTACATGCAATTGCTTCTTGCCAGCTATTAAAATATTGCCGCAATATAATAACAAATAGTGGATGACCAATATATATACGCATGCTCTTTTTACCGATTGTAGATAAAATAGTTTTATGCTGACTCATAAGCTTAAACAAAGTAATAATTTCAACAATACCAATGATATACATTACTATTCGTTCTAGTGGGCTATAAGAAAGTGCTTTATAAGAATAAGTTCCATATAGGTATCTGTAATCAACCCTTTTTTCAACGAGACATATTACAGAAAAGATTATTATCAAAGCTGTAAAACAAATTCTTTTTGAAAAGCACTTATATATTTTGTGTAGCTTGGGCGCAATCGTACGAACATCTCTCATATAATATCCTAATATAAAGTAAGGGAAAAATACTATAATTCTTGATAGTCCCATCTTATAACCTATAGAAGTATTTAATCCTGCAACCAATGAAATAGCGATTGAACCTATGAATATTGTAATACGAAGTTTTAGATTATTTGTAGTAATTAATGGAAGAAGAATTTTCCAAACAATTAAAGCCTGCAAATACCATAATATCCAAATTGGAGTAAGAAATGAAATTTGATAACCTGCAATGATACTCTTCAAAAAACAGGCAGCCAATTGTAGGATTATATATGGAACGAGCAACTTTGATAATATTTTTAATATGTCAAATTTTGCAAAATATCCGGAAATGAATACTAAAAATGGTATATGAAAACTATATATCAAAATATATAAAATTCTGGAGATTCCAACCAAATTCCCTTCCAGCATATGCCCTAATACAACACAGATCATTAAAAATCCTTTTGCATTATCAAACTCATATTCTCGAGATTTCATAGACAGCTTTCCTCCTTAAGTGGAAAAGTAACTAACAGCCTCAAAGCAAAGGTTGTTTGCCTATAATGCTAAGCTATAATTCTGTCAAAAATAGATATGAGATTTTTACAAGTTTCTTAAAATTGATTAAGCGTAATATCATCAAAAAGGCTCCCACGTTTAAGTGGGAGCCTTTTCTATTCATATCAATATAATTCAAATATAAATCTGAATATTAGCCAAGTACAACCTCAACTGTATGTGTGCCATCAGCAAATACAGGAATTACATTTCCATCAACTGCTTTTCCGTCAACTGTCATTGAATTTACACCCTTACATACGTGGTTAGGATTCTTAACAGTAATCTGATAATCAGCACCACGATACTTACGGTTAGCAGTGAAACCATCCCAAGCTGAAGGAATTGATGGATCAATCTTAAGACCATCGAAATCAGCAGCGATACCAAGAATGTACTGTGAAATAGCTACCATGTTCCAAGCTGCTGTACCTGTGAGCCATGAGTTCTTACCCTGACCGAAGTTCTTTCCAGGTCTGCCGATATCTGAGCCTGCATCCTTACCACCAATCATCTGGCCATATACATATGGTTCAGTTTTGTGAAGGTCTGAGGTCTCTTCTGTAAATGCTGGAGCAATTTCTGAATAATACTTAAATGCCTGATCTCCCTGGCCTGCATAAGCAGCACCACAGATAATCCATGCATTATTGTGAGTGAAGATACCTGCATTTTCTTTGTATCCACCCGGATATGTAGAAATTTCACCATACTGTACATAGTACTTTGTGAAAGCTGGATTATTAAGAACAAGTCCATACTGTGTATTGAGTCTTTCATCAATTGCAGCAAGTGTCTTGAGGTCACAGCCCTGATCCTTACCGATTTCTGACATAATTGCGAAGCCCTGTGGCTCGATGAAAATCTTACCTTCTTCACATTCCTTAGAGCCCATCTTTTCGCCATTAGCATCATATGCACGAAGGAACCAATCTCCGTCCCAGGCTGATTCCATGACATTTGCCTTCATCTTATCGATTTCAGCCTGAGCTGCTGCTGCTTCATCATCTTTTCCAAGGTGCTTAAGAATTTCTACATAATTAGGTCCTGCATAGGTAAAGAGTGTAGCAACCATTACTGATTCAGCAACTTTTGAGTAGCCACCCTCTGCTGCAAACTTAGGATTTGTATAAGTCTGGAAGCTTTCTCCCGGAGTATCTGAGAAGCATGAAAGGTTGATACAGTCATTCCAGTCAGCTCTCATTGCAAGTGGAAGTCCATGAGGTCCAAGGTTGTTGACAATATGATAGAAGGAAACCTTCAAATGCTCAAGCATTGGCTGAGCAATTGACATATCATTGTCATAAGGAACTAACTCATCAAGAATTGACCAGTCTCCTGTCTCCTTTATATATGCTGAAACTGAAAGAATGAGCCATAATGGATCATCTGAGAAATCGCCACCGATGTCAGCATTACCCTTCTTTGTAAGTGGCTGATACTGATGATAACATCCGCCATCAGGGAACTGAGTAGAAGCGATATCAATAATTCTTTCTCTTGCTCTGTCAGGAATCTGATGAACAAATCCAAGAACATCCTGGTTTGAATCTCTGAAGCCCATACCACGACCGATACCTGACTCAAAGTAAGAAGCTGAACGAGAAAGGTTAAAAGTAACCATACACTGATACTGATTCCAGATATTAACCATACGGTCAACCTTATCATCCGGAGTATTAACATTTAAGATACCAAGAAGCTCATCCCAATAAGCTCTAAGCTCTGCCATACCATTAGCAAACTTCTCAGGAGTATCGAACTTCTCGATCATAGCCTTAGCCTTAACTTTGTTGATTGTCTTGCCATCAGCTTCAAACTTTTCAGCTACAGGCATTTCAACATAACCGAGTACAAATACAAGTGTCTTTGACTCGCCAGGCTTAAGTGTAATCTTTTTATAGTGTGAAGCAATTGGTGCCCATCCATCTGCAAATGAGTTGTTTGGCTTATTTGCAACAACAGCCTGAGGATCACCAAATCCATTATAAAGACCAATGAATTCATCACGATCTGTATCATATCCGTCAATTGCATCATTTACTGAATAGAATGCATAGTGATTACGGCGGTCTCTGTATTCTGTCTTATGGTAAATAACGGAGCCTTCAACCTCTACACGACCTGTAGAGAAGTTTCTCTGGAAGTTATTGCTGTCGTCCTGAGCATCCCAGAGACACCATTCAGCAAATGAGAATAATGAGAAGGTCTTTTCTTCAGAGCCTTCGTTTGTAAGAACGAGCTGCTGAACTTCACCATCATAATTCTGAGGAACGAAGAATGTAACCTCAGCCTTTAATTCATTTTTCTTTCCTGTGATAATTGTGTAGCCCATACCATGACGACATTCATAGGCATCGAGCTCAGTTTTAACCGGTGACCAGCCCGGATTCCAGATTGTACCGTTTTCGTTAATATAGAAATAACGTCCACCCATGTCGATAGGAACGTTGTTGTAACGATAACGGGTGATTCTGCGGAGACGTGCATCCTTATAGAAGGAATAGCCACCTGCAGTATTAGAAATTAATGAGAAAAAGCCCTGTGTTCCAAGGTAATTAATCCATGGATAAGGGGTTCTTGGCGATGTGATGACATATTCGCGGTTAGCGTCGTCAAAGTAACCAAATTTCATAAATACCCTCCTGAAAGTAATTGTAATACAGACTCTAAGAACTAAGAAAAATTCTTAGACATTCTAAAAACAGTATAGCAAATATTAGAATAAAAGTAAATCATGAAATGCCTTAGGATTAACGATTAATCTCATTTATTTCTTATAAAATTAACATTAGCTTTACTCCATTATCTGCCAGGCCTGTCAGCTTTTTTCAACATATGTCTGAAAATAACCTTATATATTTTTATTGAATCTTTTATTGGATTGAAATGTGTACCTTCATTATCATTTATATAAACTGTATCAATCACAACTTCTTTCATGTCTATGCCCATTCTTTTGAGCTCAAGAAGCTGTTTTGTCTCATATTCATATCTTTCACCTTCAATAATTATCATAAATCTGAGATATTTATAAGGTATCGCACGAAGTCCGGTCTGAGTGTCGCTTATGCTGATTCCACATAGCTTGAATACAGCCTTAGTGAGATTATTTCCAAACCTGCTCTTAAACGGAACACTTGAATTTGAAAAATCTCTGACACCGAGAATTACCTTGTCGCCATATTTTTCCATCTCGTCAACACATTTTTTTATATCTTTTGGAAGATGTTGTCCATCTCCGTCAACGGTAACCACTCCTTTTGTATCCTTTCTATTCTGAAGGATATATCGGAATGCGGTCTTCATTGCCCGTCCTTTACCTTTATTTTCCTTATGAACAAGTACTTTAACCTCGTCGAGCTTCTGAACCTCCTTAAAATACTTTTTGTACTTAGGGGCACTTCCGTCATCAACAACAATTATATCTTTAAAGCCTTCTTCTATTAATCCTTTTACTGTATTTACAATCTTTTCATCCGGATTCAATGATGGTATAACAACCGTAACATTCATCATTTTTTCTCACCTAGTTTCTTATATATTTTATCTCCCACTACATTTACAACTATCCCAATCAGTAAACCGGATATAAATCCACCCAATACATCTGTAGGATAATGAATTCCTATGTACAAGCGTGAAAAAGAGATAAGAGCAGCAAGTATTATCAAGGAAATCGACATCCACTTTTTAGGCATATAGCGATACATTGCAATTGCTGAAGCAAAGCTGGCAGCAGTATGACCTGAAGGGAATGAAAAATCAGTTGCTTTTTTGACACTTAGAGTAATAATGCCAAATAATTTACATGGTTCTATCAGCTTCAGTCCTCCAATCACCTCATAAGGACGTATTCTGGCTACGGCATTTTTTAAAATTGCATTATTTATCAAAACAGAAAGAAGCAGAGCCCCTACCGAATAAAGGGCAGGTCTCCTGGTCTTTTTAAAGCAAAGCATAACAAGGGTGAGAAGAATCCAAAAAATTCCTGCATCACCTAAATGTGTAATTAAAATGAAAAATGGATTTAAAATTGGATTTCTGACGTGTTCCTGCAGAAACAAGAGAATGTCTGCATCAATACTTAACAGCATATGTTTTCCTCCGAATGTACTTTTCTAGCACATCATACCACACTTATTTATTACTAACAACCGAAAAAATCCTTCTAATCCTTTAATTTTCTCTTAAGATTTTAACCTTATCTGAAAAGTCTTCATTCAAGCTTAAAAAGGAGGGAGATTGCTCTCCCTCCTTTAGTATCTTTTGGTAATCCTGAACATAATCAGTATTCACCTAAAATTTTTATTTGGTTTTTAATGCCCATGCATATTCAGGATTCTCTTTTGCAAGCTCCTGGAAGATTTCTTTCTTCTGTGCAATTGCAGCCTGTGCTGCTGCAAGTCTTGCAATAGGTACTCTAAATGGAGAACATGATACATAATCAAGTCCGATTCTGTGA
>CAZVBH010000005.1:0-47629 GCA_964625275.1 uncultured Lachnoclostridium sp.
TAAGGAGGAATGCGAATATGTGTCAGGCTTTACGTGAATTAATGAAAGATGAAATTGAAATTGAATTGGCTAATGCGAGAAAAGAAGAAGCAGAAACAGCAAGAAAAGAGGCGGAAGAAGCAGCAAAGCAAACAGCAAAAGAAACAGCTAAAGTATTTATAAAAAAAGGCTTGTCATTGGAAGATATTTCAGATGGATTGCCACAGTTATCTATAGATGATTTGCGTCAAATCGAAGCTGAAGTAAAGTCTTTGGCGTAAGCGAATTTTAGCAAGATTGTTTACTGCTTTGAGCTTTTTATATTTGGACCAAATGCTACACTGGACGAAGTAACAAAGCTACACAACCCAAATTGACAATGAACTTTAATAAGTTATTTGAATGCAGAGGCCTTCACATGAGTGAGGGCTTCTTCTTTGCGTTTATGTGAGATATTGGCGTACCTTCAAGTTAAAAAAGTGTGAAAAAATTTCCTTTCTCTTGAAAAAAATTCCTAATATGGTATAATAAAATATCTATAACTATGCATTTGTGCAAAAATTGTCAAGAAGGGAGGAATCCAAATGGCTAAAAAGCAAAAAGAAGAACCAAAGACAGCTGAAGAGTATCTTGCAAAAGCGGAAGCCCTAAAGCAGGAATATAAAAGCCAGTGGAAGACCTTCCTAAAGTGTGGCATTTTTACACTTGCTGCGGTTTTTGTTTTGATTTTACTTACTGTTGCGTGGTATACAAATAATGCAACTACTGATGTGAAATCAGGTGGAGTTTCAGCTGATAATGTGAGCTTTCAGCTTAAGAGCTATGGCTCTAAAAGTGGTGTCTTTGATGATGATATCTTATCTAATTCAAAGCTTTCAAATCTGTTTAACTCAATAACAGTTTGGGCAAAATCCGTGATATCAGGTGATGATGATTCCGATGGTAATTACTTTTATTCAACAAGTGATTCATCCTCAAGTATATCCTGGCTGGTATCTTCTGAAAGTAATCTTGGAAATTATAGCTCTAGTGATCCGACTTTTGTTAGTGAATCTACAAACCAGTCTAAAGAATCAGGCAATGAATCCTCAGATAACTCTAAGACAGATACAACAGTTACCAGCACTGACCGTAAGGACTATGCTATTGAGCCTGGCTCAAATGGTGAGCTGACCTTTTATATAATTCCAAGTAAAAGCGGAACTCAGACCTTTAATCTTAATTTAAATATTATACCTTATTATGCTACGGTTGATGAAAAAACTGGCGAAATCACTAGTGCAAAGGAAGTAGGTGCTTCGTCGGATAGTACGAGTACTGATTATGAAAAGTATGAAAAGTATGCCAGAAGCTTTATTTCAGGACATATTTTATTCTTTCTTGAAAATGAAGATGAAAGTGTGAATACAACTTCAAAAGATGATAACTCATCTGATGAAATCTCAAATGATACAGATGACTCATCAAAATCTACAAATGTAGTAACGTCAGATTCTGAGTCTGATGCTTCAGAGGAAGCTTCAGGTGAACAATCATCAAATAATTCTGCAAGCTCTAAGCTTAATAATCTTACATGGATTAAAGACGGAGACTTTAGCATTAAAATAGAAAATGCAGAGGCCGGTAAAGAGTACAAATATACAATTTATTGGAGTTGGACTCAGGTATTTGCAGAACTTGTTTTAACAACTGGTGACAAATATCTTAATAGTAACAAAGTTACTTTACCTGATGATATAAGAGCTTTAATTGTTGAGGATTTAGTGGCTAATCCTGAAAAATATTTCTATAATTCTCTTACAAAGACGCCATTGGATAAATCCAGTGATTTAGTTACTGGTGTTAAAGGAATTAAAGACATTTATAAAAATAGCCCGAACACTACGGGCGATAATGCCTACAGTGTCCAGAACTTCGTAGATTTAAGCTCCTTCTATAATCAGGCCGACCAGATAATAGGCAGTAATGTTCATTTTATTGTTGCTGAACTTACGGCAGTACCGGGAGGTGACAAATAATGACAAAGAAAAAATCCGGTAAAATGATGCTAATCATTTCGTTTGTTTTATTAGTCGGAATGATAATAGCGGTAATTATAGCTACCTATAGCTGGTATGTTAATCAAAAGTCACTTTCTACAGTCACCTGGATTAAAACACCAATGGTTCTTATGATAGGCAGTGGTAACAATCATGATATTAAGTACTTGGATATGGGCGACATTGATGTAGAGTCAGACAGTTCTAAAAGCTATGTATTTTGCGTTTATGGTACTCCTGTAGATAACTATTCACTACAGCTTGCCTATACGACAAATATAGCTTTTAATTATAAGGTTTATCGTGCTATAGAATCTGAATCTGCTGTTGATGGTGCGGTAGCCTCAACATATCAGGATAACAAGGGAACAACCCAAACTGAATATTTTATTAAATATAGTAATACTCCGGTTATTGATGGACTGACTCTTTCACAATTGAAAAAATCAGAAACAGATTCAGTAGCTAAGCATCAAAGTCATTCGCTTAGCTATGGTGATGAATATGGTCTAAATGCAATATCTCCATCAGCCGTACAAAGTAATGCAGAACCACTGTACTGGTTAGCAGAGGAAAATGGAACTAATGTATTAACACCTTTAAATACAGGTGAAAATATTACTGATGGTACCAGATATTCTCTTGATTATTTTATAATTGAAGTTTCATGGGTTAAAGGCACTGTTTCAAACGATAAAGAAACGGATATTGTATATCTAACAGCCAGCAGATAGTTACAAGCATTTAAAAATATTCATTCATGAAATTATAGGACTACTATAACAACAAAGCTTGGAAAGGAGGCAGACATGAAGAAAGAAAAAAGTAGAAAAAAATTAATAATATTGAATTTATGCCTTGCCTTACTTCTGGCGGTAATAGCGGGCACTATTGCGGCATATACGAGTCTTAGTAGTGCAAAGAGAGTAGTTTCAACTAAAGGAAGTACTCAGCTCTTTTCTTCAAATGTATTATATTCATTTAAAGATGGCGAAACACCTTCAAGCAGAGCAATGTCTTTTTCAACTTCAACTACCACAAATAGCTTTACCTTTAATGTTTGCAACTATGCCCAAGGTGCAAAGACATCCTGGTCTAATAAAGACATTAATTATAGTCTAAGTATAGAGATACTTGACTCGAGTAATGCAGCAGTAAAGGATAGTGGGATTCTAAAAGATTTCGAAATTACAAGAACCGAATCAGGAAAAACAACAGCAGATACAACTGTGACTCTTGATAAGTGGGTATCCGACAATACATATAAGCTTTCAACAGGAGACAGTTGTTCTGAGGATGAATTTGAAATTTCTTTTCCAACTAAGTATATTGGAACTTACAAAATTAAAATTGTTGCAACCTCTGATGTGACAGGCTACACTTCAATTGGCAGAATTATAGCAACCTCTGAGGCTTCAGCTTCCACTCATTGGACAGGCACCTTTACTGATTCTATAGTTGGTGATGTTTCACTTAAACCGAGTGAATTAGGTTCTGTGAATGTAAAGATTTCCGGGCAGGAAAATGAATATATGATAATTACCTGGGAGACTGATTACTTTGAAATTGATCCTTGGTTTTTAGAGGATTTGGAGAAAGAGCTTAGTGATTGTAAATTATCTGAATATGAATTAACAACTGAAACATCAAGTTCTAGCACTGTAGAATCAGGAGATTCTAAATCCAGCTCATCAGGAAACGTGAAAATCTTAAAATTTGAGGTAGGATCTATAGATCAGCCTAATCAGTATTATATTAGCTTCTTTAGAACTCAGTCAGCCAAGACTCTTGATGAAACATGGGATCAGATGAAATCTCATATAAGCTTTAGTTATAAAGCTAAGGTTGATTCATCAGCTAGTAATGAAACTAACGCTGATGATAGTAATGAAACTAACGCTGATGATAGTAATGAAACTAACGCTGATGATAGTAATGAAACTGATGACGAAACTGGTGATAGTGTTACTAATTAAGTGATTTTATTTAAGAATAATGAGACAAGTAACTTTATCTAATAGCAATGATTAAGCAAGTTCATCTTAGGGCAATGAGATAAGTTACTTGATTTAAGAATTATGAGAATGAGTGATATTTCGAGATGGAATTTATATAACAATTGCTTCTTAATGATTGTTAAAAATATGTTAAAAATTGGTGAAAATGTCAAAGATAATGTAATTATGCTTGAAAAATAAAATAATGTGTTTTATCATGTATAATGTAAATATATTTTACAATATCCTGATATCTAACAAATTGATATCTTTTATTAACCGATCAGATTTATTTACGGTTAAGGTCTTTAATAGTAATAGTAGCTTAGTAGACGTGTTATTGTCTATATGTAGAGCGATTTTGTGGGGAATTGTGTCTTGATAGATTATCAGACATTTGTTTTAGGGGGATGACGAGAATGAAGAATAGAGTTAAGAAACTTGTGGCTATTTTATTAATTCTGATTATGTATATAGCATCCATGCCATCAGATATCTTGGATGATGGGTATTTTGTGCTTAAAAACACCTTCGCAGCAGAAGAATCAAAGGTTGAAACCATTTCCGAAAAGTCCATCAATACCGTAGACGATTTTATTGAATTATCTAAATTAGATGCTGCTTCATATCAAAATGCTATAATTTATATTGCACCGACTGAGGACATTGATCTTACTCAGCTTTCATCAACAACCGGAGATGCATTTTGCGGACTTGGTTCTGAAGAATTTCCTTTTAAAGGTACTATTCAATATTCTGGTACAGTTTCAGGTTATATTTATATTAATAGAGCTCTTTTTAATTACTTGGATCAAAGTGCTGTGATTGGCAGTAAAAATGAACCTTTAAGACTTAGTTCATCAATTGAATCAGGTAAAACTAATAATTCTGTATTGCTGGCTGATAATTTTGTAAATGACGAAAAATCTAATAATAAAGCTTCGGAAATATCGCTGATTATTTCTGCAAAGTCTGAAACTGATTCTACTAATACAACGACAATCAGTGATATTGGTGGAATAATCGGAACAATGCATGAAGGAACTAATCTTAATCTTTCTATAACTAATAATATATCTTCTGCTGAAATTAGTGGTACTGGCAACAGAGCTATGTTTTGCAATAATTTATCTAAGGATGCAATCCTAACTATCAGCTCTTATACTGAGCCTTCTGAATCAACAGATACTTCTATACAGACTATTTCTTATAATGTGACATCAAAGGATACAAATTCTGCTGCAGGTGTTTTTGTTGGAAGTATGGCTGAGGGTTCGTGTCTTATATTAAATGGTAATTATCAGTTTACAGGAACAACTAGTGGCGTTAATTATGCCGGTGGTATTGTCGGAAAGATGGATAATGGTTCAGCTATTACTTTTGAAGGAAGCTATACTCTGGCAGGAACAGTTAAGGCAACAGCAGGTAGTGCAGCTTATTCAGGCGGGATTGTTGGCTATGCAGAAAATTCAAGCTTTAAATTTAGCAATGATAATTATATATTTAGCCTGAATAATAATGCTTTAATAAACGGATATTATGCCGGTGGAATCGCAGGCTATTATAAATATACAAATAATAGTGATGTAAATTTCGACCTTTGTAAATTTAAATCTTTTGATGGATTTAAGCTTTATTCTAATTTTTGTGCCGGAGGTATCTTTGGAGAACTTGAAAATCAGGCATTTGGCAAAACTATAACAATTATAGATACAAATTTCAAAAATATATTTACTAATGATAATTCAGCTGTAATTGACAGTTATCCGGATTTTGTTTCTATATACAATAATAATAAGAGATATGGAGGTATTATAGGCAAATATGAAGCCACTATAGGCTCTAATGCAGAAGATTCTATTACTGATAATCTTGAAGCGTCTTTAAATATTAATTTTGTAAAAATAAAAACTAATATTTCAGCAAGTAACAATAAGGAAAGTAATTATATTTACGGAGGTTTAATTGCAGAGGTTGGTAGTGCTAGTTACGTAAATATAAGTGATGTTTACGTAACTAATAACAGAAATGGTTACAATCCAACTATTTATGGCGGTGCAATAGCTAATGCTGATTCTGATATTTTTATAAATATCGGAAATATTACGATTAGTGGAAATTATTCAACAGATTTAAATGATACTATTAATACATCTTCAGCAGGTGGACTTATTGGAACTTTAACAAGTGGAGTAGTGCGACTTTATGGAACAACAGATTTATCGGATTCTAAACCTGTCGGAAAGAAATATTATTATGGTCAATTAGTTGGCACCAGGAATAACACCTTAGTATATGCAGTCGGAGATGGCAACGGAACACAAAACGATAAATATTATTGGAAGTTTATCAGATGCACCAGTTGTTTTGTATCCGACATTGGTGATTGGGGTGAAGTAATTAGACTTGACGGAAATACATTAACTGAATCTACTCTGTCTACTTCAGTAGACTCGTTATTTTATTATGACACAGAAAATCATACAATTACCTTAAATGGATATAATGATGAGAATTCTGAATCCGAAGGAGAAACTGAACTTACTTCAGCTGAATTAGCTATTGCAGATACGAGAGAATTTGTTGCTGCTGCATTGTCTTATCAGATTGAAAGCTCCAAAACTTTTAAACATTCTCAATCTTTTACGGATTCAACTAATATCAGCATTACAGCTTCTGAAATAGATTTATCTGGAACGGGGCTTACCGGCTTGACCAGGGATGGTTATAGAAACTCAGAAAACAAGGTTAGCTATAATGGCAGTATTATTTCAAATAACAATACTGAAATTAAACTTTCAATAGGTGAACCTTATGGAGTACGCTCTGGCTGTAAGGTTACTGATCTAAATGAAGGTGAAGCTGTGGCTGATGGAAGTGGTCAGATCTATGATCATTCATATGTGGGATTAATTGGCAAAAGAAATGTTACTACAAATGATAGTTCAAATTCAGGGAATCGCATTAAAAATATAACTGTAAGTGGAATTATAAATTTTGGATTAATAGATCAAGTTGACGGCAAACATCCAAGCAGAAATGTGTATGCAGGAGCTTTATGTGGTTATCAGATTGGTATGCAGTGTTATGAATCAGTCGAAGTAAAAACTAATTTTAGTTATAATTATGATAATCTTTCGGATAATCTATATAATGCTTATGTGGGTGGATTTGTCGGCTATGCTTATAGTGGAGCAACAATTGAAATCAATAATTCAAAATTTGACGGATGTTTTAATATTAATTCTAAGGCAGATAAATTCTATACGGGTGGATTAATTGCTTATTTAAATAATACAAACTCCCCTACTGTTAAGATTAATAATACTACTGTTTCAGGTAAGATAAATTTAAATGCAGCTTCTAATAATGCCATTGTTGGGGGTATTTTGGCATCTACCGGCAGTGATTTTAATGAGACATTAATTGAGTTAGAAAATATTCAAGTATACAATTTCTCAATTATTTCTGATAATGCAACTTCGGCCAGTGGAGGCTTTTTCGGCTATGAATGGAGAAATTGTCATGTTACTTTAAAAGGCATTAAAATTCTAAAGTCCCAATTAAATACCAATGGTTTGTTCGGTGGGTTGGTATATAAAGCGAGTGGTAAATGGGATGTAGAAAATAATACAGATAATGGCAGTGATTCTAAAACTGAAGAATCTTTAGATGGAAATGCTGATTTAGAATCTACAATTGTAGATGAGTACACTACAGCCGGAATTGAGTTTGGAGAAGATATTAATGTATCTGGTAAAACCAGCTCATTAAATCCTAGTGCACTTATGGTTGCCAGGGGTGATGATTATTCTGGAAAAAAATATGCCTTATACATGAATATAGAGTCAAAGTCTGCTTATAGAGTTAATAGTGGACTTAATCTAAGTCTTTCGACTATTGATGATAGTGATTCATTATATTTTGATGAAATTATAGGCAGAAGCATTACGGCAGTCACAGATAGTACAACGAGTTTGGTGACTAATTCCTCAAATGATAATGGTATTGTATCTATTGGTACTTCAAATTTAGATTCTAATGGTACTTCAGATTTAGATTCTAATGGTACTTCAGATTTAGATTCTAAAATTGATCAGGGTGCTGTAGTTAATACATATACTTCCAAATTATCTGCAAATTATAATAACCCCAATACAAGATATTATTACAATTTGCAGATGTATGTTGATGATATAGGTAAAGCTGATGGAAACATTAACTCCGGTGAGGAAATGCTACTTTGGAGTGTAGGACAGTACTGCACTAATAATCTATATTCATATTTTACTAATTCGCGTGATAAAGATGTTACTATAGGTGGTGAAATAGATTTGTCGGGTTTATCATACTATCCAATTGATTATAGAGGTCATACTGTAACTATTAAAAATTCAATTATTAAGTTTGACTTTGATTTAATACAGAGTATTGAAGAAAATAATAGATCTCTTAGTAATTATACTTCGCAGCATTATAAGATGCAGACTGGTTTATTTGACAATTTTTACAGCACAACCAGTAGCTCTGCGAATATGACTATAAATGATTTAACTCTTAAAGGCTCAACTGGTTTGTATGTTCCTTATACTGCTAAAGTAGATGGCAATAAAATTACATTTACTGAATCTGATTCGGTAAGTGGTGCACTTATTTGTGGAACTGGTTATGGGGTTCTAAATGGCACAACTATTCTTAATTTCGCCTTCAATGCTGATAATATTATTTTGGATGGCTTAAAGATTAATGGTGTTTCAACTAGTACAACTAATTATGCTCCACTTTTAATCAATCAGCTTGAAAGTTATAGTACATTGTCAATCAAGAATATTTCTTTTAAAGCTGATAGTTATAATGATTCAAATAGTACTATTATTAAGGCTGCTTCCAGTCTGATTGGTGTCGCTGGTTCAGATACTTCGAATGGTATAGTTTTATCCTTTGAAGATATTGCATTAGATGGTTATGCCTCTAATTCAATTTTTACCAGAGCTACTTTGCTTGACAGCTTTAGTTATAGTGAGGATGATATTACTTCTTCAGGCAGTTATAATTTTGAAAAATCAGATACTGCTACTTATGGGAAGGAATTGTCTAATGGAATTAATGAAAATGGGATTACCGGTCGAAATGCTTATGATGAAACAACAGGAGCTGGGCAAATCTGGTATTATGGAAGCGGTGATGTTATTACTGATACTGATCATAATATAACTGCAAATAAAGATGATGGATTTTTCACGGATGATTATCTTCGTTATGTGTATGTTCCTGAAAAGGATGGTGGGATTATAACTAAACATGAGCTTGATATTAACCAGTCTGTTTTTGATATGACAGAAGGTTGTGGAACTTATGACGATCCTTTTGTAATTACTGATGGTGGTCAGCTTGAAACTCTGGCTTCGTTTTTGCTTACTGGTTCAAGTTCACGTTGGAATGTTAAAATTAGTTATAATATTGCAAAAGATATTATGTCTGAAGGTTCTACTTTAACTAATAATAGTGTTAGCCTAATTACTGATTTAAATAATACTACAGATTATACCTTTACATCTGCAGGTGCATCATGGAGTTATACTGATTCTTCTGGTGAATCTTTTTCACTTGAAAGCACTAAAGTACGTGCATATTTACGTAATGCATATTATGTCATAAACAATGATATTACCTTAGGCTCTACTTTTTACGGACTTGGTGGTTCGGATCCTAAATCACAAGCATTTAGCGGAGTTATTGTTGGAAAGCAAAACGATAACGGAAATTATCCGACTATAACTTATGATAATCATACTGATGATACTAAGTATTATTTTGGCGGTCTTATAGCTTTTAGTAATGGAAGCGTAGTTAAGAATTTAAATATTGATTACTCAGAGGCTGAAATTATCTTAGCTGCCAAAGCTGCTAGCCAGGAACGATCGGAACAATCTTTTTTCGGTGGCGTAATTGGTTATGTAATCGGTGGTGATAATATAATTGATGGAGTTAATGTAATCGGGTTAGATAACTTAATTCTCAATGTCGATAACTTTATCGTTAATAGTAACTCAATATCTACTGATGGAGCTGATACTTCAAGTACTTTGGAATCTGATGCTGATAGTAAAGATAATATTGCAAGCACTTCGATATCTGACGGTGAGAACAATAATAATGAAAGTGATACTGTAACATATTTTACAGTTTCGGCTGATGAACAGAAGTCAATGCTTACTGCAATTGGTGGTTATGTTGGACTGGTTGGTGGTAATACTGAATCTGGTGGTGGAGTAATTTTCCGTAATATTAATTCAGTTGGCTATTCAGGCTCTGACTTTAAATCTGATAGCAATTATTTTTATCGAAATCCATTTGTGGGCAGAGTGCTTGATGGTTATGCAATGAGTGAAGATTGTGAGCTTGATAATACTGATAAAAATTATAAAATTCCTAACATCAGTAGTAACGATAAAGAAACTATTAACGTAGATGATAGCAATAAAATAACTATATCTACTTCATCACAGCTTTGGGTTTTATCTGCTATTGTTAATAGTGGGGCCGGTGGAAAAGATACTACTAAAGATACCTATAATTCTGCTGCTTATAACTTTGGCTGTGTACGAACCGGATCCTATGATTATGTTGGTAATGTTACAGATGAAATAAAAAAAGAATCCTCTTATATTAAAGATAAATTAGATAATAATTATTTAGGCGGTTTTGATTATTCAACGAATAGTGGCAAAAATGCATATCTGGTTGATAAATATTCGGTTGATTCTTTAGCAAGTGTCACTATGGGTACGAATGGATATGCGTTGGAGTTTACTGCTAATCTTGATATGTCTGATTATGGTAATGGATTTAGAGGAATAGGTTCATCTTATCAGAATAATACATCGGAAACAATTAGATATAGATGTATTTATTTAAAAACTTCTATTGGTTGCGATAGTACTGATAATATAACTGTTACTTTAAATCGTAATGTAAAAGAATACAGTTTTGAAAAAGCATCAACTGATGATTCCGGTGGATGGTGGATTCAGGCAATAGGCCTCTTTCCTGCTTTAAACTTTAAAGGTGATACTACTACTTTTAAAAATTTTACAATTAAAGGCAAAGTAACTATTAGCTATCCGGATGACGAATCATATATTGGAGAGTGTTCTGCGGGAGGTTTAGCTGGATTGACAGCAAATAGTAGCGGCAATGCTACTGTTACTTTTAATACCGTAAAATTGAATAATCTTACTGTTAAAGGTGCCAAGTATAGTGGAGGTTTTATAGGGGTATACGGAAAAAGTAGTAGAACTACTAAAAGCGAACTTAAAGACGTAGGTACAAAAATCTCAAATAATGTAACGTTTTGTGACTGTTCATATGACAGTATTTTTATTACAGGAGGATATTCAGCAGGTGGTTTAATTGGTACATATACAAGTGGTAAAACTATAAATATTAATGGTACTTCGACTTTTGAAAACAGTTCAATAAAATGGGAAAAAGATGCATGTCTTGATATGTATAAAATTTTTGGTAATGGAGATAAGTCAAAGACAGAAGGTTATAGTGGCGGTAGTGGATTAATTGGTTTTATGACTGGAACGCTTAATGTTTCAAATAATGATTCTTATAAAACTACCTTTGATAAAATTACCATTAGTGCCCCTCGATTTGCTTACAATAGTGACTATGGTCTTGGTTTACTGGCAGGTTTATTAAAGGATGGGTCTTTAACAGCTAAAAATATAGATGCGACAGATATTATTGTTCAGATTGATATTGACTCAAGTTACGAAGGACAATTTGGCAATTTGACTTCGTATTATCTGGCACCTGCAGCCGGAGTTTTTGTTGGATATGCAAAGAATTCAGTTACTTTAGATAATTGTAATATATCAAATTCTATGGTGTTAAATTCCGGATATAATGGCGGATTTATAGGCACTTCCAGTTCTACCGTAACTATTAAAAATTCTTCAATTAAGGATTCTAAGATTTATTCGATTGGAGCAGCTTCTTATGACGGTAGTCCTAAGATAGGCGGAATTATAGGTAATGCAACATCAACATTAAATCTTGAACACGTTTCAATGGAAAATGTTGATGCGTTTGGTGACGGAAGAGTAGCTTTAGTAGTTGGTTATACCAGAAATGACGGAACACAGTACATTAGCGATTTTTCTGCTGAAAATTGTAAAGCTGTTACAACTCAGTCTAAAGTTGATGATAAAAAAAATTATTTTAATACTGGTAATACTGATCCGGGAAACAGGACTTCAACAGGTTTGTCAACAATTAATTCTGCCGGTGCAGCAGGTATAATAATTGGTGCTGTTGCAAATAAAGATAATACACAGAGTTTTACCACTTTAAAAGACATTAAAGTATTTGATATGCTTATTGACAACTGTATGGTTGGTTATTATATCGGTTCAACTTTAAACAATACAGATGTTGCATATGAAGCCAGTGTTAAAACTGCAGATGATACCAATTCAGCAGATGAATCTGATGGTGGTAAGAAATCATTGATTAGCTTGGATGAAACTAACGTAGGACTTTATTCTGATAGTTCATGTAATATTGGTAAATCATATGCAGAAATTTATGATAATGACCCTACAGGTACAAATATGAGTACAACTTATGATTATGGTTCACTTGGCAAGCTTATTGGTGGCACTTCTGGTATAAAAGCCTTAAAAATAGTAGGTCTATCCATACAGGGTCAATATTATCCTTATTATGAAAATGGATATGATGCTAATACTAAAAATACAGGAATTAAGAATTCTTCAAACACTATAATTTATGCAGACTATTTAGGTAATTCTACATTAGCAAATATCAATAAATATGGCACTACAAATGCTACATATACTGAAATAACAAATGCTATGACTGAAGCCTTTACAGTTTTCAATCCTGCAAATAAATTTAGTGCTTATAAAACAGTTAATAATGTAGATAAAGAGATTTATTTAACTGGTGAGGGATTTTCTAAAGCTGGTGTTAATGCAATTATTAATGATTTGACATCAGGTGTGACTTCAAGCTCTGATGTTACTTCAGCATCTGATGCGACCTCAACGTCAAGTTCAACTTCGACAGTGACGAAAACAGCGAATATGCAATATGAGAATGTTGAGACAATTGCAAAAGATTTTACAGGAAATGGAGTTTATGCTGATAATCTGACGGATTTTATATCTGTAAGTGGAAGTACAGACTATGGCAATGATTTTAGTAATTTCAAGGTTTTAGTTATTGATACTAATGATAGTGATTCTATTACTAAAATGATTAAAGAGTATGTATCCTTACTTACAAATTGTGACCAGACTGGAAGCGATACTACAGGCGCAAGGTATGATAGTACAATAGCTATAGACACCTATAAATATGATTCTTCAACTAATAAATTTAAGGCAGTTAACGGAGCATCTTTGGTATATAGTAATGGTGCTTTCAATGTAGACACTTCAAAGAATGACTGTTATGAACAGAAATTTACATTGATCGATTTTAAGTTTAGTGCTAATAATTACTATTATCATCTTTATATACCTGTAGTGGTAAAGAAGGTTATTCAGTACAGTTTTTCTGTTGAAATGAAGCTTGGAAGTACAACCTATTCGAGTTATTATTCTGATCAGGATAGTATGCTTGCAAGTTATGGAGATGACTTTACTGCACAGCTTACTTATAGTTATAAATGGTCAGCAGCAGTATGGAATTCTTATATCGAAAGTGGTGGAAATCTTCTTTGGGGCTATGATAAACAGGTTAAGTTAGATGACTTACTGAGTGGTACTTCACTTAGTCTTATGGGTGATGAAACAACACGATATACTTTAGTAGATGTAAATCGATATGGAGTAGGAGATACCTATTTTACAGGTAATGGTTCGTTAGTGAATTCATCAACAGCTGTTTTAGAATTTAATAATTTAATAGATTCATCAAATACTAAATTTTCTTCAGTTTATATGTGTGATCTTTTAAATTTGAAAGTTGAATCAAATGATGAAGGAAGCTTTATAAAGCTTAAAGATGAACAGGAAGCCACCATAAGAATATGGAGTGAAGAAGATAAATTTGAATATTATGGACCTAAAAGCCTGGATGAGTCAGCAACTGATTTTTATAATATTGTACTTATAGATGATGAAGGAGATGAATATGATTCAATCACAGCTGCTGAAACTTATCCGACTGTTAGTGAAACCTATTATTTGATAATTAACTGTGAATCAGGTACCGGTGTTTACAATAAACAGTTAAGTCTTGGCTTGGATAAATTATCTTCGTCTTCATCTACTGCCGCTTTAGCTAATGTAGAAGAAAAAGAGGAAAAAAATCGCTATATAATTGGTGAATTCTTTACAGTTGAAAATGGAAAGATTTCGACTAAGTCCGAAATTAACAGTACTGAAATAGTAGAAATCACAAATGATTATATAGATGTAACAGCATCGGCAGACTTAAAAGTTAATGAGGACTATTCGTCAGAATTTTCAGCTTATGCAACGAATAAGGACTGTTATTTCAGGTTCGCAATAGGTATGTCAGATGGTACTAAGAGTATTTCAATTAACAATGTGGGAATTATTGAAACGCTTACGATTGGAGAAGTTGAGGTGCCTACAGAAGATTATACTTATGGACTAAGTCAAGGTATCTTTTATGTTACAGTTTCAGGTAAAAAAGCGGCCGAGTATAGTGGAAAAACCGTCAGCGTTAAAATAAGATTTGATTATAATGGTGATTTAGCTTTAATATCAGATCAATTTCCTGAACGTGTTAAAGTATCAGACGATACAGGTGTATATTATAATGCTTCTATGTCTGTAGCTTATTCGGAGTCAGGCTTGGATAGTACTCATATGTCATTAGGCCCTGTGTCTGATTCATTGTATTATTATCGTGATAGTATTGAACTCGTAAGTCTTGATTTTAATTCTTATGATAGTATTAGCATAGATGGTAATACAAGTCAGTTAGGCATTAATGAGCGTGAAATTACTAATGCAGCAGGTCAGACTATAACAGCACTGGGAAGCTTTGATGCTATGAATCTTACTAGCCTTGAATTGAAAGATGAAACTTCGGATTTGTATCCATCAAAGCTAGTTTACAAGCTTTCACTTGAAAAGAAGCTTGATGATAATGAATCAGGCACTGTATACAGTACAGTTAATATTAATAAGTATCTGGAGGATATTTATGCAAATTATTCTGGCGAAAAAGTCAATGGAGTGGCAGAAGGAGATGATTCTGTTATTACATTGTATCTTACAAAAGATACTATAAAAAATATAAATAATGATAATATTGGAATTGATATTTCGTTTATGGTTTTGACCGGAAGTGAACTGGAAAATTTAAATGATACAGGTTCGATTTATTCAAATTATCGTATTACGCTAACTGCATACTTGGAAAATAGCAGTGGAGATAAGCTTACAGAAGATGTAAGTGACTATTTCGTATATACAAATGCTAAATTCTATTTGGGTATCCTTGGTGTTAATGATTTTGATGCAAGCTCTGATACAAATTAAGTTGAATTCAGCCCCTGCCAATTTTGAAATGCTTTATTTTTTATACATTTCAAATTGGCAGGGGATTTTTTTATTTTATGTTTAAGCTGAGCTACGAAGTGGCATTAATTTTTGAGGTAGTAAACAAAGCAATTTACAAATATCTGCTTTGACATCGTTATCATTATATAGACTGCAATTTGTATAATCATGCCTATTGAAGCTGTGTTGTATAACCTTGTTTGAATTTCAAAGGTGTTACTTACCATAAGAATAAAGAATATACATTTACATTATAACCTTATTACAGCTATACTTCTAAGCGTATAAGTAGATATTTTTACTGTTGGGTTTTATAAAATGAGAATTTTAGATGGCTCATTTATTAGATTATTTATGCTTTGATACACATACTTTGACTTAAGAAATGTATGGAAATTTTAGTATCAATATAAGTAAAATCGAGCTGGCTGTTATGGAAAATTATTATCTGCAGAAGTTGGGGATTTTGTGGAAATAACTTGAATACGGGTAATAATTTGAAAAATACATTTAAAAGATTTATAACTATTTTATTAATTTTAGTTTTAATAATATCATCCATGCCAACTGCATTTTTGGATGATGGCTTTTCTGTGATTAAAAATGTTTTGGCAGAAGAAGTTAGTGCAGATAAAATCGATTCTAAGACAATTTCTTCAATTGATGACTTTATCGAGCTTTCTTTAATGGATGCTTCAAGCTATCAGTATGCAACTATTAGTATTGCACCTACTGATAATCAGCTTGACCTTACTGGCACAAATTCTGAAGGTAAGTCATTTCAGGGACTTGGCTCAAGCGAATATCCATTCAAAGGTAGGCTTGTCTACTCTAATTCGGTAAGTGGTTCAATCACAGTAAACAGGGCTATTTTTAACTATTTGGATCAGTCTGCAACAATTGGTTCTTCTGATAATCCTCTAAATTTACAGGCAGCAGATAACATGAAATCTGTAATTCTTGCAGAAAATTTTGTTACTACTGAATCAACCGAAAGTGATACTGCCAAAAGTATCTATCTGACAATTAGCACAGAGTATGATTCCTCAAATCAGTCTTATAGCAGCTTTGGTGGAATTATAGGTACAATGGGCAGTGGCAGTAAGTTAAATCTGACTGTTAATAATAAAATTACTTCAACCTCAATTACGATTAGTAATAGTGGTTCCGCAGCCGGTTTAATTTGTAACACAATGGAAAGTAATTCAGAGCTTTCACTTTCAGTTCTAAGCAAGGCTGGTTCTCAGACTACGACTGAAAGCTTAAACTTAAACATTTCCACAACCGGTTCATCGTCTAATATTGGAGCCTTAGTTGGACTTATGAAAGAAGGATCATCGCTTACAATAGACCAGGCTCTTGAAATTAGTGGAACTATAGGAAATACTTCTAAAGCTTCAAATACAGGTGGTATTGTCGGAAGGGCTGAAGCTGGTGTTAATGTAAAGATTAATAAAAATATCACCATTTCAGAAAAGCTTCAGGCATCAACAAATGCAGGTGGAGTATTTGGCTATGCAATAAATCCCGAAGTATCCCTAGATTCTGATGCCAGACTTACTGTTAGTTCAACTTCAGCTTTTACTGCATCAAATGCAGTTGGTGGATTAGCTGGATATTGTATTTTTAATTCGACCGACTCTAAAACCTTAGATTTGAGCAATATCTCAATCGAAGGCTTAAGCTTTGCCTCAGGCACATATGCCGGAGGCTTATTTGGCGTGCTCTCAAACCAGTCCTTAGGTCAGGGCGTCACAATTAAAAACAGCAATTATTCATCGGCATCGGCTTCAATTTCAACAATAAACAGCTCTAGCTCCGGCTATACCTATGGAGGTCTTATTGGTCGTTATGAAGCAAGCTCTTCAGATTCCAGTGCTCAGACAAGCCTTAGCTCTTCTTTGGTAATAGAAGAGGTTAATGTTGCTTCTAAAGTAAATAATACACCTAATAATTATGGAGGACTTATTGGAAGTGTTGGAAATAATTCCTATGTTGAAATTTCCGATGTCACAATAACCAATCAGCTTAATGATAAAACTCCAACCTATTTCGGCGGTTTAATAGCAAATGCAGGAACAGGTATCTTTTTAAATATAGGATCAGTTAAGGTATCCGGTAAATTTAATGCAGGGACAAACGGAGGTGGTCTTGTAGGCATTTCATCAAGTGGTGTTATCAGACTTTCGGGCACTACAGATCTCAGTAGCTCTGCACCGGAAAAAACTACCAGCAAGTTTGGACAGCTGGTTGGAAGAAGAAGTAATACGCTTGTATATGCAATTGGAGATGGTAATACTGTTACTTCAAGTGCTGAAGCAAAATCAGATATGGCAACAACTGAAAACAGTAGTGATTATGAGACTAATACAAATAATTGGTTATTAAAGCGCTGCGAATCTTGTCATGTTTCTGATATAGGAGATTGGGGAGAGGTAATCCGTCTGGATGGCTCAAAGCTCTTCGAGACAACTGTAGAATCTAATTATACAGCATTAATTTATCTTAAAGATCATAAGATAACGCTTCGTGGTTTTGATAATAATACCATAATTACTGAAGGTAATTATTCAGTAATTAATAGTACATTGGAATTCGTTGCAGCTTCTTTAAGCTTTCAGTTTGATGAATCGACCTCATTGGCTATTGGCTTTTCTGAATTCAATTATAATTCAAAGATTTATTTAAAAGAAGATGTAAATTTATCAGGTACAGGCCTTATAGGTTTTACAAGAGATAGTAGCGCTAATGATTCTAAGGCTGAAGATTCCAAGTATCATAAATCTAAATTTAATGGAAGCTTTAAATCTGACAATAATACAATCACGTTAGCTATTGGTGAAACCTATGGTTACAGAAACAGCAAAAGTCTCCTAAATCCTAATTTGTCTACAAGTGTAGATGCTGGTAGTGGTCAAATATATGACCATTCGTTTTTAGGACTTTTCGGACAGGTAGCAGCTGATGAAATTTCAAATTTTACAGTTGATGGCACGATAGAATTTGGCGTAGTTGATGGTGGCGTTAATATGGGTGTAGGCTCAGTAGCTGGTTATCAGCCATATGGCAGCAAACAGACATATGATGGAATAACTATTAATACGAAGATAAAATATACAAGTCCTTCAGCAGGCAACAGTATAAAGGATGCAAATGTTGGTGGAATTGTAGGTTATGTAAAATATGGTTCTACCATTGTAGTTGAAGATTGTATATATAATGGTTCGATTGATAATAATTCCATAGCATGGACTTTTTATAATTCTGCCCTGATAGCATTTATTGAAAATTCAGGTGAGCAGAATATTACTGTTAAAAATACTAAGATTGGTGGCAATATTAATATTAATTCTACTTCTTCCGATACAGGTGCCAGTGTCGGAAGTATTCTTGCAGCTACAGGAACAAGCACAGGTAAGACTAATATTACTATTCAAAACGTATCTGTTGAATGTTTTAAAATCAATACCGGTAATATTAGTACATATTCGGGTGGTTTTTTGGGATTTAAGTGGAAGAATACTGATGTTTCAATAACCGGATTGAAGATTGATAATTCAACTTTAACTACGAAAGCACTTTTTGGCGGTCTAGTATATCAATCAAGTGGTACGTGGAATGTTTACGGTAACAGTAATGACTCATACTGTACTTCTAATGGTATAGAATTTGGCTCTGGTGTTAAGATAACGGGAAAAAGCGGTGCTTCATATCCTAGTGCACTTTTGGTTTCCAGAGGAGACTGCTATGATTCAGGATATGCACTTTATTTATGTCTTAAGGATACAAATGCTTATAAAATAAGTTCAAATCTTAGCTTAACTTTATCGAGCGGAAATGCATATTTTGATGAACTTGTAGGAAGAACAATTACTTCAGGTTCTAGTGAAAGTGGTAAGCATGGCGTGGTTTCTATTGCTACATCAGAAAGTGACACTAATGCATTGGAGTCAGATTCACTAATTAATCAAGGTGATTCTTGTAATACATATACTTACCAGCTTTCAAAAGCTTACAAAAATCCTAACACAAGATATTACTACAATTTGAATAAATTAGCTGATTCCGGGAAAGCTTCTTCTTCAATTACTTCAGGCAGGGAGCTGCTTCTTTGGAGTGTTGGACAATATTGTGCTAACAATATTTATACAAATTTCCTGACATCATCAAATGTAAGAAATTCAGGAGCTACAATTACCGGTGATATTGACCTGACCGGCCTTTCATATTATCCTATAAGCATAGCAGGTAAGAGTATTACTATTGGCAACGATAATGAAAAGGCTACAATTACCTTTGACTATGAGCAGATTAACTCTCTTGAAGCAACCAAGAGCAATAAAACTCTAACTGATTCAGACAGGCAGCACTACAGAATGCAGCAGTCACTGTTTCTGGATTTTTACAGCACTTCGTCATCTGCGGCTAAGCTTACTTTAAATAATGTCGAGCTCAAGGGGACTGTTTCTTTAAACAGTAGCAATAGTGGAGCGCTTATTTCAGGAACTGCCTATGGTGTTCTTAATGGAACTACAATAAAGACCTGTGAAATTTCGGTAACCAATTTTACTTTAGGTGGAATTAAGGTGGTTACTTCTAATGGCATTTCAAACTCTAATTATGCACCTTTATTGATAAATAAGGCTTCAAGCTATGCATCACTAACCTTCGATGGTGTAAGTACCTCTGACTATCAAGATGGTGAAAAGGCCGCTACCAGTCTGCTTGGTAATGTTGGCTCTGAAAGCGCTATTAATATTGTTCTGCTTTTTGAAAATATTGCTCTTGACGGTAGGACATCTACGTCAATTTTTACAAGAGCAACACTTCTTGAAAGCTTTAGCTACAGTACCAGTGACTCATCCTCATCAGGTACCTATAAATTTGAAAGCTCTGATACTCAAATTACCTATGGCAGGGAGCTGTCAAATGGTGTTAATGGTAAAGGTACTACAGGACGTAATCCTTATAATAATGATGACGAAGGTCAGATTTGGTATTTTGGAGCAGGAAAGAAGGTAGTTGAAGACAGCACTAATAAAGTAGTTGCAAATGAAGGCAACGGATTTTTTACCGGTGATTATCTGAGATATGTTTACGTTCCTGAGGGTGGGGATAATGGCACTGTCGCTTATAAGCATGAGCTTGATATTAATCAGACGGTAATTAACATTACCTCCGGCTGTGGAACCTATGATGATCCTTACATAATAGATTCGGATGGCCAGCTAGAGACTCTCGGAAAATTCCTATCCACAGGTGCAATTGCAGGCTGGGAAATTAATGTCAGCTATGATATAGCTTCTAAAATTTCAACTGATGGTAAGACTATTGGCAGCTCAGTTTCTTTGATAACTGATAATAGTAATAATACTGATTATAAATTGATTTCCGGAAGCACTTGGGCAGTCTATGACAGTAAAGGTAATAAATTAAATTATACCTTAACCTCAGCCCAGGTCAGAGCATATCTTAGAAATGCTTATTATATGGTTACTAATGATATTAACCTCGAAAGCTCCTTCTATGGACTTGGTGGCTCTGATTCAACTACTAATGTATTTAGCGGCGTTATTGTAGGAAAGCTTGATGAAAAAACAGGAAAGTATCCTACAATTCATGTTAAAACACATACAAGCACAACCCATAACTATTTTGGCGGACTGATTGCCTACAGTAACGGAAGTGTAGTTAAGAATCTGACTATTGACTACTCTGGCTCAATTTTAATTAATGATGATGATGCAAATTCTAAAACTAAGTCTGAAGCTTCAGGTGATGCTTTATATGCTGCATCAGACAATGCTTCTTTGACTCAGGTTTCAATTGGACTTACTGCAACTGAGGCAAGTCAGGCTCGTGAAAAGCAGTCCTTCTTTGGTGGTGTAATCGGTTACGTTGTCGGAGGCGACAATATAATTGATAATGTCAGTGTTACTGGACTTGATACACTTGATTTGACAATTTATGGCACTGATTCTAAGAAGGATGGAACTAATGCCAATTTAACTGCTGTTGGCGGTTATGTTGGTCTTGTTGGTGGAAATATCGATGCAGGTGGTGGAGTAATATTTAGAAATATTAAAGTCTCTGATGCTTCAATCACAGGCTTTAGTGGCTTTGGAACGAAAGGTGATTTTGCTGAGGATAGCGATTATTATTATCGCAATGCCTACGTTGGCAGAGTACTTGACGGCTATGCCATTAGTGAAGGCGAGACTTTAGATAATACCGATAAGAATTATAAGCTTACTACACTTGAAAGTGAGTCTGATTTGCTCTCTGTTACCGTTCCTTCTAATTCTGTAGCAACCATACAGATAAATTCGGCACAGCAGCTCTTTGTTTTATCAGCAATTGTCAATAGTGGAGCAGGAGGTAAGAATAGTTCTAATAAATTTAATACAGAAGCCTATGATTATGGCTGCACACGTATTGGTGACTATAACTACGTTGGTGAGAAAATTACTGATGAGATAAAAGCATCGTCTTCATATCTAAATGATAAAAATGATTGCAATTATTTGGGTGGATTTTCGTATAATCAGGCAGGAAAGGTTGCTTATTTAGTTGATAAATATACAACCTCGACAGCTTCCTCAAGCTCTGTTAAATATGCATCTTATTTTTCGGGCGGCAGTTATTACTATAATATTGTATTCAACGTCAGCTGTGATATGCAGTCTTATGGCAACGGATTTAGAGGCATAGGCTCGTCCTATCAGAATAACAATTCAGACTTTATACTTAAACGTACGCTTTATCTATACAATTCTGTTAAAGGTCTGAATTCAGATATTTTAAT
Source organism: uncultured Lachnoclostridium sp. (assembly GCA_964625275.1). Taxonomy (GTDB): domain Bacteria; phylum Bacillota; class Clostridia; order Lachnospirales; family Lachnospiraceae; genus UBA3775. The sequence goes on from CAZVBH010000005.1 coordinate 22,397, forward strand.
TACGCTTTCAAGAAATTTGAAAGAATATCCTGAAGAATTAGGTACTTCTCAAAATTCCGGCTGGTGGGCTCAGGGTATTGGATTGTTTACCGCACTTAATTTTGGAAAGAATATAGATTGTACTGTTTCAGATTTGACAATTAGTGGCAATTTGAAGCTTGATTATAATTCTGACAGTTATACAGGAGAGGCGGCAGCCGGCGGATTTGCTGCTTTATCGGCAAACGGTTCAAAGTCCAGTCTTGTGAAGTTCTCTAAGGTAGACATTAAAAATTTATCTGTTACTGGCTCTAAATATAGTGGCGGTATTGTTGGAGCCTTTGGTAAAACTTCAAGATGCTACTCGGATTCTTTCGAAAAAGATGTTAGCTCATCAATGAATAAAATCGCATTTGAACAATGCAATTATGATAATATAAATATTGAAGGCAGTTACGCAGCCGGGGGTTATGTTGGCAGCTTAAGAACGAGTAATACTACTGTTATAACAGGAAGCTGTGGTTATACAAATAGTTCTATCTCATGGAATTATGATGCTGTCTATACTATGTATAAGCTTACGGGTAATGCTGATAAAACTAAAAATGAAGGTAATGCCGGAGCCGGCGGATTAATTGGCAGCAATTACAGTAGTAATTGCGAAATTAACAATAATTCAACCGGTAATGCACTTCAATTTAGTAATGTTACAGTTACGGGACCTAAGCTCAGTTATAATAGCGATTATGGTATTGGTGGAATTATTGGTACGATGAAGGGTGGAGAGCTTGTTGCTAATTATGTTAATGCAAGTAATTTAGTGGTTCAAGCTGATGCTTCTTCAAAAATCAAAGGTGAATTTACTAATACCAATCAATATTATACACCATCAGCAGGTTTAATTACCGGCTTTACTAATAGTAATGTTACTGTAAATAATTCTGTAATCAAATCTTCTCAGGTTTTAAATGCCGGTATTTTGGGCGGATATGTAGGAATGTTTAATTCTTCCAATGAGCTGAAGCTTTTAAATTCTGAATTAAGTGATTCTCTGATTTACAGTAAAGGTGCAGCCGGAACTTATGGTTCAACTTCTGCAGGCGGATTATGTGGTGCATCGTTGGGAAAACTTACAACTGATAATGTATCTCTTGAAAATAATTCTGTTGTGTCCGATGGTAAAGCTTCACTAATTTTAGGCTTTGCGACTGATTCTTCAGACGTTGCAGTTAATTTACAGAATATAACAGCTAAAGACTGTAAAGATGCTACAACTAAAAGTGCTGAAGAAAGTTCAAATGGAAGCTACATTTTAGGCAATAATACATATGCAGGAAAACGGGCAAATTCGAGTCTGGGTACAGATTTTGCTGCCGGCTCTGCCGGACTTATTGTCGGTTCTGTAGCTGCATGTGAAAATAGCAATTCAGAAATGAATTGTACCACTCTAAATAAATTAAATATGTATAACGTACTGTTTAATGATTGTATTGTAGGCTGTTATCTAGGTGCCGATTTATCATCGGAAATTTCATCAAATGAAAAGCTTACCGGTTCGTCATCAGGTGATAGTATTACTGATTACTTATCCAATATTTTAAAGAAATTTGATGAAAGTTCAATCGGCTTGTATGATGATTCCGGTACAGCTATTTCTTACAGCAGTCTGAAATCTTCGGATTCCTCATTTTCACAGCTTAGTGATTTTACTTTAGGTAATCTTGGCAAGCTGATTGGATGTGCTGAAGGAGTAAGTACAATTAAGGCGGTAGGCTTATCAATTCAGGGCAGTTACTATCCATATTATGATAATGGATATGTAAGCGTCAATGAAAAGACAGGAATGAACAGTGACGGTAATTTTATAATTTATGCTGATTATACCGGTGCTTCAGCACAAGGCACAGTCAATAAAATCGGTTCCATAAGCGCTGATTATTATAATTATAGTGAGGATGTATTTAGTGCAAATACAGTTAATTATTCTCCTTACGTAGTGGTGAATCCGTTTGACAGATTTCTTTACAAAAAATCAGGTGATTCAGTTGCTACATATGTAGCTGTAACGGGAGATGGAGCTAATGATGCTGCTATTGAAGCAATTATTAATGACTTGACTGCTGGTAAGAATTTGAGCTCTGATGAAAATTCAGAAGGCTCAAAAACAATAAGCGATAGTTCATCAAATAGTGATGCTTCAGCAAATAATGATGATTCTGGAACTGTAAATGCTTCAGCAAGTCAATTAAAAACTGACAACATGTGCTACAATAGTGTATCAGAAATTGCTGAAAAATTTGCAACCGGTGGCGCTTATTCAAGCTATCTTACCGGCTATATTGAGGGTAGTGAAAGTGTAAGCTCTGATTATAATGGAATTAATGAATTTAGTGATTTCAAGATACTCCTTTTAGATACAACTGACAGTATTGAAATTACTAACAGAGTAAATGCATATATTTCACTTCTTACCAATTGTGACCAGAGTACTACCATCGGTTACGATAATATAGAAGTAAGTACATATAAGTGGGACCAGGGATACTTTGTTTTACAGGATGAGAGTACCTTGATTTATAATTCTGAAAAGCAAAGATTAACTGTTAATGGCTCAAAGCATGATAATCAGAATGATCAGTTTACGCTTTTGGATGTAAGATATGTTAATCCATGTAACAGTAGTCAGTACTATCATCTTTACATACCTGTTGTTGTAAAGAAGGTACTTGATTTCAGCTTCTCGGTTAACATGCTTTCAGGAAGCAGTACCTATTCCTCTGTATATACTTCGGGCAATGCCGTACTGACAAGCTATGGAGATGATGTGACAGCCAGACTTTCATATAATTATACCTGGACTGCTAATGAATGGAATTCCTATATCGCAAGTGGTGCTAATCTTTTGTGGAACTATGATAAGCAGGTAAAGCTTGATGATACCACTACTGACTTTATGAAAGGGGATTCAACAATAAGACTCACGCTGGTGGATGTAAACCGACAGGGCATCGGTGATACTTACTTCGTCGGAACCGGTCTGAATTTATCTTCAGGTGATATACTGGAATTTAAGAATATGTATGTTGGTGGAAGTGATTCGAAGTTTACCTCTGCGCCATTATGTGATTTATTGAACCTTTCAGTAAATGAGGCAAAGGATGGAGCTTATAAGCTGCTTTCAGAAGTGACAGATGAAGATGGTTATCCTAAAAATGCCCTTTTAAGAATTTGGAACAGTGATAACAATTCCTTTGATTATTATGGACTAAAAACTGCAAAGGATGCTGCCGGTACTACATATTATGACATCACTATAGTTGATGATAATGGCAAAGCTTATCAAAGTAATGAAAAGGTTACGGTAAGTGAAGTTTATTACCTTATCATTAATTTTACAAAAGGTGAAAAGGTATTGACACGTCTTTTAAGTCTTGGCGCTGAAAAAATCAGCAGTAGTTCAACAGATGCCATACCAATTAAGACGGTTACTGAATCAGGAAGCAGTACATCTAAGTACTATACAATAGGTGATTTCTTTGAAATAACAGATACTGATATAACAACAGCTTCTAAAAATAATTCAATGATAATTGAAAGTGGAGCTAATGACTACATTAATGTAAAAGCTTCAGCAACAGTATCAGTTAATTCCGAACAGGCAAGTATTTTTGAACAATATGCAAAAAATACTGACTGTTATTTCAGATTTGCCCTATCAGCATCCGATACCGGAAGCTTTACCGAAATTGATGCAAACTTGATTTCGGTAGATAAAGTAACGATTAGTGATTCTAATTCTCAAATAACACTAAAAGCTGATGATTATATAGTTTCTCAGACAGGTGGAATCTTTTATTTGACAATTAAGAATCATAAAGCAAGTGAGTTTCAAAATAAAACAGTTAATGCTGAGATTCAGCTGAACTATGAAAATGCATCAGGTAAGATAGCCAATCAGTTCCCTGAAAGAGAAGCTAACGATACAACCTCAGGAATCAGCTTTTCTTTAGCTTCAAGCATCAGCTATTCATTAGATACACTTGATTCATCAAAAATGTCGAAGAATAGTGTTGAAATCGGTAAGGTTTATTATAGAGAGGCAATTCAGGTAGTCGATCTTACTTATAATGCCTACAGCCAGTCATCAACAGATGGAAATACAAGCCAGCTTGGCATAAACAAAAAAGAGTTAAGCACTGACTTACAGAGAATCACCTCACTCGGAATGTTTGATGCAACAGAGCTCTCAGGACTTAACTTAACGGATTCAAATTCCGAAAAATACCCTGCAAAGCTAGTCTGTACACTTCGGTTGGAAAAGAAGACTGATAAAGAAGATGGAACTACAGCTTATGAATATGTCAATATAAATGACTATTTTAAAAATATTACTTTAATCTCTGACGGAAATGCAATTAAAGATTTTGAAGCAATTACGACCTCAGAATCCTCGGGCTCGGCAAAAAATAAGTACATAGTTACGCTTACTGAAAAACAAAGAAATAGAATTTCAGATGAACAGCTGGAAATTGATATTACCTTTGACGTCTTGACAGGAACCTCATTAGAGGCATTAGGAGCAGGAGTCTACTCAAATTACAGAGTAACCCTGACAGCCTATCTCGCAGACAGCAAAGGAAATGCAATTACCGAAGAAGTAAGTGACTACTTTGTATATACAAATGCACAGTTCTACCTCGGAATCCTCGGAATCCAGGATTTCGGAAACTAGAACATGTAGCGACTCATATTTACAGTAGAGTAAATTGAGGCTGCAATCTATAATTGCAATAAAGTCAATTAGATGGTGACTCGTAATTGCAATAAAGTAAATTAGGTGGCGACTCATAATTGCAATAAAGTAAATTAGGTGGCGACTCATAATTGCAATAAAGTAAATTAGGTGGCGACTCGTAATTGCAATAAAGTAAACTAGGTGGCGACTTATATATGCTTGCGTAGAAAAAAATTCAGGGGGTCCCCTGGTTTTTCCAGCATCATATATAAGGAGCCACCTTTTTACATTAAGTCGCCACCGTTTTTACAATGAGTCGCCACCCTTCGTACTAACTTTCAAAAAATGTTGTTGTTTTATGAACGAGATTATGGTAGAATAATGTATAATTGTGTCTAAAAATAGAGGGGTGTGTGTAGTGAGTCATCAAATTTAGAAAGGGTTGATTTTTAATGAGCACTACAAAAATGTTAAAACGTCGCTTCGCCACAGCAATCATAGCCTTACTAATTGCCTTAATTGCAATCATAGCAGCGACCTTCGCTTGGTATATTTACAATACCAATGCCCATACAACTAATGTTCATATGTCTGCCGGCGCCAGTGCATCTATCCAGATAAGCAACACCTACGATGGCACTTATGGCTCCTCGGCATTACTAGATGAATTTATCGGAAGTCTAAATCCGGTTTCAACTAATTTAATAACAGGTGGCTTTCAGAAGGTTACAGGTTATTCAAATGGAAGCGAAAATCAGTCAAAGCTTGTTGCAAATCTCTTTGGCTCAGTTGAGTCATCAGATTACTATATGACTACTCTTTACTTAAGAACCAGTGGTCAGGCCATGACTGTTTATGTATCGGGAATTGATTATGAGGACAGTGATTCTGATAATCCGATTTCTACAGCAATCAGAGTTGGTCTGGTAACTCACGCAGCAGGTAAGAATCAAAGCACTTCTGATGAGTTTATTTTCGCAATTAATTCTGCCGACAATCCACAGGCAGATTACAATACCTCGACCGGCGAAGAGGGTTATGTACTTGATTATTCAAAAACAGATGGAACTACCGTAAAGCTAACGCCTTACACAAGTTCAAATTTTGCCAGCTATGACAAGTCTACCGGTGTAGTAACTGTTAATTCTAATTCAGTTGCAATCTGTACACTTCCTGCAGGAAGCAGTGATGCTGCCGGTGAGGCCGTTCAGGTTGATGTCTATATCTGGCTTGAAGGCTGCGATAAGGATTGCACTAATAATCTTTGTCAGACAACGCTTAAAAATTTATCTGTTTCTTTTGCCGGAACTAACTAAGGAGGAAAAGAGTGAACACAAAGAAATTACGTAAATCACAATTGATTGCTTTGTTTTGGATTGTGCTGGTGATTCTTTGCGCTTCAGTTGCAACTTATGCCTGGTTTTCCTTTAATCCTTCAACGAATGTTGAACCGATGAGCAGTACCGTAAGTAAAGGTACTTCGATACTTTTGATTTCAAACAGCAGTACCGGAGACTTTGAGACAAGCTGTAAGCTTGCTCCTTCAAGTAATCCTGATGAGCTTCGCCCATTGTCAACCGCCGATTTGAGTGGTTTTTATACAGCACTTGCTCATAATACTGAAGGAATTTCAGTAATGTATGGAGATGTTACTGACAGTATTTCAGACTATCTTATACATGGAACAGTTTATTTAAAGAGTACTAATGGCGGCTGCAATGTCTATCTTTATAAATCAGGCTTGAATTTTGGAGTAGACATTCAGGCTTTAGCTTCAATGAGACTTGGACTAAAGGTTACTACAGAGGCCGGAACCTCCACTTATATATTCAAGCTTGACGATATGGGAGAAACCTCAGGTGCAGCCTCTACGCTTACCGTACCGAATGTTGATACTGTTGTTTCATCAATTGGCAGTGACGGCTCAGCTGTCTATACTGCTGATGCTTCACTTAATCTTTCAGATTATTTAGCTGTTGAAAGTAAAGAAAATGATTCAAATCCGGAAGCCGGCGAGAATATCTTTGCTGTTTTAAATAATGACGAGGTAGCGCCTGTTGAGTATTGGCTTTATCTCGAGGGTTGTGACGAAAACTGTTCAAATGTAGTTCAGAACAGAGATATTTCACTTCAATTAGCATTTGCAGGAGTTACAAGGGAGGAATGATTGAATGAAGAAAAACGGTAGAATTTTAAAAACCGCATTCCTTGCAATCACAATGATTGCAGCACTTTTGTCCCTTACTGTAGCTACCTATGCCTGGTTTTCTGCCAATAAGGTAGTTAAAACCGAAGCAGTAACTGCCAAATCCGGAAGTGATGATTTAACTCTTCAGTTAAGCTCAAAGGGTGGTAATTCATTTAGTGGTGATTCCGAGACTTCAATAACTCAGGTTAATTCAAGTGATTTGACTGAGCTTTTACCGGTTTCAACTGTTGACTTATCTACCTTTCTTTATAATGATACGACCGTAGATGGAATTGCTTCTAACTTTAGTGAAGACTCTGAAGCTAATCGTTACTACCATGGACGTATTTATCTGAGGGCAGAAGCAGAAGGTCAGCCTGGGACGGCCAAAGCAGCCCTTTATCTTGACCAGAGCAGCTCATCCGGTGGAAGTATTGTTCAGTCAGATGATGAAAATCTTTTGGCTGCAACGAGACTTGGATTAAGCTTTAATACCGGTGATAGCGTAATTTTTAAGCTTAGTGATTCTGATGGTAACTCTTCGAATCAAGTCTTTAATACTGTTGTTGATGGTATTACGCTTTCTGACAACCAGGTGATTGGCCTCTCAGGAAGTAAAGTGAAGGCTTTTACTGATCCGGCTGTATCACTTTCAAAGTATACAATTACAATAAATGATAGTAGTGTAAGTCTGCCGGAAGAGCCTATTTTATATATGGACCTCAACACGATTTATACACTTGACATATATTATTACCTTGAAGGCTGTGATCCGGATTGTTCGGATTCTGTAAGCTTTTCAGACTTAGATTTACATCTTGCATTTTATGCAATACTTGAGCTTTGAGAAGAAAGGGCATTAGGAAATGAAAAATAAAGATAAAAGCTTAATGCCTGAAACTGATCAAGGCATTAAACCACAAGATGAGAAAACCGATAAAAAACGAATTTATACCTCGTTGCTTTTGGTTCTTCTTGCAATTGTCTGTGTTACTGTTACTACAATTGCCTGGTTTACAATAGCCGACAATACAAAGGTCAACAGTATCAGCATGGACATTACAACAGGCTCAAATCTTAGATTTGACCTTGATCCTCATGAGGAGTTTACTGATTATTTAAAAACCCTTACCTTTAACGATATTTCCAATAGAATACTTAAAGAAAAGGGCTTTGATATGAGTGAGGTTCCTCTTGAACCTGTTACAACAGAAGATGTTTCTACCTTTACCTTTGAAGATGGAACCGTAGTTGAAGGTGAGAGCGGTGCTTATCTTGAGTTTACGCTTAATTTTATGGCAACTCAGAATATGTATGTTCATCTTACAACCGCTAACAGCTCAGGTAATTCTGATGGAACACTTATCAGCTCTGATAATTCTAATCTGGTTGAGTCCATGAGAATCAGCTTTACAGCTAATAACTTCACCTATGTCTATGATCCTGGTATGGGTGATGAAAGTACTTCTGAAAATAGCATTAAGACCTTTGGTTTAAAGGATTCATCAAGCATGGTCTTAAATGATAACAATAAAATGTTTTATTTGATGGAGTTTGTAAACAAACCTGTTGTTGTACATATTTGGCTTGAAGGAACAGATGAAGCCTGTATCGATGATTTAAGAGGTGCTGAGTACAAGATTTCTCTTAGATTTGTCGGAACAGACAAAAATAATAATTCACTTGAGGCTGAGGATTAATTAGCAAACAATAGGCTTTAAATATTAAAGCTATTGAGGTAGATTAGTCTGCAACTAATCTATGATAAGTTTATTTAGCTCTGCTTAAGTTATATCAGCTTTGCTATAATTTAAATTCACTATGTAAATTATACCGGCATGAATAAAAAGAAGGGGGACGTGCCCGGTTTAATTAAGGTTAACCTGTAATCAGATTTAATGCTTATAAGTTATCCTATATATGCTTTTAACTAAGCAATTTTAGTTTTACCCGTACAGAAAGGCGATTTTCTAATGAAAGTTATTAAGAAAACACTTACTATTTTAATCAGCATTGTGCTTTGGATAATTATCCTTTTGGCAGCACTCTATGCATTTACTACCCTGGCAACAAGGGACACAAACAGTGTATCAAATCTTGGAGGCTTTACTCCGATGATTGTAGAATCAAATTCTATGTCGCCAACCTTTGATGCGGGAGATTTAATTATAATTAAGAAATGTGATGTGTCTAAGCTATCTGAAGGTGACATCATCACATTCCACACTATTATTGATAATGAGTATGCACTCAATACTCATAGAATCCAGACTATTACTGATACAGATGGAATCAGAAGTTATGTAACAAAGGGTGATAACAACGATATCGAAGATACTCACAGCATAGCTGATGGCGATATCGTAGGTAAGTATTGTGTAAGAATACCTAAGCTTGGAAAGGTTATGAATGTCCTTTCAAGCAGTACAGGCTTCCTTGTTATCATCGTTCTGCCTTTACTTTTATTCTTCATTTATCAGGTTTACCATTTGGTAATGGTAAGCATCAATCTCAAAAAGGCTATTGCAGCTGAAGAAGCCGCTGCTAAGGCAGAGCAGGATGATGAATTAGACAAGAAGCGTGCTGAAGCAGAAGAAGCACTTGCTGAAGCTAAGAGAATTAAGGCTGAGGCCGAGGCTGCACTTGCACAGGCACAAGGCAAGTCAGCTGATGATACTGTTGCTTCTGAAGCTAAGTCTTCCGATTCTGAAGAAGCTTAAATTTAGTTGCACTTTTACTGCATCTTCATAATCAATACTCGATTTGCTAGAAAGTTAATAATCAATTCTTAGCCGGAAGGTCTGTTGATTTTGTGATTAACTGAAAATGATTCAGACTTAACTAAGATGATAGATTTAGGGAATTGATAGAAAACTTATAATTTATTAAGTAAGAAGGGGAATGTTTTTTAATGAGTGAATTTCTCAAATATGCATATGAAATAATTGCTAAGATTATTTACAATATAGCGGAAGTCTTTGCAGCTATTTATTACTTATTTATTGGAAGCTGGCCTGAATACATTCTGATTTTTGAGTCATATTTTCCAAACCTGGTAATTGTTGCAAAAATTCTTGCGGTTATACTTAGTTTGATTTTGGCAGCAATCCCAATTGTACTGCTTGTAGTCATAATAAGAAGAACGATACTTCATATTCAGCTCAAGGCTGATAAAGATGATAATGTATCTCTTTATAAAGAAATCGGAAGATTAAATAAGCAGGTTTTAAATCTTATTGATGAAAAAAATAAAATTCTTGCCATCAAGGTAAATACAATGGGTGGCACAGAAAGAATCCCTTACATGGGTGCATCAGCTCTTACTGATGATGTTATACCGACTCTTGGTAATGTCACAGGCGTTAAAGCTGAGGGCGCTGAGGGTGAAGTGGCAGTTGCCGGTGGTGTTGCTGTTGTTCCCGGTGCAGCCGGTAAGGTTAATATCAGTGCTGAAACAAATATTGGTGATGATGCTATTTCTAATGCAGCAGCTGCTGCAGCTACTGCTGCCGCTGAAGCTAAGGCAAAGGCAGAAGAACAGGAGCAGAAGCTTGCTTCACGTTTCCCAAAGCTGAGCCTTGTAGATTTAAAGTATGCAGATTATCATTCTCCTGAATTTGATAATGAAATTACACTTCAGCAATTTGTTGAAAACTATCGACTTTTTGCTGCAAGCCAGATGCATCTCTATTATACACCTGAAATTGTAAGAAGATTTGTTGCCGGTATGGCAGCCAGTAAGCTTCTTATTCTCGAAGGTATATCAGGTACCGGTAAAACCAGTCTTCCATATTCCTTCAGCCGTTATTTATGCAATCCGGCTACAATGGTTTCAGTTCAGCCTTCCTTTAGAGACAGAACTGAGCTTTTAGGATACTTTAACGAATTCTCAAAGCGTTTCAATGAGACTGAGTTCCTTCGTGCACTTTACGAAGCAGGCTATAGAGAAGAGCCTAGCTACATCGTTCTCGACGAGATGAACCTTGCTCGTATTGAGTACTACTTTGCTGAGATGCTTTCAGTTCTTGAAATGCCATCCCATGATGAGTGGGTACTCGACCTTGTTCCAACAGCATGGCCAAGAGATCCTGACCACTTAGAGGGTGGTAAGATTACAGTACCTGACACAGTTTGGTTTATCGGTACTGCCAATAACGATGACTCTACCTTCACCATTACTGATAAGGTTTACGATAGAGCGATTCCAATTGAATTAAATGAAAGAGCTGCTGCATTTGAATGTGATCCTCAGCCTGTCTGTAGCGTAACAAGCGCCCACCTTCAGGAGCTTTTCGCAAAAGCAAAGGAAGAGCATCCAATCAGTGATGCAACAATAGACAAGATGAATAAGCTTGATAACTATCTTATTACAAGATTTAAGCTTTCATTCGGTAACCGTATTATCAAGCAGATGTATGACTTTATTCCTGTTTATGTTGCCTGCGGAGGAACCGAGCTTGATGGAATGGATTATATCATTGCCAGAAAGGTATTAAAGAAGTTTGAAAGTCTTAATGTAAGCTTCGTAAGAGACGAAATCAAGGGACTTATTGTTTATATAGAAAAGACATTCGGAAAGACAAATATGAGAGACAGCAGAGATTATCTGACTCGAATTCAGAATCTCTATTAATATTTAGGCATCTGCTATTAGATGCCCGGCTGCTTTGGAGGGAAAATGGCTAATACAATTAATGACCTTTATTTTAAATATATAAATAAGGTTGGCAGAACACTTGAAAATGACAGATACTTCCAGTATCTCTTTGAAGTGGTTCAAGCCGGCAATAACACTGTAAAGCAGTATAACCAGATTCTGCATAAGGTTGTAGACGAAAGATGGCTTACAACCATTGAGGAGAGTCTGGATGCAATCAACAATATCATTGATAAACCCAGAAGGTTCATTACTACTAAGGAAGAGGTTGTTCCGGTAGCACTTGCTCGTAAAATAACAGCTGACAGCGTTAGACACCTCAGCATGAACACCCAGTTTATTGCAAGTAATGAAAATAATGAGGTTATGCCAACGAGAATCCTCAATGTTTCCACAGAGGAATCCTATGACCTCTACGAAAACAGATTTATATATCATCTTATTCAAAGACTCATCACCTTTATTGATAAAAGAACGGATGTAATCTTCTGGTCTACAGGTGATGAAAAAATGAATACCTTGACCTACGAAAGTAAGGTTGATGATGCATATGAGGAAATTGAATATAAGCTTGAAATGAAGATAAAAAACCGCCAGAGTCTTGCTGAAAATGACACTGACAATATGAATGTCTTCATGCGAATTGACCGAGTAAGAAGACTCGTGCTTTCGCTCAGAACCAGCTCATTTTGCAGCATAATGGCAGGCTGTTCAAAGGTTCACAGTCCTATTCAGCGTACAAACCTTATGATGAAGGACCCTGACTACAGAACCTGTTACAAGCTTTGGCAGTTCCTTGAAAGCTATGATGAGGTTGGATATACAATAGAGGTTCAGAATTCAGCACTTGAATTCGATGAGGAATATATGTTCCAGCTCTATACAAATCTGATTACCAATTATACAGTTTTCAAAAGTCTCTTAGATGATGAACGCAATATTGCTGAAGAAGCCGGAAAGAAGCGAAGAGTAATAAAGCCAAAGTTCATTAAGAGAATCGAAGAACAGATTGTAGATAATTATGACCTCGAGGATGTTGAAATTCGAAAGGTTATTATAGAAGAGGTTACTCAGGCTCAGCTTGATGCTGAAGCTAAGCTTGAAGAAGAAATCAAGGCACGAAAAGATGTTGAAGATGCTCTCGATGAGATGGAATCTCAGATGAACATGCTCAATCAGCAGATGTTTAATGCCATGGAAATGAGTACTGCCGCTGAAAAACGAGCCGGTGAAGCCGAAGCTGCAATGGATGAGGCATTAACCAAGCTTGAAGCTGAAACTACAGCAAAGGACAATGCCCTTAAAGAAATTGAAGGCCTTAAGAATGAAGCAGATGAGCTCAAAAAGCAGCTGGAAGCCCTTAAAGCCGAACGTGATGCAATTCAGAATGAAGTTAAATCAGCCAAAGAGGCTGCAGAGCTTGCACAGCTTGAATCAGATATAGCCAAAGAAGAAGCAGCTAAAGAAATTGAAAAGACAAAAGCAGAGGCAGCTGATGAAATAGCCAAGACAAAGCAGGAAGCTGATTCAGAAATTTCAAAGACTAAAGCTGAGTCAGAAGCTAAGCTTGCAAGTACAAAGCAGGAAGCTGATAATCAGATTAAGAGAATTACTGAAGCTTCAAATGCCGAAATAGAAAAAACTAAGTCTGAAGCAGCAACTGAAATTGAAAAAACTAAGTCAGAAGCAGCAACTGAAATTGAAAAAACTAAGTCAGAAGCAGCAACTGAGATTGAAAAAACTAAATTAGAAACAGCTGCTGAGATTGAAAAAATTAATAATTCAGCTGAATCAGAAATTAACAGAATTAAGAATGAATCTGCTTCTGAAATAGCTGACCTAAATGAAAAGCTTAAGGAAGCTAATAGTTTAGCTGACTCAGAACGTAGTGACAAAGAGGCAGCTCTTAAGATGGCTGAAAAGGAACGACAGGACAGAGAGCTTGCCGAAGAAACCTGTGCAGCCAGAATTGAGCAGTTAAATAAGCGCTCTGCTGCAGAAATAGAGAAAACACAAAATGAAGCCAAAAGCTTAATTGAAAAGACTAAGGCTGAAGCAGAGTCTCAGATTAAAGAGACAAAGGAAAATGCAGAAGCTGAAATTCAGAAAATTAAGACTGAATCGGAAGATGAAATTCAGAAAACCAAGGATGCTTCTGCTGCTGAAATTCAGAAAACTAAGGACGCTTCTGCAGCTGAAATCCAGAGGAATAAAGAAGAAGCTGCAACTAAGATTAAGAAGCTTCAGGATAAAGCAGCTTCTGATGTTGAAGCAGCAAAGCTTCAGGCTGAAGCTCAGGTTTTAGAAGCAAACAAGCGTGTAAAAGAGGCTGAAAACGAAGCCAAGCTTCAGCAAAAGCGTGCTGATGAAGAAGCTTCAAGGAGAGCTAAAGCTGAGAAGAAGGCTGAAGCTAACAGCCTTTCTAAGTACATAGTAACGGCACTTAACAACAGAAATAAGAAAGCAGGAGTAAATGATACTGAAAAAGTGTCAGATGGCGAAAATAAAGAAAGTAATGAGGATAATAAGTAATCATGTTAAAGAAGATTATCTTTAAAGCGATTAATATTATTTCTGTAACTGTAATTATTTGTTCAGTTCTGATACTTATTTCTGTTTTACTTACAAAATCAGGTAAGGCACCATCTATCTTTGGTTATTCAATGTTTACAGTAATGACCGGCAGCATGGAGCCTACAATACCTACAAATTCACTTATTGTAGTAAAAGAAACTGACTCATCAGAGCTTGCGGTTGGTGATGTGATTTCCTTCTACTCCAGAGATCCATCACTTTCAGGTTCAGTAAATACACATCGTATTGTAGGAATTGAGCCGGATGGAGAACAGTATATTTTCACTACCAAGGGTGATGCAAATAATTCAAATGATATTTATACAACACTTGATAGTGATGTAATTGGCGAAGTAGTCTTTAATTCCTATTATTTAGGAGTTGCAATAAGACTTTTATCAAATCCACTTATTTTTATTCCGTTAATTGTTGTGCCACTTGCACTCATGATAATTATTAATCTTTATCAGACAGTGTCACTGGCAAAGAAAATTACAAAGGAAGAGGAAGAAAAGGCTGTTAAAGCGACTCTCGAAGTAATAGCAAGACGCAAGCAGGCTATAAATGATAAGCAGGTTACAAATGATGAGCAGGCTACGAATGATGAGCAGCAGTAAATTAGGAGTATGAACTTCAATCATTTATTTTCTAAAATTATATGCTTAGTATTCATTAAATGAGTTGAATTATTGGTAGAAATGTGCTATTATTCAATTTAATAATACATTTTGGGGAGATGTTCAAATGGTTAAATGTGTATCTTGTGGTAAACTGGTAAAGTTTGATGGGGCAAAGTGTGAGGAATGTGGTCACGAGTATACCTTTGAAGAAATTAAGAAGCTCGCGGTTCAGGAGCAAAGTGCAAAGGAAGATTTAAGTCTCAGACTTTTGCTTAAGGACAGAATTTACAGACTGGATTTTGCAGCAACGATTCTTCTTCTTATTGGAATAGTTCTTGCAATTCCTGCAATTCTAAATATCAATCTTTATCTTAGAATTTATGGCGCGGCGAATGTTGCTGACTACGCACTTAGTGTAAGAAATTCCGGAATTGTTTATGCAGTACTTGCCGGAGGCTGCTTGGTTGCTTCACTTGTTTGTCATATTATTAAGATACTTTCAATCAAGAAGTCAGCAAATTTAAATTATTATAGCAATTAACTTTTTTTATTTACTATTTCTTTTGATGCAAAAGGCAGATCTTTAATGATCTGCCTTTTGGTTTTATAAAAGCGGATATTCGCAATCCGCTTCGCTACTTGCTCATAACCTTAAAGCCACTTCGTGATAAGGTTAAGTTATTATCTTTATTGTAATGTTTTTAAAAGCTCTTCGTTAATTTCAATTACTTTTCTCATTGCATCAGGTCCCGGTGCACCAATTGTAAGTCTCTTTCTTACGCAGGTATCAAGGGAGATTGCATTGTAAACATCTTCTTCAAATACATCTGAGAATTTCTTAAACTCTTCAATAGTTAAATCGTCGATTGCACATTTCTTGCCAATACAGTAAACAGTAATTTCACCGATGATTCTATGAGCATCTCTGAAAGGTACACCCTTCATAACGAGATAATCAGCTGCGTCAGTAGCATTTGTGTATCCGCCTGTAGCAGAAGCATACATTCTTTCTTTGTTGAACTTGATTGAGTTAAGCATTCCTTCAAAAAGCTTAAGACAGCCCTTAGCCGTATCAATTGCATCGAAGGAGAGCTCTTTATCCTCCTGCATGTCTTTATTATATGCAAGTGGAAGTCCCTTCATTGTGACAAGCATTGAATTAAGGGCTCCATATACTCGACCTGTCTTACCTCTGATTAATTCAGCAATATCAGGGTTTTTCTTCTGTGGCATAATTGATGAGCCTGTTGAATAGGTATCAGAAATTTCAACAAACTGATATTCATTTGTATTCCAGATGATTATTTCCTCACAGAATCTGCTAAGGTGCATCATAATGATGCTAAGAGCACTGAGATATTCTATGAGATAATCTCTGTCAGAAACGCCATCCATGCTGTTAAGGGTAGGACCGGTAAAGCCAAGCAGAGCTGCAGTCATTTCTCTGTCAAGTGGATAGGTAGTGCCTGCAAGTGCGCCGCTGCCGAGAGGGCAGTAATTCATTCTCTTATAAATATCTGAAAGTCTGTCATAATCACGCTTGAACATCTCCATATATGCGCCAAGATGATGAGCAAGTGTAAGAGGCTGAGCCTTTTGAAGATGAGTAAATCCAGGCATATATGTTTCAATATGCTCCTTCATTAAATTGTGGATTGTCTTTAAAAGGTCAAGTACAAGCCTTCTTGTATTAAGAATTTCATCTCTGGTATAGAGCTTCATGTCAAGGGCTACCTGGTCATTACGGCTGCGACCAGTGTGAAGCTTCTTGCCTACGGTTCCAATTCTCTCGGTAAGAGTTCCCTCGATAAAGCTGTGAATATCTTCAGCAGTTTCATCAATTTCAAGCTTGCCTGAATTGATATCATCTAAAATTCCATTAAGTCCGGCAACAATCTGGTCCTTTTCTTCGTTAGTAAGAATTCCTGTTGCTGCCAGCATTGTTACATGCGCAATGCTTCCACGAATATCCTGAGCGTAAAAACGCTTGTCAAAGGTGATTGAAGCATTGAAATTATAAACTAAAGTGTCTGTTTCCTCGGTGAAACGACCACCCCAGAGCTTTTCCATTTTTTTAGTCTTAAGTTTGCCTGAATATTAATCTTTGCTGTTTTGATTACAAATCTCGGCTTCACTTAAACGCAGATTTTTGTGCAGAGCCTGGACTGCGTTCCTTTCTTTTTTATTAACTCTGCAGCACCTTGTTACATTAAACAGTTTTTAAACGTATTTGTCAAGGTTAGAGAGCAAATTTAGACGTAAATTATTGCATTTTTTAGTCACTGATGATATACTTATCAAAGGTCTGTCTGAAAGAGCATATATTATTATGCTAATTTTTTATTTAGGCATCTTATAAGTGCTTGCATTTAAGCAGAAATTTGTTCTTTTTTATACATAAATCAAAGCAGATATTAGCTATCCGCTTCGCTACTTGCTTATAACCTTATAAGTGTCTATATTTTAAACAGAAATTTGCTTGTTTTTTGGACAGAATCAAATAGGTTGGAGGTGCAGTTTTGTCAGAAATTCAGAAGAAGATAATGCTTGGTAATGAAGCAATTGCCAGAGGCTGCTATGAAGCAGGTGTAAAGGTTTCAGCAGCATATCCGGGCACACCAAGTACAGAAATTAGCGAAAATATAGTAAAATATGATGAGATATATGCAGAGTGGTCACCTAATGAGAAGGTAGCCATGGAGGTTGCAATCGGTGCTTCACTTGCCGGAGTGCGTTCACTCTGCTCAATGAAGTGCGTAGGTCTTAATGTCGCTTCGGATCCACTTTATACAATGTCTTACATTGGCGTAACAGGTGGACTCGTAGTTGTAGTTGCCGACGATCCAGGTCTTTACAGCTCACAAAATGAACAGGACACCAGAGCGGTTGCAAGAGCCTGCAAGGTTCCAGTAATTGAGCCTAGTGACAGTGGCGAAGCTAAGGAATTCATTAAATATGCCTATGAATTAAGTGAAAAATATGATACCCCTGTCATCGTAAGAACTACAACAAGACTGGCTCACTCACAGAGTGTGGTTGAGCTTTGCCCTAGAGTAGAGGTTGAGGACAAGCCTTATGTACGAAACGTACCTAAGAATGTAATGATGCCTGCAATGGCTAAAAAGCGTCACCTCTATGTTGAAGAACGAGAAAATAAAATGTCTGAGGATGGCGCTACTTTTCCTATTAACCGAATTGAAATGCGTGACAAATCAGTCGGCGTAATTACCTCAGGTATTCCTTATCAGTATGTAAGAGAGGCTATGCCTGATGCATCTGTTCTTAAGCTTGGAGTAGTTTATCCGCTTCCAAGAAAAATGATTGAAGACTTTGCAGCTTCAGTAGATACCCTTTACATAGTTGAAGAGCTTGATCCTATAATTGAAGAGCAGGTTCGTTCCTGGGGTATCGAATGTCATGGTAAGGATTTGCTTACTGTTCAGGGCGAATACAGCACAAATATGCTTAAGGAAAAGCTTTGCGGTCAGAAGGTAGAGCTTGATACTCCTGCAGATGTACCTGTAAGACCACCGATTTTGTGTCCCGGCTGTCCTCACAGAGCTGCTTTTTATGTACTTAAAAAGCTTGGTATTCATGCAGCCGGCGACATCGGCTGTTATACACTCGGTGCCGTTGATCCATTAGCTGTTGTTGATACAACAGTATGTATGGGCGCTTCAATTTCCACACTTCATGGAATGGAGATGGCAAAGGGCAAGGATTATGTAAAAAACTGGGTTGCAGTTATCGGCGATTCTACCTTTATGCATACGGGTGTTAATTCACTTATGAACATGGTATATAACCAGGCAACAGGTACTGTCATTATTCTTGATAATTCAACTACAGGTATGACCGGTCATCAGGACCATGCAGGTACCGGCAAGACCTTAAAGGGCGACATAGTTGCAGCAATTGATGTTGTTAAGCTTTGTGAAAGCATGGGCATTAAGAATGTAACTGTTCAGAGTCCTCTTGATGTAAAAGCCTTTGAAGAGCTTGTAAAGCAAGAGGTTGCCAAGGACGAATTAAGTGTGATTATTGCTAAATATCCATGTGCTCTCTTGGATAAGAGAAGAATCACAACACAGTATAAGGCTGATTCTGAAAAATGCAAGAAATGCGGCATGTGCATGAAGCCTGGCTGTCCTGCAATTACAAAACAGGCTGATGGCACTGTAAAGGTTGATGATACACTTTGTAACGGTTGTGGACTTTGCGAGCAGCTTTGCAAATTTGATGCATTAAAGAAAGTAGAGGTGTAACCATGGCTGTTAAGAATATAATGATAGTTGGTGTAGGCGGTCAGGGTACACTGCTTACCAGTAGAATTTTAGGCGGAATTACCCTCAGGGCAGGCTATGATGTTAAGCTTTCAGAGGTTCATGGAATGGCTCAGCGAGGCGGCTCTGTTGTAACCTATGTACGTTATGGTGACGAGGTTTGTGAGCCGATTGTCAGTGAAGGACAGGCTGATGTACTTATTGCCTTTGAAAGACTTGAAGCACTTCGTTATGCTCACTTTGTAAAAAAAGACGGAGTAATTATTGTAAATGATCAGAGAATTGACCCAATGCCTGTTGTAATTGGCAAGGCTCAGTATCCTGAAAATATAATAGAAACACTTTCAAGCACCAGAAAGGTCCTTGCAATTGATGCAATGTCAGAGGCTAAGAAGCTTGGTAATACCAGAACCTTTAATGTAATTGTTCTCGGCATGGCTGCAAGACATATGGATTTTCCACTTGAAGACTGGCTCGCAGTAATTGAAAGCACAGTACCACCTAAGACAGTAGAAATTAATAAAAAAGCATTTATGGTAGGTTATGAAATAGAGAATTAACCACTAAATATAGCTAAAATTTATAAAAGCATTAGGGCAGGTTATGAAATTTAATATCAACTACAATACAGTTTAAGTTAATAAGTAAGCATTAATGGTTGGCAAGAAGAAAAGATAACCCGCCTAAAATACAAATGACATAATAATGAACAGCAAGTTCGAGGTTTGGAGGATTTTTAATGAATAATTTGATTAAAGAGGTTCAGGATAGTGATAATTCAAGAGAAGCATTTATTGCGCTCAAGAATAAAATCAACGAGAAGCCGTTTACTCCGGATGAAGAGGATACAATCTATCTGATTAGAATGTTGGAGCTCCCTGATCCGAAATCCAGAAAAAATGTTGCACAGATAATTGGTATTTTACATATACAGTCGGCTGCAGGTGCACTTTATAATGCCTATGAAAAAGAAGAGACTGAGTATGTAAAAAGTGCCTATCTGCGTGCATTAAAGAATATAAATATTGAAAGCTTTAGGACAAAGCTCGATTCTTTGAGAAAATCACTTTCAGAGTCGGCAGTTTCTGATGAAAACAGGAAGCATTATAATGAGCAGATGGCTGCCTTTAATGATTTACTGGGCTCATCAGTTAAAAAGCATACCTTTACCGGTGCGAACATAATGAGTGAGGTAATGCTCACAACCCCATCAGGTCTTGCTTATATAACAGCTGACAATATGCTCATGGATACAAAGCGAGTGCTCAGTATGGGTGTATGCGCAAGAATATTAAAGCTTGATGAGGTGCAAAATATCAGAACCTATAAAGAGCTTTTATTCCTTGTTCCTAATTTGAAAAAAGTTCCTTATGATGCCATCTCAGCCGCTGAAATGATTGCCGGTGGAGAATTAAAGAATTTTCTGAATTCAAGACATAAGGAAAAAGACCCTTGGGGCTTTAGGGTAAGTCTTTTCTCAAAGGCAGACGAAAAAAAGAAGACCACATTCATTAAAGATTTTTCAGGTGAGCTTCAGAGAAAATCAGAAGGCTTTTTTGTAAACCAGCCATCTGACTATGAAGTAGAAATAAGACTTCTGGAAAATAGAGAAGGAAGTTTGACTGTAATGATAAAGCTATTTACGATAGCTGATAAAAGATTTGATTACAGACAGGAGTTTGTCTCAGCAAGCATCAGACCGGAGCTTGCTGCAAATCTCGTATATCTCGCAGCAGACTACCTAAAGTCAGGCGTTCAGGTGCTTGATCCATTCTGTGGAGTAGGAACAATGCTAATCGAAAGATATAAGTATCGCAAAGCATCACCACTTTATGGAATAGATACCTACGGAGATGCCATTGAAAAGGCAAAGAAAAATGCAAAGAAATCCGATACCGAGATTTTCTTCATCAATAGAAATTATTTCGATTTCAAGCATGACCATATGTTTGATGAAATAATCACAAATATGCCATTTTCAAATAGAGACAGCGATCAGGAAAAAATAGAAGATATCTATCGCCAGTTTTTTGAATATTCTAAAAAGCTGCTTCGAAAAGGCTCTTATGTAATAATTTATGCAAGAAATATAGGAGCAGCCAGAAGATATTCAGTCAAATTTGGCTATGAACTCGAAAAAGAAGTAAAGATTTCTGAAAAAGAGAATTCTTATTTATGCATTTATAAGCGTAAGTAAATTTGTTTTTGGGTTTCAGATTGGGGGAATAAGTTTTGATAAAGGTACATTCAACTAGAATTTTAAAATACGATAAAGAAATAGCTTCTAATTTTGACTCTAGAAGACAAAAACGTCTTTTGGAGTGCAATAATGAAAAGATACGTAATGAAATTTTTACGTCAGGACTACTTATTGGCCTCATCAAACCCAAAAGCAGTGAGATAAGCTATACAGAAACCGGCAAGCCTTATTTCGAATCATCAAATTTGCATTTTAATGTAACCCATAGTGATATTAAAGCCTTGATTGCCTATACAGACGAATCAGAGGTCGGCATAGACTATGAAGCTACCACTCGCAGAGTAAATGAAGACATTGCCCGCAGACTGGTAAACGAAGATGATAAAATAAAAGACCTGCTAAGACTCTTCACAATAAAAGAGTCAATAAGTAAGCTGCTTGGACTCGGACTCGGACTCGACTTTCGAAATATTCATCTGACACCGGAATATAATACAAGACCAGGCATTGATAATCTAAAGGCAAAAAAGAATCTGGAATATTATCGCTTTGCTATCAAAGCATCAGACAATCAGATAACTGCTACTGGCTATGTCGCATCATTTATAATTAATGACGGATATGTAGCAATAAGCAGCAATAAATCTATTAATTATTTGATGATAAATCTTTGATTGCTTGACGATATTTGAAAAGTGTGTTAGTATAATTATATAGTGAAAATTTGTTCGGTTTTACTTTAAGAAAGTGTTGTGATAAATTGGACAGGCTAACTAAAGAACAACGCCATAAAAACATGAAAAACATAAAATCTAAGGATACTTCAATTGAAGTAAAGCTTAGAACTGCATTATGGCATAAGGGTTATCGCTATAGAAAAAATTATGAAGCGTTACCAGGAAAACCTGATATAGTCTTAACTAAATATAAAATAGCTGTTTTCTGTGACAGTGAATTTTTTCATGGCAAAGATTGGGAAATATTAAAGCCTCAATTGGAGCGTGGTGAGAATTCGGATTTTTGGATTAAGAAAATATCCAAAAATCAACAGAGAGATGATGATGTTAATAAAAAATTACAATTTCTTGGATGGACTGTTATCAGGTTTTGGGGTAAAGAAATAATTAAAGATACGAATCAGTGTATCAGAGTGATTGAAGAAGCGATTTTTGATGAACTTTTTACTGATTATGATATAGAATAGGAGAACTTTATATGTATAAATCTATTGATTTATTTGCCGGCATCGGAGGCATCAGAAAGGGTTTTGATAATGCATTTAAAGACGATATTCAGACGGTTTTTGTAAGTGAATGGGATACATATGCGCAGGAAACTTATAAACTTAACTATCATGATGATTTTGATATTGCCGGAGATATTACAAAAATTGCTGAAACAGATATACCTGATTTTGATATATGTCTTGCAGGTTTTCCATGTCAGGCATTTTCTTTGGCCGGTAAAAGAATGGGATTTGATGATGATTACAAGGGAATGTGCAGAGGAACTTTATTTCAGGATGTTGTTAGAATTTGTGAAACTCACAGACCTAAAGTGATATTTTGTGAAAATGTAAAAGGACTTGCTATTCATGACAAAGGGAGAACCTTCAAAATCATTAAGAAGTCCTTTGAACAAATCGGATATAATGTTTACGATAAAATTCTTAACAGCAAAGATTTTGGAGTCCCACAAAATCGTGAAAGAATTTATATAGTTGCATTCAGAAAAGATATTGATAGCAGCTCATTTAATTTCCCAAAAGGTAATAATTCCGAAACTTGCATACGTGACATTATGGAAGATAATGAAGTGAGTGTAAAATATTATCTTTCAACAGTATATATGCAGACATTAATTAATCATAAAGAAAGACATAAAGCTAAAGGAAATGGCTTTGGATATGAAATTCGTGATTTAGATGGTAAAGCTGGTGCTATTGTCTGTGGTGGCATGGGAAGAGAAAGAAATTTGATAGTAGATAAGAGGTTAACTAATTTTGAACCTATAACTCATATTAAAGGTGAAGTAAACCATGATGGTATCAGAAAAATGACACCAAGAGAGTGGGCTCGACTACAAGGTTTTCCAGATGATTTTAAGTTTGATTTAGCTGATACTCATATGTACAAACAGTTTGGTAATAGTGTAACGGTAAATGTTATTGAAGCTATAGCAAAAGAGATAAGGAAGGTATTAGAAAATGAGCAACAAAGACAAGAAAAAGTCGGGTAATAAAGGTGAATGGTCTGAATTGTATACTTTTATGAAACTGTTAAGTCAGGGACGCGTATATGCTGCAAATGAAAAAGTAGAAAAGATTGATAATGTTTATTATCCTATATTAAAAATAATGCGCGAAGAAAATAAAGGGTGTGTTATAGATTATGTAATAACAGATGAGGATATTAAAGTTGAACTTCAATCCGAAACGATTATGACAGTCTCAAGACAAACAATGGATGATAATGCAAATAAACTTTTAAAGGAAATTGCATCACATAAGGGAAGTTTTGAACTTGAGGAACTTACTAAATTTGCAAATGGCATAAGAGTAACAAAAATTAAAGCTCCGTCAAATGATAAGTCTGATATTTCTATGCAAATACAGGATATTCACACAAATTATATTCGAAACGTTCGTTTTTCTATAAAATCTGAGGTTGGTAATGCACCTACTTTAGTGAATGCTGCAGAGACAACTAATTTTATTTATAAAGTTACCGGACTTAATAAAAAGCAAGCAGATTTAATAAATTCTATTAATACCAGAACAAAGATTAAAGATAGAATTTCTAAAATTCTGGACATTGGAGGCAATATTGAATATATTGGTATGAATCATGATGGATTCAAGAGAAATCTTATTATGGTTGACAGCAGTATGCCATTAATACTTGGTAATATGTTATTATATTCATATATAGAAGATATTAAGGATTGTCATAAACTTGTAGAGCTTTTAGGAAATAGAGATCCCTTGCAATATGGCGATCCCTTGATGTATATCTACAAATTTAAGAAATTTTTGTGCTCATGTGCGTTAGGAATGAAACCTGCTAAGCCTTGGAATGGTCTGGACGAAGCAAACGGTGGATATATTATTGTTAAAGCAGATGGAGAGATACTTGCTTACCACATTTATAATAGAGATTTCTTTGAACAATATCTTTTAGATAATACTAAGCTTGACAGAGCTTCTACTACGCGTCATAAATATATGAACATTTACGAAGAAAATGGAGAGCTGTACATTAAGATGAATTTACAGGTGAGATTTAAGTAGGAGAGTAAATATGAGTGAGCCAAAGAGAACAGGATTATTAACTCGGATATATTAATAATGATAACTTCAGTACTCAAGTGGCGGCTCAGACATTTTGCTTAATAAGAAAGGCTCATATATGCTTGCGTAGAAAAACTTCAAGGGTTACGATTTTCAAAGAAAATCGTGCAGGTTCCCTGGTTTTTCCAGCATCATATATGAGCTTTCACCGTTTTTTAGAGTTTATTTTTCATTCTGTTTGTTTTCAACTTCCAACTTCTTCATTGCACGTACCTTAAGTGAAAGTCCGAAGAGATTGATAAATCCTTCAGCATCCTTATGATTATACATATCACCTGTCTTAAAGCTTGCAATGCTTTCATTGTAAAGTGAGTATGGAGAAGTAGTTCCCTTCTTAATGATGTTGCCTTTATAGAGCTTCATCTTAACTTCACCAGTTACATATTCCTGAGTAACCTCCATGAATGCCTGAATTGCTTCACGAAGTGGTGTGAACCAGTTTCCTTCATATACAACATCTGCAAATCTGTTAGCAAGCTCCTTCTTGCATGAAAGAGTCTTTCTGTCAAGAATAAGCTCTTCAAGCTGCTGATGAGCTTCAAGAAGAATTGTTCCACCTGGCGTTTCATAAACACCACGAGACTTCATACAAACCACACGATTTTCAACGATATCGATGATACCGATACCATGATTGCCACCGAGCTT
>CAZVBH010000006.1:0-47355 GCA_964625275.1 uncultured Lachnoclostridium sp.
GAGAGGTCATTTGCAATACTCCTTTTATACAATTAGAATGTACATTTTCATATAAGCGAAAAGGTTTATGCAGGGTGATGCCCACATAAACCTTTCCATCATCTCTAATCTCTCATAAAAAAGCTATATAATTATATAATATGTACCATATCAAAATATAATATTAAAGAACTACTCTATTCTTTTGTACCAATATAATATGTGCCATATCCAAATACCAGCATTAAAATTATTCCAACCAAAAGTCCTAATGGGCTAAAAGCTTTACTGAATACACCGGTATTATAAATAATCGCAAAGGGTGAAGCAATAATAAGACCAAAAATTGCAAAATATGTAACAATTCCATGATTTCTAAATAAGTAGTCTATGAGCTTCGCAATAAGGAAGATTCCTAACAGAACTCCTACACCAAATGGTATAATCAAAATGCACAGTTTAAGTGCTCCGGCAAAATCTAATGCAAATACTGCATTAAAAAAGCCTGTTACTAAATTAAGGACACCATAATAAAAGCCCAAAATCATCATCACCATTGAACCACTTACTCCGGGAACAACCATCGTAGCAGCTGCAATAATGCCACCAAAGAAAAGCATAAATGCATTGCCTGCATTAACCTCCAGTTGTTGAAGAGTATCTGTGCTCTCCTTGAACAAAGGAAGTCCTACAGCTAGTGCAAAAAATAAGACAAAGGCAATAACATCCTGTGGTCTGATTTTAAATTTATCAATCCCTTTTTCCTTCTGCTTGCCACGAAGACCTCTAAAAATAAGAGGTACTCCTCCAAGGATAAGACCTATGAAGGCCAAATCGGTAGGAAGTGTCTGCTTTTCCAAGAGATATTCAATCAAATAGGCAAAACCTACAATTCCAACTCCCATGCCTATAATGATAGGAATCAGAAATGCGATGCTTTGCTTAAATCTTTTAAATAGATTTGTAATGGCGGCTATAAACTTGTCATAGATTCCAAGCGATACAGCCATTGTACCACCACTTACGCCGGGTATTACATTTGCAACCCCCATCAGAACGCCTTTTATTATATTTATAAGACTGTCCTTAAGATATTTCAAAAGTCGTTTCATAAATCATTTCCCACTATTAACAAACTCCAACTAAATTTTTAGTATGGTAATTTAGAGTCCTAAGTATTTTTCAACCTCTGACTGCATATCTTCGGTTTCACATACTATATCGTGAAGAACCGGTGCTGTTCTTATATCCTCAATTGCCTGAGGTATATCTGTACGACTAAGCTCCTGAAGCTTGTCTATAAGTTCAAAATCAGTAAGCTTATCTAATTCAGGATCAATTGCTGTAAGTACACTTCTGGTAAACTTGTAAGGGCTTGCGGTAGAAGCAATTACAGATACCGTCTTATCTCCTGTATTTTTCTTGTAGTCATTGTATACCTTTGCTGCAACAGCAGTATGAGTATCTATAATATAGCCGGTGTCCTCATAGAGCTTTTTAATGGTTTCAGCAGTTTCTGCTTCATCAGCATAGCCTGATACAAAGCTTTCAAGTCCCAAAGCCATTTCATCAGTAATTGTATAAATACCATCATTCTTAAGTTCATCCATAAGCTTAGCAGTTGCTGATGCATCCTGACCGGCAATCTTATAAATAAGACGTTCAAGGTTTGAAGAGATAAGGATGTCCATGGATGGTGATGTAGTAACAACGAATTCTCTATTTTTATCATACTTTCCTGTAGTAAAGAAATCATAGAGGACTTTATTGGTATTGCTTGCACAAATAAGCTTGTTTATTGGTGTTCCAATAAGCTTAGCATAATAAGCAGCAAGAATATTTCCAAAATTACCTGTAGGTACTACACAATTTATCTTGTCTCCCTTTGCAATCTTACCTTCATTAAGAAGCTTAGCATAAGAATAAACATAATAGCAAATCTGTGGAACAAGACGTCCAATATTTATAGAATTAGCTGAACTAAAGACAAAGCCCTTTTCCTTCATAGCTGCTGCCAATTCTTTATTGTTAAACATAGCTTTAACACCACTCTGGGCAGCATCAAAGTTACCTTCAATTCCAATAACTCGGGTATTGGCACCTCGCTGAGTAACCATTTGCTTTTCCTGAACCGGACTTACACCATGCTTAGGATAAAATACAATTATTTTTGTTCCGGGAACATCAGCAAAGCCCGCAAGTGCAGCCTTTCCGGTATCGCCGGAGGTTGCTGTCAGAATAACAATATCTTCTTTTAATGAATTCTTACGAGCAGAGGTTGTCATAAGATGAGGAAGGATTGAAAGTGCCATATCCTTAAATGCAATAGTTGAGCCATGGAAAAGCTCAAGATAATAAGCTCCATCAGCATATACCAATGGGACAATTTCTTCTGTATCAAATTTTGAATCATACGCTTTATTAATACATGATTTAAGCTCTTCTTCTGTAAAATCGGTAAGAAAAAGCTTCATAACCTCATAAGCTATCTCCTGATAAGTCATCTTGCCAAGCTCATCAAAGCTAACTTCAAGCTTTGGCATATTGTCAGGTACATAAAGACCTCCGTCATCAGCGAGTCCCTTTAAAATAGCCTGAGAAGCAGTTACAATGTTTTTAGAATCTCTTGTACTTTTATATAATATTTCCATCACAGTTAAGCCTTTCAAAAAAATTCTTTGTGTTCCATTATAGCACAGCTTTTTTTTAAGTACAAGAAATATATCAAAAAGCCCTTACATCTTTGATTGACGTAAGGGCTTTTAGATGAAAATCTAAACACACAGAATATTATTTAAAGAATTCATGTCCACCATGTTCAACAACCTTTTCGAAATTATCATCAAACCAAGCAGCTGATGACTTTGAACAATGGCTACGGCTTATAAAGAATAAAGCGCCATCTGAATAATCTTCACCTGACAATGCACGCGCAACAGCTTTCTTTGTATCTGAAGAAGCTGTAGTCGTATTTATTATACCGCTAGTTACAGGTGCAAACTGTCTGTTTGCATTTATAACTCCCGAAACAGTATTCGGAAATCTTTTACTGTTTACTCTATTAATAACTACGTTGGCAACCAAAATCTTGCCAACCATATCCTCTCCTCCTGCCTCGCACTGAACAAGTCTTTCAAGTAAATCAAGCTCTTCATTTGTAAGCTTAATTACCATATTAGGATTGTCAACATAAGAAGCAGCTAATTTGGCAGCTTCCTCGGCAGCTTTAGCAGCCTCTTCAGCAGCAATTCTTTCTGCTTCAGCCTGAGCTATTTCGTCAAGGTCAGCCATAGCATCATCTATAGAGGCTAAGGCATCCTCCACAACGATATTTGCGCTAGTACTTATCTCATTTGAAACATATTCATCGCCTGAGTAAATATCATAGCAAATATTTTCTACATTACCAAGAATTTCATAATCTGCTTCAGCTTCTACTTGAACCTCATCTTTAAAATTATAGATATTGTCAATTTCTGAAACATTCTCCTGTGATAATGTAATCATAGAAATTTCTGCGGTTGGAAAAACTATGACATTATTTGTATCCATATAATAGGCAAGTATCTGACTATTAAGCTCTTCATCGACCTGAGCGTTGGCACCAAGTGTTGTATAGGTTCCTGCAGCTACTAATGAAGCAATGCTTATGGAGCAAATAATTTTTTGTGGAAGAGGATTGGATTTCTTTCTGAAATCATTAATCTTAGTAACGAGATTACTATCAGAAAGAGATTTTCTTCTCTTAAACATTTTTCTTCTCCTTGTTTTTTTCTAAGCTGCCTACACCTTAATAAAAATTCGCAATAAAGTCAATATTCAAAACGGATTTTCGTCATTTTTTAATTTTCTTTTTAGCGTGAAGTTTTTGCTATTGTATATTTTGTATATTTTGCTCTTTGCAAAAATATGATATGTATACATATTGCACTATAATAATTTTACATTAATTTTACGTTTTTGTGCACTATTTTCTTAACATTTTTAATCTGTTACGTAATAATTATTCTGTACTACAGCTGTATCACCCACTTTAAGCTCAAATTTGAGGTGATTTCAAGTGTTTTAGTGGCGTTTTTAGCCGATTTTCTTTCATTTTTTCAAAAATCAGTGTAACATTTATGTAATAATTTGAAATATATTTCAGTTCACAAATTAGTGATTTTTTCACTCTCATTCAATCAATATATTTGTGACAAAGAATCAATATAAATTCAATCATTTTTTTGCAAAAAAAACGACCACAATATATTGTGGTCGTTAAAAGCTGTCTTCGTTAGCAAACAAAGGTTAAATCGAGTGATACTATAAGCCGGGTTCTGTCTTGGATGATCATCTTTCTTGACTGTACGTTACCGTACAGCTCTTTTGCAGACATTACATCTGCAAAACGCGACCTACCCGAAAAAGTGACGGGCCGCCACATTATTTTCTGTTGGTCTTGCTTCGAGTGGGGTTTACACAGCCTTCTCTGTTACCAGAGAAGCGGTGGTCTCTTACACCACCATTCCACCCTTACCTGCCGAAGCAGGCGGTCTCTTTTCTGTTGCACTAGCCTGGGAGTCACCTCCACCGGACGTTATCCGGCACCCTGCCCTACGAAGCCCGGACTTTCCTCACCTTACGGCGCGATCATCTGTATCACTCGCATAAATAATCTAGCAGATATATCGCAAAAAATCAAGAAAAAAAATACGACTTAGAGAATAACTTAGAATCAAATATAGCTTAAGCCCAAATTTATAACAGTTTGGACTTAAGCCATAATCTTACTTATTTCTAAACATTAAAGCAGCTTCCGCCTATAAATTCTCTGCATATGGAATTAATAGGAATAGTTTCAGTATTTATTCCCTGAAAATAATCCAAGAATTTAAGTAGCCTTTTAGCCTCCTCATATTCTTTACAATCAGGCTCTATTCCAAACAAAAGAGGTTCTGCATATTGTTTAATTGCACATAGTTCATAAACTAAAGCCGAATTAAACATAACATCTGCCTCCTCCTGATAAGGAAAAATATACTTTTCCTCACCACGTCTGACTGAATCCCACATTGCAATTGTATCCTTTGCTGACGTACCTCGTGTCCTGGCATCTCTGACAATTCTTCTAAGAAGTCTTGCATCAGTTGTAGGTATTCTATTATGCTCATCTACATTAAGCTGAGTTAATGCACTTATGTAAATTTTAAATTTAGACGATTCAGGCAGGCTGTAGCTTAGTTTATCATTCAGCCCATGAATACCTTCTATCACAAGAATATCTTTTTCGCCAAGCTTAAGCCTGTCGCCTTTATATTCTCTTAGTCCGGTTTTAAAATTAAAAGTAGGCATTTCAACCTCTTCGCCCTTCAGCAGCTTAACCATATCTTCATTAAACTGCTTAACATCTAATGCCTCCAGACATTCAAAATCAAAATTACCGTACTCATCTCTAGGTGCATCAATACGATTTTTATAATAATTGTCAAGTCCAATCGCATGTGGTTTAAAGCCTACAAGTCTTAATTGAATGGATAGTCTGTGGGAAAAGGTCGTCTTACCGGAGGATGAAGGACCGGCAATCATAATAAATCTTCTGTCACCACTGCTTCGGACCATTTCAGCAATCTGGGCAATCTTTTTTTCTTGTAAGGCTTCAGCCAAAAGAATAAGCTCACCTGAATTTCCGTCTGAAATCTGTTTATTAAGACTTCCTACATAATCCACTCCAATACTTTTTGCCCATTCATTAGATTCCTCAAGTGTTTCAAAAAGCTTATCTCTTTTTTCAACAGCTCCAAGCTTTTCAGGATTTCTAATGTCCGGAAATATAAGTAGAATACCATTTTTATATCGGGTTACATTAAATATCGAAAGCTTTTCGGTCGTATCCGGCATATAACCATAAAAGTAATCTGTAAAATTACCAAGACTATAAACATTAGTAGCAGACGACCTTCTAAATTTAAGGAGCAGCTCCTTGTCATGCATACCAAGCTCTTTAAAATGCTGTCTCACCTTGGAGGTTGACCTTGTTTCTTTTATTATAGGAAGCTTTTCATCAATATATTGCTTCATATAGCTCAAGATATCATTAACAAATCCGTCATCAGGCGTAATTTCGCCCACTAAAGAACAATAAAGTCCGCGTCCCAAGCCATACTCAGTAATGCATCTTTCAAGCCTGCTTCCACCCACCTTATAAACAGCCTTTAAGAAAACCAAAGTAAGTCCCCGCTCATAAGTTTTCATACCTGCCTTTTCAGCATTTGTAACGAATTCTATGGAAGCATCCTCATCAATAACAGTGCTAAGCTCACGTAACCTGCCATTAACTCTGCAAAGCATAATGGGATTTTTTAATTTTTCCTGGTATTCTCTCGCCAACTCCGAAGCTTTGATGGGAGACTCAAAATATTTATTTTCAAAATTTTTAATTTTTAGTTTAATCATGATGAAACCTTCTAACTTATTTTACAATCAGGTATAGAATCATATATGCTTGCATAGAAAAACTTTAAGATTAATGCTGCTCATGGAACAGCGGACAGGTCTCCTAGTTTTTCGAACTTCATAGATGAATTTCAATTGTCCTTATTATAGTTGATTCTGTTCAAAGCTTCTCTAATCTTTATTTCTTCATCGAGTATATTTTGCGGAAGCGACGCATCCGTCCCCGACTCTTTAATCTGCTTCTTTATCAGCATGATTTTCTCGTTCCTCTTTATCAAGAACTGATGAAGCACTTCATTTTTTTCTTCAATCAGTAATCGACCAAAGGTATAATCACTTTCATTATTATAAGAAGAAGCTCTTCCGGGTACAGCCTTCATGCAGGTATAAAATTTTCCATCCTCAATGCACATTTTCTCACTTTCTATATGCATTCCAAGCTCTTCTATCTTTCTTCGAACAAGCTCCAGGTCTGACTGTGGCTGCAAAATAAGCTGTTTAACACTTCCTATCTTATCTAAGCCTTCATCTAAAATTTGACATATGGTAATTCCGCCCATTCCTGAAATAAGGATGGCATCTGCTTCATCAGGCCTTAATGCCTCAAGTCCATTACCTAGTCTGGTATCAATTTTAGACTGCAATCCACGCTCTTCAATATTAGCTTTAGCCTTTGAGAGTGGTCCTTTCCTCAAATCCATCGCAATTGCTTTTTTAGCAATTTCATTTTCTATTGCAAAAATGCTGATATAAGCATGATCACAACCAACATCGGCCAGCACATTGCAGGGCTCGGCGATGGAAATATTCATAAATAGTCTGCCTGTTAACTGCATTAATATTAATTCCTATTCTTCAAGATAATCTCTTAGCTTCCTGCTTCGATTTGGTGATCTCAGTTTTCTAAGAGCCTTTGCCTCTATTTGACGTATACGCTCTCTGGTAACCTTAAATTCAGCTCCTACCTCTTCAAGTGTACGGCTCTTTCCATCAATTAGTCCAAACCTAAGCTCAAGCACCTTTCTTTCTCTTTCAGACAGCTGTCCCAAGGCTTCAGCTATCTGAGACTTAAGAGCTGACTGAGCTGCTGTAATTTCCGGATCCGGCATTACATTATCCTGCACAAAATCACCAAGATGAGAATCGTCCTCTTCACCAACAGGCGTTTCAAGTGAAACCGGCTCCTGACTGATTTTCATAATTTCAAGCACTCTTTCCTCCGGCATTTCCAGATAATCGGAAAGCTCTGAAACCGAAGGCTCACGACCAAGCGACTGAACAAGCTCTCGTCTGGCGCGAATAAGCTTATTTATATTTTCAACCATATGAACAGGGACTCTTATTGTTCTGGCCTGATCAGCAATTGCTCTGGTAATTGCCTGCCTGATCCACCAGGTAGCATAGGTAGAAAATTTAAATCCCTTTCGATAGTCATATTTTTCAGCAGCTTTAATCAGGCCGAGATTTCCTTCCTGAATAAGATCCAGAAACTGAAGTCCCCTGCCTACATATCGTTTAGCAATACTTACAACAAGTCTGAGATTAGCCTCTTCAAGTCTTTTTTTTGCTGCCTCATCACCATTTTCAATTTTTTGAGCAAGCTCTATTTCTTCCTCCGCTGTCAGAAGTGGAACCTTGCCAATTTCCTTTAAGTACATTCTTACAGGATCATCAACTGCAATACCCTCCGGTACAGAAATATCAATCTTAACCTCTTCACCGTCAAGTAATTCATATTCATCATCATCTCCAATATTCTTCATATTGTCAATGCTGTTTATAGTATCAAGATCAGCCAACAGCTCCTCTTCTGAAAGATTTGCCATTTCCTCTGCTTCTTTATCGGAAATATCGGATGTTATCTGATGATTTTTAAGAAAGTCAATATCATTTTCCTCTAAATAAGCATATATTCTTTCTTTATCCTCACTGCTTAATTCAATTCCATCAAAAAAGCTATTAATATCATCCTCGTCTATAACATTCTTCTTTTCCTTAGCATATTTTAAAAGTTCAGCCAGCTGTTGCTGGATTTCCATCTGATTTGTTTCCATTTATTCATCCTCCATCTACACCTAAATCTCTCATTCAAGTGTGTTCAATATATTCTTTCCTAAAACCTTAATATTTCTTTTCTGATTAATGCACTCAGTCAGGAGCTTCCCATCTCCCAAAGCTGTAGCTTTTGCCATTTTAAATTTCAGAGAATTTTCAACCACTCTGCATATGGCATCAGAAAAAGCTTTATTTTTTATTTTTAAATCATCTCCCATCTGTTCCCAGATTTCCGTTTGAAATAAATCAGCTACAATTGACTGTTCCTCAGTTGTATCAAACCGATTTATAATAGCTGCAGGATTAATCCTACCATTATCCTCCCTAAGCTTTTCAAAAACTGCTTCTGCAACCCTTCTCGGTATACCCTCCTGATAATCCTCAGGAGTGGTAAACTTAACTACTACATTTCCATAAATTACATTTTGAGTACACCAGGTAAATATCAGCTTTTCATATTCAAACCGGTCCTTATCGAGAGCCTTCCTTTCTTCGCTCATCGCAGGTCTTGCCCTGCCAACATCGTCTGTATATCGAATACGTTCAGCCTCTGTATCTACTGAAAGTCCGGCTGCAAGTCTTTTTACCTTTGATATAAACTGATCATAAGGAATGTTGTACTTTTTGCATGCCGCCTGACAATAAGTCGTTCTTTCCAGTTCGTCAGGATATTCCAGCATTTTCTGGCATAACCTATTTGTAAATTTAGTTTTTTCTTCAGGGTCCTCATCAAGCTTGTATTCTTTTGCCATACAATCTACTTCAAAATAGAAGCCGGGTACAGCCTCATCAATTCTTTGTTCATAAGCCTCTTTGCCAAGAGCTTTTATGAATTCATCCGGATCCTTGTAGGGCTTCATGTTTATAACTCTACAACTAATCCCTGCATTTTTCAAAATCGGAATTGCTCTTAAAGCAGCTTTAGTACCGGCTCCATCACTATCATAGGTAATATAAACCTTTTTAACATATCTGGACATAAGCTTTGCCTGCATTCCGGTAAGCGCTGTTCCAAGACTCGCTACCGCATTGTCAAAGCCTGCCTGGTGAAGAGCAATTACATCAACATAGCCCTCGCAAAGAAGTAAATAATCTTTTTTAGACCTTCTTGCGAGATTCAGTGCATATAAATTCTTACCTTTTTCGAATATACGAGTTTCATTCGAATTAAGGTATTTAGGTTCACCATCACCCATGACACGTCCGCCAAAGGCTATAACCTTATTATTCACATCCATTATTGGGAACATTACTCTGTTCCAAAATTTATCTCTTGCTCCATATTTTTCAGAATAGTTAAAAAGCTCCGACAAATGAAGTAATTCATCATCATAGCCTTCAGACTTCAACAAATTATAAAGGCCATTACCACCCTTTGGTGAATAACCAAGTCCAAATCTTACAATCGTTTCATCTGAAAGCTCTCTGTTCTTTAAGTAGCTGTAGCCTTCAGCGCCAATAGGACTTTTTAACTGTCTGTAAAAATAGAGTGCTGCTTTTTTATAAATATCATAAAGCTCAGACTTTGTTTTGGCATATTGTCTGTCTTCAGAAGAATAATCAGCTTCAGGCAGCTTTACTCCGCCTCTTTCCGCAAGGCTCTTTAATGCTTCCGGAAAAGTCATGCTTTCATACTCCATTAGGAAGGTAACTACATTTCCGGCTTTACCACATCCGAAGCACTTGAAAATCTGAAGCCTCTGATTCACGTTAAATGAAGGAGTTTTTTCATTATGAAATGGACACAATCCCTTATAGTCGCTTCCTCGTTTATTTAATTTTACATAAGAGCCAATAACCTCCACAATATCATTGCGCTGTCTTACTTCTTCTATAAGCTCTTCGGGATAGTACATTTCACACCTCCATTCTTAGTATTTCCATGCTTTAGGTATCATTGTATCAGTATAAGTCGATACAAAAAATCTATCCGTCATTCCTGCTATGTAATCACATATGACAAGCTCGAGACTTTCACCTCGTCTTTCCATATGCTCAATATACTCTGAAGGAATATGCTCCGGATGCTTTTTATAATAATCAAACATCTGCTCAATCATGGATTCTGCCTTACCTTCTTCACCCTTAGCAATAGGATTGGTATAAACATTTTCAAACATCCATTTTCTGAGTCCGGCCATTGCTAACCTAAATTCATCAGTCATGTCCACATAAGGCTTTTCGAAGGAATTCATAATGATATTGTGAATTACCGAATTAAGCCTGTCACGAAGACAATGTCCTAAGATTTCTGTGTATTCCTTAGGTAAATCTTCTTCTTTTATAATTCCGCCTCTTATTGCATCATCTATATCATGATTTACATATGCAATTTTATCTGACATCTGAACCACCTTACCCTCAAGAGTGGCCGGCTTTCCTGATGTCTGATGATTTTTAATGCCATCAACGACCTCCAGGGTTAAATTAAGTCCTTTGCCATGCTTTTCAAGGAACTCTACAACTCTTACGCTTTGAAGATGATGATGAAAGCCTGTTGAACATACTCTGTTTAAAGCTCGTTCTCCGGCATGTCCAAAAGGGGTATGGCCAAGATCGTGTCCCAAAGCTATTGCCTCAGTCAAATCCTCATTCAAGGTAAGCGATTTTGAAATTGACCTGGCTATTTGAGCTACCTCAAGTGTATGGGTGAGTCTTGTCCTATAATGATCACCTTCAGGTGTAAGAAAGACCTGAGTCTTATCCTTTAGTCGTCTAAATGACTTTGAGTGTATTATTCTGTCACGATCTCTTTGAAATACCGGTCTGATATCACAGGGCTCATCAGGCGTCAGCCTTCCCTTTGATTCATCCGAAAAGCATGCATAAGGGCTAAGCAATAAATGCTCCCTTTTTTCAAGCATTATACGTATTTTTAAATCTGATTCCATGACTTCTCCTTTCCAAATAACCAGAAAGCATAATACCCCAATTTCATATTACATCACAATTGACTTATAGTCAAATAAATAAATCAAAAAAATTTATTAATATTTTAGAAGAGTTCTTGTTACTTAACACATTATCTAGTATAATATCATGGATTATGTCTGATAAATGAAAAGTAAATTTTATGGAGGCAATAAATGTTTGATGAATTTTGTACACAGCTTTTAGATTCAGTACAATCAGTAATAGAGTCAAACAGTTTCTTTACCAGTGGGTATGGTTCAATGATGCAGATTATGTTTCCTGTTCTTTCCTTCTTTATTCTGGTAGGTACTGTAATCTCTCTTCTCACTCTTCCAAAAAATAGCGAGATTTGGGGAAAGCTTGTTGGTGTAAATGACGAAAAAATATATTATATCCCTCATTGGGAGAATTTAATAGGAAGGGCTGCAAATAGTGATATATTAATAGATAAGCCCACTATTTCCAAACAGCATGCGGCTATAATTAGAAATGATAGCGGTGAGTGGAAAATTTATGATTTGGAATCTTCTCATGGAATTTATGTTAATGACGAGGAAGTCATTTCCGATGAAGTTGTTAAATTCGGTGACAAGATTACTCTCGCTGACTATTCAGTAACACTCGAGCCACTCACAAAGGCAGAAAAGAAGAAAAATGAAAGAAGACGTAGTCGCTTTAGACCTATTCCACCTTGGTGTATGTTGATGCTTCTTACGATTTTTCAGTTTTTTGCATCTTTTTCACTTATACTGAATCTTGGTGATGAAGCAACGATATATATTCTGCCTTCATTTCTCCTTCTTACAATAATGATGTGGGCATACTTCCTAATGCTAAGCTTGTTCGGCATTAAAGGCTTTGAGCTTGAAATAATTGCCTTTTATCTTTCAACTCTAAGTCTTTCAATCGTCGGTTCATATGCTCCTTCTACTATTAATAAGCAGGCATATGCAATTGCAATAGGTATTGTATTTCTTATCTGCTTCCAATTGTTTTTAAGAAATCTCAACAGAGTGCAAACCTTTAGATGGGTTATGGCCGGTGTTACTGTTGCTTTACTAATTGCAACAATTGTTTTTGGTTCTGAAAAATATGGTGCTACCAACTGGATTACAATTAATGGCGTAAGTCTTCAGCTTTCAGAGATTGCTAAGATTACCTATATATTTGCAGGAGCATGTACTTTAGACAGAATGTTTAAAAAGAGAAATATAATTCTTTTTATCGTCCTAACCTTTGCAAGCATTGCAGTTTTAGCATACTGTAGTGACTTTGGTACAGCATCAATTTTCTTTATTACCTTCATAGTTATTGCCTTCCTGCGTTCAGGCAGTATTGCTACTATTGTATTTATTTGTTCAGGTGCGGTTGCAGGCGGTATGCTTGTAATTACCGCTAAGAAATATATTTTTGCCAGATTTTCAAGCTGGCGTCATGCATGGGATTATGCTGCAAGTACAGGCTATCAGCAGGTTAATACTATGGTTGCCATAAATAATGGTGGTTATACCGGTGTCGGCGTTGGAAATGGTTCACTTTCCTCCAGACATGTTGCGGCGGCTGATACTGACCTCGTATTTGGTATGCTTAGTGAGGAATGGGGCTTCATAATTGCTTTATTCGCAATTGCATGTATACTTGTTCTTGCAATTTTTGCAATTAAATCCTGTATTAATTCAAGGTCATGCTTTTATACAATTGCAGCCTGTGCTGCAACCTCACTGCTTCTCTTCCAGACAGCACTCAATGTTTTTGGTGCCGTAGATATACTTCCTCTTACCGGTGTTACCTTCCCATTTGTTTCAAATGGTGGTTCATCCATGGTAATGGCCTGGGGTGTTCTGGCCTTTCTTAAAGCCACAGACACAAGACCAAATGCAAGCATTGCTACCAGACTTAGAAAGAGTGAGCAGGCGCCAACCTATGAAACCATGCGTAGAAAGAGAGGTGGCTTTAGATGAAAAAAGTTCAAAAGAGAACGTTTCTTTGTTTTCTCATCTGCTTCGTCTTTGTAATAGGTATAATTTATTTTATATTCTTATATAGCATTAACAAGGACAATTGGACTCAGGAAAAATACTGGGCAGCTATTGGTTACACTCCAACAACAAATTATGATATTTTATCTTCGTCAGCTAAAAATTCACATACCATCTATTATTCAGATGACACTGAAACTGAAAGCTATTATGTACGAGGTATTTTAACTGACAGAAATGGTATTGAGCTTGCAAATGTCACTGAAAATGGTATTACTTATAATTCTGATGAGGAAATCAGACTTGCTACTCTCCATGCAGTTGGTGACAAATATTCAATGATTGGAACAGGTGCTTTAAAGTCTCTTTCTGATTATTTTTCAAGATATATAACTGTTAATGGACAATATACTTCTCAGGAATCCGGAAATACTGTAGCTATGACTATAGATTCTTCGATTAATGAAGTAGCTTACGAGGCATTTGGCTCATACTCCGGAACAATCGGTGTCTATAATTACAAAACCGGTGAAATTCTCTGTATGGTTTCTACTCCTGATTATGATCCGGAAAACATTCCTGATGATTTGGAAACTAACAGTAAATATGCCGGAGCTTATATTAACAGATTCTTCTCTTCAACATTTACACCGGGTTCTACAATGAAAACTATTACCCTGGAGGCTGCACTCGATTCAGTTGAAGGAATTGAAGACAAGAAATTCACATGCAGAGGCTCATATGTAATTGATGGTCAGGTTGTAAACTGTACCGGTACTCATGGTACACAAAGTCTTGCAACAGCTTATGCTAATTCATGTAACTCTGCTTTTGCACAAATTTCCGAATTACTCGACCAATCAACTCTGGAAAAGGTCGTTGAGGATGCCGGACTTGTTGACAGTTATATTATTGATGGAAAGATAAAAACAGCTGCCGGATCATTTGATATTGTAGGTGATACTAATTATCAGTTTGCATGGACTGCAATAGGTCTCCATCATAATCTTGTTAATCCATGTTCGCTTATGACATATATCGGTGCTATTGCAAATGGCGGTCAGTCAGCAATACCTACTACTCTTCTTTCGGTAACTGACAATGATGGAAATGTAATTAAATCTGTAAATACAACCTATACCTCTCAGCTTCTTAGATCTGAGACAGCTGATAAGATTCGAGATATGATGGTTAACAATACAGTTAATCACAGCAGTCACTACAATACCTCACGTTTTAATGTGCGAATTGGTGCTAAAACCGGTACAATTGACCGTTCAGATGGTGGTATGAATGGATGGTTAGTTGGTTTTGTAGATAACGAAGACTATCCTTATGCATTTGTTTGCTTTGTTGAAAATGGTGGTTATGGTGTTAACGTAGCCGGTGGAATTGCAGCGAAGGTAATCAATGCATTGTGTCAGTAGGTATAATTAGGACGGTGGCAGGGATATTTATAGAGGTTATGTAAATGAATAGGAATTATCAGAAGGAGTTGGAGAAAATTATTAGGGAGATTGGCGAGCGTGAAGTTAAGCCTTCTCTTTTGCTTCATGCTTGTTGTGCGCCTTGCAGCAGCTATTGTTTGGAATATCTAGCTAAGTTTTTTGATATTACTATCTTCTATTTTAATCCTAATATTGCGCCTAAAAGTGAGTTTGACTACAGGGTGAGTGAGCTGAGGGGGCTTCTTAGGAGGCTGCCTGAGGCTTCTGGTGTTAAGCTTGTTGTTGGTCGTTATGATTACAAGGAATTCTTGGATGCTGTCAGGGGTTACGAGAGTGAGCCTGAAAGAGGTGAGCGTTGTACTATATGTTACAGGCTGAGATTAGAGGAAAGCGCCAAATATGCTTCAGAGCATAATTTCGATTATTTTACTACTACTCTTTCAATTAGTCCTTACAAGGATGCCGTCAGGCTTAATTCGATAGGCGAGGAGCTTGCTGGGATTTGTGGTACTGCCTATTTGGTAAGTGATTTTAAGAAAAATAATGGTTACAAGAGGTCTATTGAGCTCTCTGCTGAATATAATCTCTACAGGCAGAATTATTGTGGCTGTGCTTTTTCTAAAGCTGTGGCTGAAGGAAAAAGAAATAATAATATAGAGGTTTAATATTATCAAAAAAGTCCCCTACTTAAAAATCGGGGGACTTTTTGAATAAGATCAAAGCGGATATTCCTGGTTCGCTTTGCTACTTGCTCATAACCTTAAAGCAACCTCGTGGCTGATCAGTAGGAGTCCAGTCTCCTACTGATGCTGAAAAGTCCCCTGCTTAAAAAGCTGGGGACTTTCTGAATAAGCTTAACTTATGATAGAATTTCTCTTAATGCTGCCATAAGCTTCTCCATCTCTTCATCAGTTCCTATTGTGATTCTAAGATAATTATCAATTCTTGGTTTATTAAAATATCTTACAAAGATTCTTCTTTCCTTCAGCTTTTCAAATATCTCAGAGGCCTTCATAGCTTCGTATGTGACAAAAAGGAAATTAGTCTTGCTCTCAAGGGAGGTAAATCCGAGCTTTGAAAGCTCTTCCCTATAATTTTCCCTGGTTGCAATTATTTTTTGTCTTGTAGTGTTGAAATAAGCTTCATCTTCTACACTTGCAATTCCGCTTGCTATTGTCACCTGGTTCATCGTATAGGAATTATATGAATGTTTAACGCAATTCATTGCGGAAATCAGCTCTGGATTTCCAATTGCATATCCTATTCTCATGCCGGCCATGGAGCGGGATTTACTAAAGGTTCTTACTACAAGTAAATTGTCATATTTGTCAATAAGAGGAAGCACTGAGGTTCCTCCAAAATCGACATAAGCTTCATCAATAATGACTACCACGTCTTGGTTTGCCTTAATTATAGACTCAACCTGAGAGATTGGAAGCTCAATTGAGGTTGGAGCATTAGGATTTGCAAAAATAATACCTCCATTAGGTACACAATAATCCGATGGTACAATTTTAAAGTTCTCATCGAGCTTTGGAGTATTAAATGGAATCTTAAAAAGGTTTGCCCAAACATCATAAAATGAATAAGTAATGTCAGGGAACAATATTGGCTTTTCCGAATTAAAGAAGGTAAGAAATGCCATCGCAATTACATCATCAGAGCCAACTCCAGTAAAAACCTGATTGTCATTTACCGAATGTGCCTTTGCAATAGCCTTTACCAAGCCTGTCACATTTGGATCAGGATATTTTCTAAGAAGACTCTCATCAAATTGCTCAATGGCAGCCTTTACGCCCGGTGCGGGTGGATAAGGATTTTCATTTGTATTAAGCTTTACTATATCTGCAATTTGTGGCTGTTCACCCGGCGTATACGGAATAACTGAGCGCACATTACTTTTCCATTTGTACATATCTAATTCTAAGCTCCTAATTTCAAAAAATTTTACTCTTATTTCATGCATACAGCGGAAAGCTCATATGGCATTTATTATATATTGATCAAAGCGGATATTCCTGGTCCGCTTCGCTACTTGCTCATAACCTTAAAGCCACTTCGTGGCCCATCAGTAGGAGTCCAGCCTCCTACTGATGCTGAAAAGTCATGTTACCCCAAAAGCCTGACTTTTAGGGGTAACATACCCCACGCTTAAGAAGCGGGGGACTTTTCAGATAAGGTTAAACAATCAGCCAAAAGCATTAAAGCTTCCACTGTTATAAAGATAACTATTTGCTAAGTCCATACTCCTTTGCAAGTGCTTCAAAGGCTGGCAATGAGCGTTTAATCATTTCATAATCAACGCAATAAGCAAGTCTTAAATAGCCAGGTCCTGCAAAGCCTGTACCTGCAACTAAAAGCAGATGATATTTCTTTGCAGCCTGAGCAAAGGCAAGATCATCTCCACCCGGAGCCTTTATCCAAAGATAAAAAGCACCTTCAGGCTTTACACAGGTATAGCCATAGGACACTAAGGCATTGTATAGAAGCTCTCTGTTTCTATTATAAGCAGCTACGTCTGTCTGACAATCAAGGCTCTTTGCTATAACCTTCTGCATAAGTGAAGGAGCATTTACAAAGCCTAAAACTCTATTGGCAACAGCAGCTCCATTAATAATCATATCTGCATCATCAAGCTCATCAGGAAGTACAAGATAGCCTATTCTTTCACCAGGAAGTGAAAGTGATTTACTATATGAATAACCTACAACTGTATTATGATAATATTTAGTAAGATATGGAACTACCGCATCACCATAAACCAGTTCACGATAAGGCTCATCAGCAATAAGATAAATACTGGTTCCATATTCCTTTTCTTTTGCTACAAGCACCTCAGCAATACTCTTAATAACCTCTTCTGAATAAATAACACCGGTTGGATTATTAGGTGTATTAACGATAAGAGCTTTTGTCTTTGGAGTAATTGCTGCTGCAAGTCTTTCCGGTACAGGAAGAAAAGTCTCTTCATCAGTATTAACCGGAATCAAAATACCATCAAAATTTCCAACATAATTTCTGTATTCTACGAAAAATGGAGCGAATGTAAGAACTTCATCACCAGGATTTAACAAAGTCTTTAAAATAACATTGAGACCACCGGCAGCTCCTACTGTCATAAGAATATTCCTGTCCGAAAAATTAGTATCAAATTCTTTATTAAGATGATCTGCAATTGCTTTTCTTACATCAGGATAACCAGCATTACTCATATAGCCATGAACAACAACAGGATCTGAGCTTTTAACAACATCAATTATATTCTCAGCAACCTCGTCAGGAGCAGGAACACTAGGATTACCTAAGCTGTAATCATAAACATTTTCTTTACCCACCTCTGCTGCCATCTTAGCACCTTCCTCAAACATGGCGCGAATGGCTGAACCATTATTTACAAGTGAAATTACTTTTTCTGAAATCATTTTATTTTCCTTCCTTCTATATATTGATGAAAGTTACTACAAACAATTAGTAAAATTTCTAATGCCACCAAAATGCATTAGATTTTTTTCTTTCAATTTTAGTACACTAAGGCTCATTTGTAAAGTGGTGCAATTATTTTCATTACAAATTATTAAATCACCTCATTATACAGGGAATACGAACAAATATGTCTGCACGTAAGAGCATGATGGACGCGTAGCGTCGCTCGTCGTGCACCATATTTGTGAGTATTCCCGTCCTTATTTTGTACGAGGATTTACGTCCAATTCATTATACAGGGAATACGAGCAAATCATATTTACTTTAATTATTAAATATGATATCATCAATTCAAATTGTTTTTATTTGATTTTACACAGGGGGTAAGCCTGATAAAGACTGCATGGGGTTAAAGTTTAAACAGCCAGTCTTTAATCACAGCGAATTACTTATGAAAAGGATACTTAACATTTTTTTAAGTCTACTAATGCTTGCTGTCATTATTTGCCTTATTTATCAGCTATGTAAATTTAATATTTTACCTTTTCGATATGCAGCGATAGCCATCGGTGCAATGCTAATGATAGGTGCAATTTTTATGGCTCTTTCCAAATCTAAAAAGCCGAAAAATATTATTACAATTTTAGAGCTTCTGTTTATCGGAGGCTTTGCATATGCAAATTATAATCTTTATATCACTTACAATCTTCTTACCAATGTAATTGATGTCACAGATGATAATACTA
This sequence comes from uncultured Lachnoclostridium sp., assembly GCA_964625275.1. Lineage (GTDB taxonomy): Bacteria > Bacillota > Clostridia > Lachnospirales > Lachnospiraceae > UBA3775. The sequence continues at coordinate 18,979 of CAZVBH010000006.1, forward strand.
CATCTGTAAAAACCGATTATACTGACAGTGTATCTATTATAGTTATGGCTGATAGTAATATAGAAGCAATTGCTGACCTTGATTCGAGAAAAGTTGGCATCGATAATTCTTTTGATGCCGATAGAATTAATTATGCATCAGACTGGATATCTGAGACCTATTCCATTGAGTATGAAGCAAATAAATGTGAAAATATTGAAGCCTTAATTAGTGATTTATATGCTGAGAATTACGATGCAATTATTCTTGAAACCACTCGTGCTTCGCTTATGGACAATATTGTTGAGACATTTTCAGAGGACACCAAGGTACTGGCAGTTCTCCCAATTGACTATTCTAAGATGCCTAATGCACCAGCTACTACTCCAAGTCCAACTGAAGAGCCTAGGAAGGAAGGTAATCTTAGTGATGACAAAGATATTACTGAAAGCCCATTCATTATCTACATAAGTGGAATCGATACAAAAGGCACCATTGAAACAAAAAGCAGAAGTGATACTAATATACTTATGTGTGTAAATCCTAACACAAAAAAGATACTTCTTGTTTCAACTCCAAGAGATACCTACACTCCGCTTTATAATGTTTCCGGAGGTGTTTATGATAAGCTCACACATGCCGGTCTCTATGGACCAGAATGTTCAATGGGAACACTGGAGACAATTTATGATATTGGTATTGATTATTATCTGCGAGTTAACTTCACCTCAGTGGTTAACATAGTTGATGCGCTAGGTGGTGTAGAGGTTTATTCTGAATACTCTTTCAGTTCTAAAAACATTCGTGGATACTACTTTAGCGAAGGCTATAATCAGGTTGATGGTAAGGCTGCACTGGTATTTTGTAGGGAAAGATATTCATTTTCAGATGGCGACCGCCAAAGAGGACGTAATCATATTGAAATGATAAAGGCTGTCATTAACAAATGTATAACTCCATCAATTCTCTTAAACTATGCTGATTTAATCACCGCATTAGATGGAAGCTTCCAGACAAACATGTCAATGGATGAAATTACAAGTCTGATAAAAATGCAGATAGATGATGGTGCCAGCTGGGAATTCGAATCTCTTTCACTCGAGACAACCAACTCCACATCTACAACCTGCTACTCCCTCTCAGGACCTTCACTCTATGTTGGCTTGATTGATGAAGAGTCACAGGCTGAAATTCAAGCGGCTATCAAAGAATTTATGAACTAAAAAAGAGGTGTCAAGCCACTTCAGATAAGGTTAAATTTTAAATATCAAATATACTAAAATACTTAAAGCTATCTGAATAATACAAAAATTGAATATCTTTTCAACTTTGGTCATGTGGCTTATTTCACGAAGATAAAATCTGTTCTTTTTGAGCTTAATTATCTGAGTCCCCACCTGTTTTGTTCTGGGTGCTCTATAGTCTTTGTAGCTTTCCTTATCCTGATTTCTAATCACAAAAAAAACAAGCTCAAAGACCAGTGATATAAAATAAAAATTAATAATTATTCTTCCATACCAGGTATTGATAAAAATTGAGAGAACCGCCAGAAGCATTCCTACTATTTTTACCGATACCTTTTTATACATATATGGATTATGAGGATCATTAGGGTCCATATAACGCTCATCACCGTAGTGAGCACTCTTTGCTATTCTTTCAGTTCCCGAAATTTCCTCATCCTTTTTTAAAAAGCCCTCATACAATTTCTTTAAGGGTGGTAAAATTACCGGCTTAAGCATATAAATAATTCTGTTAGCCAAAATCGAATAATAGCAGGTCAAAATAATTATTGCTGCTACTACTCCGACAAATATAAAAAAAGCTTTCATGTCTAATCTCTAACACCTATTGCCGGTGCTCCCTTTTGATTTATAACATCTCCGGTAATTGTTACGCTGCCTATCATTGGATCCTTCGGTATTTCATACATAATATCGAGCATAACTTCCTCAATGATAGCTCTAAGTGCTCTTGCTCCAGTATTTTTTTCAATTGCTTTTTTAGCAATTTCCTCAAGTGCATCATCTGTAAATTCAAGCTTTACCTCATCCATGGCAAGGAGCTTCTGATATTGCTTGATAATGGCATTTCTAGGCTCAACAAGAATTTTCTTAAGCATATCTACATCAAGTCCTCTCAAGGAGAAAATAACCGGAAGTCTGCCTAAAAACTCTGGTATCATACCATACTCTCTCAAATCCTCTACGGTTACTTTTTGGAAGATATCTGGATCATCATCATATTTATCCTTCAAATCTGCTCCAAATCCAATAGAAGCTGTCTGAGTAAGTCTTTGCTTGATAATCCCTTCGAGGTCCGGAAATGCTCCACCACATACAAAAAGTATATTTTTAGTATTTATGGTTGCCATTGGAACCATTGCATTTTTACTGGTTGAGCCTACAGGCACTTCAACTTCAGCTCCCTCTAAGAGCTTTAAAAGTCCCTGCTGTACACTCTCGCCACTAACATCACGCTGATGAGCATTTTTCTTTTTTGCAATTTTATCTATCTCATCTATAAATACAATTCCACGTTCAGCCTTTGCCACATCATTATCCGCATTTGCCAAAAGCTTACTTAAAACGCTCTCAACATCATCTCCGATATAGCCTGCTTCAGTAAGTGAGGTTGCATCAGTAATAGCTAAAGGTACATTAAGTATTTCAGAAAGAGTCTTTAAAAGATAGGTTTTTCCGGAGCCGGTAGGTCCTATCATAAGCATATTGGATTTTTCAATTACAACATCCTTATCATAGCCCTCCTTATCCTCATTAAGCACTCTTTTATAATGATTATAAACTGCTACGCTAATGCATTTTTTTGCATATTCCTGGCCTACTACATGCTCATCAAGCTTTGCCTTAATAATATGGGGAGCCGGTAAATCCTTTAAAGTCATCTTTTTAATGTCTGGTCTTGAAGGATCCTCCTGCTTTTTCTTAGGCTTAACTCTTTGCCTTTGCTGCATATCTGCCTGAGGAACTACAATGCGTATTCTTTCAAATGGAATCTTTGGCTTCTTTTCATTATCTTCAGACTTTTCAGCCTTGTCTTTATTATTGCCCTGGTTAATGTCACCCATTGAAAAATTAAAAAGGTTGCCATAGCCAAAACGATTAATCATGTCAAAGGAACGCTGCATACATGAATTACATATACATAACCCGTTTTGAACATGAATCATCTTGCCGACTCTGCTTTCAGGTCTGTGACAAACACTGCAGACATCCTCATAGTCCGGATCATCCTTTGTATCATTGTCAGCTGAATCATCATGAAGGCTTTTTCCTGAATCATCCACCTCTTTAAATTCATCATCAATGAGGCCGTCCTTTTCTAAAAATTTATTCATTTCTTCTAAATCAGAAAAATCTGAATTGTTATCATCCATCACTAAATTTTCTCCTCCTAGCACTAATAAATGCTTTTATTCTTTAAAGCTTAAATAAGCACAGTTATTTTTACTAAAAACTTTAAGCTTGAATTTCAATAAGCTTAATCAGCTCACATCCTTTAAAGAATATTGTCATACTTAATAAGCATTATCATCCTTAAAGCCCTTAAAAATTAAGCGTATTGTCATACTTAATAGGCATTATCATCCTTAAAGCCCTTAAAAATCAAGCGTATTGTCATACTTAATAGGCATTATCATCCTTAAAGCCCTTAAAAATAGTCATAAATAAAATTTTTATATCAAATATTACTGTCCAATTTTCAATATAATAGAGGTCATAATCGATACGCTTATTTATCGAGGTATCACCTCTGAAGCCGTTAATCTGAGCCCAGCCTGTCATGCCCGGTCTAACCTGATGCTTAATCATATATCTTGGAATTTCTTCCTTAAACTTTTCAACAAAGAAAGGTCTTTCAGGTCTTGGACCAACTAAGCTCATATCTCCCTTTAAAACATTTATAATCTGTGGAAGCTCATCAAGACTGGTGCTTCGGATAATGTGGCCGACCTTGGTTATTCTGGCATCTGCATTTCCATCACCTGTCCACTGATAAGAGTCTTCACCATGAGTAACCACCTCCATGGATCTGAATTTATACATCATAAATTTTTTATTTTTAAGACCAACTCTCTCCTGTTTATAAATAATTGGTCCCCGAGATGTAAACTTAACAGCTAAAGCTATTACAGCCATTGGAATTGCAAAAAGAATGAAGCAAATTGTTCCTAAAACAATATCCATAATTCTCTTAATTATCTTATTTGAGAATTTTGAAAGTGGAACATTCCTTATATTTATAATTGGAAGACCTTCCATATCCTCCATAACAGGAACAGTTGGAACAATATGATGGTAATCGGGCACGAAAATAGTATGACAGCCGGTTTTTTCACAAATTCCAACCACTCTACGCAATTTATAGTAGTCATTGATATTTAATGCAACAACCACCTCATCAAAGCTGTTCGCCTTGAGAAGCCCTTCTAACTCATCGAGGTTGTCTATAACAGAGATTCCTCTGTATTCAGTGCCAACCTCCTTTTCATCATCTACTATACCATGAATGTAATAACCCCATTGAGGATTATTCTTAACTCTGTCAATGAAGCCTGTGGCTGCATGGCTATATCCCACAATAAGTACATGTCTTAAATTAATTCCCTTAGAACGCAGATACTGCATTACAGTCTTTAATAAATGTCTAGAGCAAAATTCAAGAATAAGATTTGAGAAAAAGAATATACCGATGAAGCCTCGGGATATGTTCATATCCTTTGAGAAATAAAGGACAACCGTTATGAATGCAATTCCGAGTAAATTAGCTTCAATCAGTCTCCAAAATTCTATACGCTTTCTTCTGGAGACCTCATAAAAGTTGCATTTATAGTAAATATATAAGTATCCCGGTACAAAAATAACAAGGTACTTTGCATATTCTGAAAGTGGATAATATTCAACATCCCTTCCCAGTTCAAGTACACCTATATTCGAAAGTGCACCAAATCTCAGGCTATATGCTACTAAATAAGAAACAATTAATATCAAAGCATCCAAAAGCATTCTGAGATTAGCGCCTGTATTCTGCTTTTTCAACTTAACAATGAACCTCCTTAAGCTGTGATTGCATTATCCCACTAGCATATAATAACTCATAATTAACTTTTAGACAACCTTTTATTATCCAAACCAATGTGTAAAAAGCCTGTTTTTTTTAACTATACACAAATTTTTAATACTTTTTTATAAATTAAAGCGGATATTTCAATAAATATTTATATTTTTGTTTATTATTAGAGTATATATTTTTGTGTATTATTAGAGTATGCTTGCTTTTTTTACAAAAAAGTGATATATTTGTGAGAAGTATAAATTTTGACTTTGTAAACAGCTTAGCAAAGAGGGATTAAAGTAATGAATTTACTCAAGGGATTATTGTCCGGCACTTGCCTTGTTTTGGTTGCTGCCGGAACGGGGATATGCCTTTATGAGTTGTACAACTCATATTTTTCTTCGGAGCCAAAAAATGTAATTACCTATCATCTTGCCACTGCAAGTACGGCAGATGATATTCAAACCACCTATGAGGATGTAATCACTGATGGATTTGATAACAGCAGCTTTTCATCCTCAGACACAATTCAGTATACAGAATCAGGTTCAAGTCTTGCATCTGAGTCAAAGCTTAGAAGTTCTTTTTCAAAGCTAATGTTTCTAACTTATAGAGATGTAGCAATCTCCTATGAAGATGACACAACCGATTTAGCAACTAATAATAGCTTTGCTGATTCTGATGAAGCTATAGAAGATACCATTGATGAATCCGAGCTTCAATTTATGGCTGGTGATGCTTCTTCAGTTTGTGTGCTGACAAGCTGTGACGATGATTATTTCTATTTTCTCACACCACTGTCATGGATAGGCAAGCTTGACAATGTATATATTAATATTGATTTAAATGATGATAATTATGTTTTAGCAAATGTAACTGATACAAGCTTTATTGAAGGCACAGCTCAACTTTCAGTTGAAAGGGCAGCTCTTGATTCCACTATTGACAGCGAGCTTTTTAGATTGCAAAATAAGCTGGAATTAAATGAACAGCCCCCATCTGTCGGTAACGCAGTTATTTATGTTATCAAAGACAATGATGGCAGCTATAATTATTATTATGGAAATATAAGTGATATTATTGAGAAAAATACAACTAACTACACTAGAGCAATAATATGTACGGATTTTGAAGCGGATCTCTCTTCTCCTGGTGTTCTCTTTGATGTAAAAGGCCATGTTTTGGGCGTCTACACAGATGACTTAAGAGGATATTGCTATAAGCTGGGTTCATTATGTATTACATTAACAGAAAACTCCACCGTTAACTAAGCGGTGGAGTTTTTTTCTTAATCAAAGCGGATATTATAGGTCCGCTTCGCTGCTTGCTCATAACCTTAAAGCCACTTCGTGGCTCAGATTATCTTAATATTTTAGCTTCCTTCTATAATAATATTATTATAGCTGATGATTATAAATATAACAGATAACCTAACATTCTATTTAGACCGGTCTTTTTGTAGCCATAACAAAATACAGTCCATAATTTAGCAGGCTTACTCTTCCTCTGCATTTCTATATAATTGTATAAAACTGCTTTGTTATCTTCATCAAGCTTGCCATAATAATATTTTTTAAAATCCTCTGCCTGAAGATAAGTAAGTCTAATAGAATTTTTAATTTCTAAGCTTTTCGATGCACGACTAAGTGTGTTTGATATACCTGTGAAGTCCTTGGCACCCTCTGTATTATTTCCATGCTGTCTATAATTAATAAGTGGTATATTAACAAAACCAATATATCCAAAGGCTGAAGCCAGAATACCAAGCCACCAATCATGCATAATCATATTTTCCGGCTCAGCCTTAATGAGTCTCGTAAGGCCACGATTTACCATCATTGTACATCCGGTTATACAATTTTGGGTAAGCTGAGCAGCAAAGCTTCTATTAGAGCCCTGAAGCTTTTGTGTGTGTATCATTGAATTAGAGATAGTTTTAAGCCTCTCATCAACGACTCTTAAATCAGTATGAACTAATAATGGAATATTCTTGCCATATTTCTTTTCCATATCCTGCATTGCTAAATAAGTATATTTTATTTTGTTTTGCTCCCAAACATCATCCTGGTCACAAAACATTACATATTCAGCCCCCTTGCTTGCAAGAAGCATACTAAAAAAATTCTTAGCTGCACTGCCGGAATTAGTTTCATTTTTGTAAGCGTAAATCTTGTCAGGATATCTGGCTGCATAGGCTTTTGCTATTTTTAGTGTGCCATCCTTAGAACAGTCGTCACAAATAGTCATATGCCAATCTGTGTAGCTCTGAGCAATAACAGATTCTATCTGTTCACCAATATACTTCTCTCCATTGTATGTGGCCATTAAAATTTCTATCATGATTATACACCTGTTATTTATTACTATAAAAGTCCCAGACACTATTTATTAATTTCATTTTCGTAAATTGCAGCTATCTCCTCTACATCTCCATAGGCCAGCATTTTACCCTTGTCAAGAAGTATAGCCTTATTACATAATCTCTTAACCTGTTCAAGTGAATGTGATACAAAAAGTACGGTAACGCCTGTATCAAACATGCTCTTAACCTTTGCCTCACTCTTCTTTTTGAATTTGGCATCACCAACTGATAATACCTCATCAAGGATAAGAATCTCAGGCGAAACAATTGTAGCAATACTAAAGCCAAGTCGCGACTTCATACCAGAAGAATAATTCTTAAGTGGTACATCGATAAATTTGCCAAGCTCACTAAATTCAACTATTTCATCAAATTTCTCATTTATAAATTGCTTAGAATAGCCAAGCACCGAGCCATACAGATAAATATTTTCTCTTCCGGTATACTGTTGGTCAAAGCCTGCTCCTAATTCAAGAAGTGGCGCAATCTTACCCTTTGTGCTTACCGTTCCCTCTGTGGGCTTCATAACACCTGATATTATTTTTAAAAGGGTACTCTTACCTGCACCATTAAGTCCAAGTATACCAACTCTTTCACCCTTTTGTACTTTAAAGCTAACATCGCGTAAAGCCCAAAACTCGTTATATTTAAGCTCGCCCTTAATTTTCTTTATAATGAAGCTTTTGAGATCATCAACCTTTTCTGTTCCAAGGTTAAAGCGAATTCCCATATTTTCAACTTCAATTGCATATTTATTCTGATCCATTTAATTGCTCTCCTTTGAGAATAAACATAACTCTAAAATCTTAACGCCTTCTACAGATATAAGATAAACTTATCCTGCTTTCTATAAAAGACAAAAATTCCGATTACCAATGCCACCATTGAAAAAACAAATGCATAGGCAAGTGAAGCCCAGTCAGATACACCACCATAGAGAACAACCTCTCTGAAGTTAGCAATTAAAACATAGATAGGATTTCTATTTAATAATTTAGCAACAGGTGTATCCTTAATTCTGTCAACCTTATAAAAAATAGCTGACATATACATTATAAGCATAGTAGCAACATTCCAAAGATACTCAATATCTCTAAAAAATACATTTAAGGTTGCAAGTATAAGTCCAATTCCAACTGAAAGAATGAGCAGAATTATAATAGGTATAATTGCTTCTACAATGTGCCAGGTAATTGTAATATACTTATGATAGTAAATCATTACACCAACAAGGTCAATTAATGAAATTGCAAACAGTATAAAATTAAAAAGAACTGATGAAATTGGATACATATACTTTGGTACATATACCTTTTTTATCATTGATGAATTCTTTCTGACAGAGGTCAATGCACCCTTAGTACACTGTTGAAAGGCAGTATAAATAAGACGACCTCCAAGAATATACAATGGCCAGATAGGGTCCTTATTTTCAAAAATATAACCAAATACATAGGCCAAAACCATCATGGTAAGCAATGGCTCAAGTAAGGACCATAAGATTCCTAAATATGATTTTCTATACTTTAACTTAATTCCTTTTTTCGTTAATTCATATAGCAAGAACCTATATTTTTTAAAATTAGCAAAAACTCTCACAATAACCTCCAAGCAATAAACTATAATTAAAAATTAGCTTTGAATATTTTTAATTATATAAGTCAAAAGTTTTCCTAAATATAAGCTCATACCACTAGAGCTTACTCAATCCCACAAATGATAACATGTGAAGTCAAAAAAGTAAAGTAAAGATGATTGAATCTTGATACAAAGTAGGATATACTAAAGTAAAATTAAGCTTTGATTAGTAAATTTTGTATTTTTTTGTAATGATTGGAGGGTTTAAATGAATACAAATTTAATATTTGCCAATGTATGCAATTTATATGGTAAATTATTTAAGGTAAATAAAAACCAAATTACTCTCATCGAGAAGCATAATACTGGGTTTACAGGCAATCTCTACGATATCAGTATTGAATTAAAGAGACAAAATCCTAAATGCAGCTTTAATATTATTTATGAAAGTGATTATTCAGGCGGCCTCAAGGGTCTTGGCAGACTTATTAAGCTTTTTACAATTAAAGCAGCTCTTATGATGAAGTCAAAATACATTTTTCTCAATGACAATTTCATGCCTCTTGCCTATATACACCTCAGTAAAAAAACAAGTGTAACACAAATTTGGCATGGAATAGGAGCATTTAAAAAATTTGGAATTTCAAGTATAGATGACAGCGAGCTTATTAATGAAGTAATTGAAGTAAACAAGAACGTAAATACAATTGTCGTCAGCACTAAAAATGTCATTAACTTTTATGCTGAGGCCTTCGGTGTATCTAAAAGCAAGGTTAAAGCACTTGGTATTCCGCAGGCAGACTTTTATTTTAAAAAGCATGACATTCAATCCCTTAGGAAGGATTTTAACAAACAATTTCCTGAATGTGTAGGAAAAAAGATAATTCTCTACGCTCCTACCTTTAGAGATGATCCTAAGGCCGATAAAAAATTGCTTGAGAACTTTGATTTTGAAAAATTCAAAAAAGAGCTTTCAGATGAATATCAGCTGCTTGTAAGACTTCATCCTCAGGTTCATACATCAATAATATCTTCAAAGGGCATCACGAATGTCACTAATTATCCAAGCATCAGAACTCTCCTGCTGCTTAGTGATATTCTAATAGCAGATTATTCATCCGTAGCAGTTGAATATTCTCTGCTTGATAAGCCTATAGTTTTATATCCCTTTGATTTTGAAGAATTTACAACACATGACAGAGGCTTTTATTTTGATTATCTTACACAGGCTCCAGGTCCTGTTTGCTACGATATGAATTCTTTAATTGATTGCATAAAAAATAAAAAATTTGATTTAGAAAAAGGAAGATCATTCGCTAGACTTCATAATGATTTTACGGATTGTGGATCTACGAAGAGAATTGTGAACTATGTAAAAGCACAAAATCCTTAAAAAACAGCAGGCAAGCAGCCTGCTGTTTTTTTATTTACAAATATTGTCAAATAAGATAATCGATGGCATGGTCGCAGACGTGCCACCTTTTTTTTAGTTTTTTATTTATAAATATTGTCAAATAAGCCAATCTACATTACTAAAGTGGCCTTAGGAATAATATATTGCTTATATCATTCAACGAAGAATTTTTCTGAAGCAGCTGAAACAATAGCCTTTAGGCACTCTTCTTCATCTGTGCCATCACAAACTATTTCTACCTCTTCATTTTGTCTTACCTGCGCACTAAGAACTCCCAGTACACTTTTTGCATTTACATTATAGGTTCTGACCTTTAAATATACCCGGCAATTATATTTAAGAGCGATATTGCTTAATGCCCCTGCCGGTTTAATATGTAACCCATTATGATTCGATATTATAACCTTCTCACTAATCATTTAACACCCTCCAAAATTACTTTTCTAAATTTATACCCATATACTATAATAGTCATAAGTCCGGCTTTAAGATCAAAGCGGATATTCCAGGTCCTCTTCGCTACTTGCTCATAACCTTAAAGAAAATTGCTTATTCACTCGCCTCAGGTATAATTGCCACTGATACGGTAGCCTGGCTGTCTATTATCGCTTTTTCATCCGTTTCCATCGAAACAGGCAAATCATAAGCACCTGCAGCAATTAGACCTGATAAATCTACGGAGAAATTTAAGTCCTTTACATTTATATTCTCGACATCACCTTCAATACCCCAAATATCAATATTAACAACCGAATTCAAATTCGTCACCTTAAAACCATCCGGAATATTTTTAATTTGAATATTATTCAGAGAAGTCGAAACAGTACGCTTTGAATCCATAATTGAAACCGGTATTGTTATAGAAACAAAATCTGTATCTGAAACCAAATAACAAGCTTCTGGAATATAATCATTAATTGAAATACTGTCATTCAAAGTTTCCTTAAGGCCATGTGCAGCATAAGGAATTTCTATTTCAGTAATAGTATTAATCACGTCAGCAGGTCCGGCAATTGTAATTGATGACGGAGCCTGTTCTATTGAGGTATATGCAAAGCCATATTCAGCATCTACATCAGCATCAATAACTACATTAATATTCTTTGTCTTATATAAAACAACATCAATGTCAACAGACTTGTTGCCATTTATATCAAATTTTGACATATCAAGCTCATTACCATTTACATCTACTGCCACAATGTCAGCAGTCGTACTAAAGGAAGATGATTTACCGGAAATGTCAACATTTGCAATAAATTTCTCAATACTTGAGACCTGAGTCTCGGAGCCATAAACCTCAATCAAATTGGGATTAGCTGTAGTTTCAGCTGCATAATAACCATCTGCCGCATCACCATTTAAAACAACCTGTATCTGCTTATTTTCAGTTGTCATAGCTTCTAGATTTAAGATAACTACCTCCTCAGATTTCGAGGTGATTTCAGCACTCTTGGCAACATCAGAATTAACCAGAGATACATGTATAGGGCAGGCATTAGTAATGCTAAGCTCGGTAAGATCTATGTAAGCATCTAAATCAGAGGCAGTCAAGGTCTGTACTACTGAACGTGGTCCGGTAACTGATACCGTAATTGTCTCACCACTTGCTACTTCGTATATCATATTTTCATCTGTTACAGCAGACTCATTGTGCTTAGCTACATAGACATTTTTGATTGTAACTGTCACACTAGGATCCGAAGCATTCATGATAGCACACCAGCCTAATAGGGCAAGAATAATTGAAAGTAGCTTATAGCCTGCATTTTTATAAAAAATCTGTTTTAATACATCCTTCATTTTTTGCTTCCTCTTGCTGGTTTAATGTTTGTTTTTCTATCTGTTTTTGTAGCTTTAGACTTTTTATCATGCTTTTCAGCCTTATGCTTATTAGGATTTATGTAGTTGTTCTGCATATCGGTAAGCTTGCTGCGAAGATACATCTCGTCAACGCCCCTAATCAGCTGACCATTTCTTGCCAGTGAAACCTTGCCTGTTTCTTCTGATACAATAATAACTAAGGCATCAACCACCTCACTAAGTCCTACGCCGGCTCTGTGCCTTGTACCCAGCTCCTTGCTTAATTGCATATTATCAGAAACAGGAAGAATACAAGTCGCAGAAGTAATAATATCATTATTAATTATTACAGCTCCGTCATGAAGAGGTGTGTTGTGCTCAAAAATATTAATTAGAAGTGCAGCGCTTACCTCGGCATTTAGTGCTATTCCGGTATGCTCATACTCACCAAGTGAGGATTCTCCCTCCATAACAATAAGTGCGCCTGTCTTACAGGCTGCCATATCAAAGGTAGCCTTTACAATTTCCTGAACGGTTCTATCAGAAAACTTTTTATTTGAGTTTCTAAAATCGAAGGATGAAAGAACTGAAATATTTCGTCTTCCCAGCTGTTCAAGACCTCTTCTAAGCTCTGGCTGAAAAATAATGAATAGTGCAATAATACCTACGTTAATTGCATTAACAAAGAGCCATGAGATAGCAGACAGCTGAAATACCTCGGCAATTACCCATATAAAAATAAGAATAATCAGTCCCTTTAAAAGAGACCATGCCTTAGTATCCCTAATCCAATTCAAAATATAATATATTGCAATTGCAAAAATAATTATTTCTACAATATCTGTCACCATAAGATTTTTAGGGGACAGATAGCTAAAAAATGATGCTAATGATTTAAGCAAAACACTCATAAGTAACCTCAAATCCTATTATAATTTATTTCTTCTGTCTACTACGCTATTTTCAGCACTTGAACCTGAATAAGCTTTTCTACGAGTAACGTTCTCAGTGCCTGATGAAGCTCTTCTCCGACTCATTTCTCCGGTCCCTGATTGAGTTCTTCTCTGAACTGTACTACCTGGATAGTTCTTATTTTCAGACACAGTACTTCTTTGTCGTACTTCTCTGACAGCCATACCATCCGGATTTTTTCGCAGCATCTCGGTCTTTGTTCTAGTTCTGGAAGCATTAGTTATCTTACCTTCTGCAGCATTTGTAGTAGTCTTCGTACGTGAATTTTTTGCAATTTCTGAATTAAGCTTCTTAGTAGTCTGACTCTTTGAAGCTACATTCTTTGAAGACTGTGCCTTAGTGGCTGCATTCCTTGCGGCCTGTGCCTTTGTGGCTGTATTCCTTGTAACCTGTGCCTTTGTGGATGCATTCCTTGTAGCCTGTGCCTTTGTGGCTGCATTCTTTGATAAATGCTTATGTGCCTGCGTTGTCAAGGCTGTAATACCGGTTAAAAGTCCGGCAATTCTAAAGCCACCACTGCTTTCCTTGCTGATATCAGCTTCTGAAGTAGCACTAATTTCATTAAGGTCTTTTGTAAATACGTCCTTTCCACCATAATTAAATCCATCTGAAGTGGATGAGGTGCCATTTATTTTACCTGCATTTCTATCATCTGTACGTCCGACAACATGCTTAATTTCAACCTTATTTCCAAGGTCCTTAAGCTTAGGTACTGCCCTAACATAATAATAATAGTCATCATCTTCAAATTGCACATTTTCTACTGCTGCATATCCAAGTGGTCTGACCATAAAAATAATGAAATAAGAAATTGCTCCGGAAATAATTGAGCCAAAAATAACTCCTGCTATTCCAAAGCCAACCTCATATCTAAGCATTAAAATAAACATGCCTAACATTGAAGCTGCAGCTCCTGCTGCTGAAGCTATTTCAAAAGCATAATCAATCTTTAGGTTTCTAATTATATAAACAACAATTATTACAATCGAGAAAACAATCATCGAGGAAAACATTGCCTGATTGCTTATAACACTCTTTATGGTATTGGTATAAACCTCAAACGGATCATCTGAATTTTTAACCTGTTCAAGTGTACCAATATTTTTATTTATGCCTACCAGAAAATAATATGCAAAAATTCCTATGCATGTAGGAATAATTGTTACCGGAGTATAAAATAATCCAAAGGATATAGGCAAAGTAAATGGAAGCCTTATGCCATACAAAACAGGCATAGCCATTATTGCATCACTATACTTTGGAATATATCTTACAAAAAAACAAAACAAAATGATTGCAATTGCTATTATAGTTGCTGACATCATAATTGATGCTGTATAGAGCTGTAGAGCCAGATAAAAAATAGCAATAATTAAATTCGCTACCGAAGGAAGAAATGCCATTACAAGAGATAGTAGCAAAACTACAAAAACCTTTGAGCAAAGCTCATTATAGCCTGTCATACTCCTTGCCGACATCAAAATAATAAATGCAAAAATAAATTTACATGAAGCGTTAATAATAGTACCGGCTCTTTGGTATAATTCTAAAAATTTTGTTCTTATTGAAATAAGCTGAGTCATCTAAACCTCCAGGTCCTTAATTCTTTCATCCTGCTCATTTAGCCGGTTTATTTTTGTCAAAGTATCATAATATTTTGATAGTCTTTCACTACTTTCCTTATACTTAAAATTACTAAGTATGCAGCTTAAGGATGTACTAATAGCCAAAAGTAAGCAATAAACAGCCAAAAGCTTATAACCAAGCTCACGATAATCTATTGTAAAAGCAATTTCTAAAAAAGAATTGAAATTATAAAGTATATACAAGCCTAAAATTCCTATAAAACCAATGGTAGACCTTACAATCGCTTTTGTAATTGAAAGTCTCATGTAATCAGACTTATAGTAGCCCGATATTTCAATATCTTCTTCTCCTCCATGCTTTTCATAAGCTGCGCACTTTGTCATTAGTCTTATTTTTGAAATATTGACCATAGCTCCTCCGGCACATAGTTACCCTATGTTAATTATAGTTATTTAAAGTATAGCACATTTTATATAAATACTTCAATATATTTATTGACTGATATGATTATTTTCAATCATCAAAGCGGATATTCCGGGTCCGCTTCGCTACTTGCTCATAACCTTAAAGCCACTTCGTGGCCCATCAGTATGAGTCCAGCCTCCTACTGATGCTGAAAAGTCAGATAAGGTTAAATATAAAAAAAATCCCCCACCTTACGGTGAGGGAGAAAATATCAAGATTATATCTGTATAATTAGTATTAAGAGCCTTAGAAAGTTAAAGGTTTAACAGCTTAAATAACCTTTGAAAGCTCATAAATAACAATAATTGAAACAGGATAATAAGCATACATTACATATTTCCAAACCAAGAACGAGGTCTTAATCTTAGGACCATTTACTCTTGATGAGCCTGCTGATTTTTTCAGGCCTTTATGATTTTTTCCTGTTTCTGCTAATGTATTCTTACCATTTTTGCTAATCCTTGAAGCACGTTGCTTATTTTCAGCTTCAGCAGCGGCAATTTCATACTTTTGAATGCCCTCTTTTCCATTATAGGAAAGTATAACAAGCACTGCCACAACTATTGCTGATGAATAAGTGATGCTGCCTGAGGTGTAGAAAAGAATACTTATAATTACTGACATAATCGCTATTGACTGTCTATTGCCTCGCTGAAAATAAAACAGACAAACAAACAATGGAATATAAATGCACTCTTCCATGTAGAGGAAAATTTCAACAAGAATGGTTGCTAAAATAATGAGCGTTGTCAGAGCTATAAAATTAAATTTTTTATAGCCATAATATTTTGCACGAACCTTATCAAGTAAAATAACCATCAGCAAGGAAAAGGAAAGTGTAACCATCGGATCTATGATTGCCGAGCCTGTAGCTGAAAGTAAATCTGAATAATAGGTATAGCAGTAGTCGCCAATAGTAGCCTGCATTGAAGCTAAAGCATCGCTGTAGGAAGTAAGCTCAGAAGGAATATTGCCGGCATAATAGTTGTTTATTGCATTTGCAACTATATTAAGTCCTACATTAGACATATAAAGATATGGCATCATTGCTGCAATTCCAAAAGCAAAAAGTCTCAAAAAATAAAATTTTCTGTTAGTCGTATGATGAAAGCCCTCAACAACTAAAAATGCCGTAATGGGAATTGCCATTTGTCCGACACTTCTAAGGCACATATATATAGCATAATGTGTCGTACCATCAACTAGTGCAATTGCAACGCAATTACATGTAACTGACACCAGTGCAATAATTCTTAAAATAAAACTGGTCATTCTTATCTCCTAATATAATTTTTAAGGCATTTAGTCATTACCGGCTTCTTTATCTTCTGCTGCTTTAGTTATTACCGGCTTCTTTGTATTCTGCTGCTTTAGATTTTTCTTAAGCAGCGGTGCTTTAACACTTTTAAGAATAACTACTGCCCTACCAGGTAATTTTATGGTAGGTGTTTCAACCTTATCTCCATTTTTATATTCTGAAGCATCGGTAGACATTTCAAAGCTCCATGATAAGCCTACCGGCAAATGAGGAAGCTCAAATTCCTTTTCATCCCAATACATGTTAATTGCGATATAAAAGCTGTCATCCTTATTTACTCTGTCAATCAAAGCATAATCGCCAGAATAAAGAATGGCAATGCATCTGTTATAATAATTATAATCAGGATACCAGGCCTGCTGTGAATGTACCGATAAATCAGGTATTCCACTTTGGAGATAATCCATGCTCTTATGGGCTACCTTATTATGAAGTACAGGATGAGACTTTCTGAATGCAATTAAAGTCTTAACATATTCAAAAAATGCTGTTTCAGCCTTGGTCTTCTTCCAATTAAGCCATCCGGTTTCATTGTCCTGACAATAAGCATTATTATTGCCCTGCTGAGAATTACCAAATTCATCACCAGCAAGAATTACCGGAACACCCTGGCTAAGTAACAGAACTGCCATTGCATTTTTACGCATCTTCATTCTCAGCTCACGAATTTTCTTACGATTATCCGGTCCTTCAGTTCCACAGTTCCAGCTGTAATTGTAGTCAGAGCCATCGCGACCATGCTCGCCATTTTCCTCATTGTGCTTCATATCATACATATAGAGATCTGCAAGTGTAAAGCCATTGTGGTCAGTAATATAATTTATCTTCATGGTTTTACCGGCATTTTCAGTAATGTGACCAACAGCCTGTCCGGCAAAGCCTTCATCACTCTTTAAGAAGCGTCGCATATCATGGCTGAAGGAATCATCATAAATGCCAAGTCTTTTTACATCAGGAGTGTACTCCCTAGGATAAATTTCATCAGTATTCCATCCGCTGCCAATAAGCTTAACCGTACTTAAATAAGGATCGCAGGCAATCAGGCTTGCATCAATACAATCAAGATTAAGCTTGAAGCCGTCAATATGATACTCTCTCACCCAAAATCTGAGAACATCCAGCATCATTGAACGATTAGTTGCTCTTGGGATACTCACCTCCATGAGAACCTCGATGCCTTCACTGTGAAGCTTTGCAACCATTTGCTTAAACTCATAATCGGCCTTTTCAGGTGCATAGGCATAGGATGCCTTAGGTGCAAAGAAATAATAGAAGCCGGTATAGCCCCAATAATTAACCTTCGACTTGATATCACCAAGATATGGTAAATCAGATACAGCAGTTCCGCCCTTCATTGGGTCAATTATAACCGGCGCATCGTCGTCTGGAAGCTCAGCTTTATAGTCATTTCCTTTATAAAATCTGGATGAAACAAACTCCGGAACACCAGCCTCAGGCTCCGAATCATAAATTTCATTATATTCCATGCATGGCATCAGAAGAATGGCATTAATGCCAAGCTCCTTAAGATAAGATACCCTGTCAGTAATTCCTCTATAGGTACCCTTATGAAGTCCGCCTGCCAGCTTAGAGAAGCCTCTGACATGAAGCTTATAAATAATTAAATCCTGAAAATCAATTCCAGGCTTTTTCTCCTGGTTATCGCGATTCCAATCAAAAGTATTTTCTGAAACATATGCACGAACAAGCTTTTTCTGCTTGGAGGAAAGCTGCTTGCCATAGTTGCTTCTACCACTTATAAGCTTAGCGTAAGGATCAATAAAGCTTACACCCTTCGCCTCGTAAATATAGGTATAACCCTTGCCGGTAAAATTTTTAATTGTTACGGCAAAGATATTACCTTCCTTAAATTCTCCAGTTAATTTAATTACATGCTCTGGACGGGCATCTGCAGCATTTTTATAAAGCTTAAGTATTACCTCATCGGTATCACCAACTGCCACTGCAAAATTAACATTCCTACCCATATGTGTTACTCCCAAGGTCATAAAATCACCTGGGAAATATTGTAAATCTGTCATTAACTCTTATCCTTAAATTACAAAAATAAATAAAACTACAGTTCATGGCAGCATGAATCAGAAAATAAGCTGTGAGTTGTCATGAATTGAAACTGTCCTAAGGATTACTCCTCTTCGTCGTCACCGCCATCTTCGATTTCGGCTTCAACCTCCTGAACCATCTGACGCTTTCTGGCATCCTCGTCCTCAAGGTATTCATCATAGGTAGTAATCTTATCTATAAGCTTGCCATCAGAGGTAAGCTCCATTATACGATTTGCAATGGTCTGTACAAACTGGTGATCCTGTGAAGTAAATAAAGCAACACCAGGATATTTTATAAGTCCATTGTTAAGTGCGGTAATAGATTCCATATCCAAGTGGTTTGTAGGCTCATCGAGGATAAGAATATTTGCTCCAAGAAGCATCATCTTTGAAAGCATTACTCGTACACGCTCGCCACCGGAAAGTACATTTACAGGCTTAACTCCGTCCTCACCCTTAAAAAGCATTCTTCCAAGGAAGCTTCGTACATATGTAACATCCTTCTCCGGTGAGAATGGCATAAGGAAGTCAACAATCTGCTCATCACCCTTAAATAATGCTGTGTTATCCTTTGGGAAATATGCCTGAGTGGTGGTTACGCCAAATTTATAACTGCCCTCGTCAGGTTCAAGCTCACCTGCAAGAATTTTAAAAAGTGTTGTGGTTGCAAGTGTATTGCTTCCGACAAATGCCACCTTGTCCTCACGACCAAGTATAAAGCTGACATTATCTAAAACCTTAACGCCATCGATTGTCTTTGAAAGTCCTTCTACTGTAAGAACCTCATTTCCAATTTCACGATTTGGCTTAAAATCGATATAAGGATATTTACGGCTTGATGGTCTGATATCATCAAGCTCAATTTTTTCAAGTGCTCTCTTACGAGCTGTAGCCTGCTTGGACTTAGATGCATTTGCAGAGAAACGCTGGATAAATTCCTGAAGCTCCTTAATTTTTTCCTCTTTCTTTCGGTTAGCTTCCTTCATCTGCTTAACCATCAGCTGACTTGACTCATACCAGAAATCGTAGTTACCGGCATAGAGCTGAATCTTAGCATAATCAATGTCCGCAATATGAGTACAAACCTTATTTAAGAAATAACGGTCATGCGAAACAACGATAACTGTATTTTCAAAACCAATTAAGAATTCCTCTAACCATCTGATAGCATCAATGTCTAAGTGGTTTGTAGGCTCATCTAAAAGAAGTATGTCAGGATTGCCAAAAAGAGCCTGTGCAAGTAAAACCTTTACCTTCTGGCCACCATTCAGCTCAGACATCATAACATAATGAAGGTCTGTATCTATTCCAAGACCATTGAGGAGCTTTTCCGCATCTGTCTCAGCATCATAGCCTCCGAGCTCGCCATATTCTGCTTCAAGCTCAGCAGCTCTGACACCATCCTCTTCAGAGAAATCCTCTTTCATGTAAATAGCATCCTTTTCCTTACCAATTTCGTAAAGATGCTTATTTCCCATAATTACGGTATCAAGTACATTGTACTGATCATATTTGAAGTGGTCCTGTTCAAGGAATGAAAGTCTCTGGCCCGGAGTAATAATTACTTCACCCTTTGAAGGCTCAAGCCTACCACTTAAAATTCTAAGAAAGGTTGATTTGCCGGCACCATTGGCACCAATAATTCCATAGCAGTTTCCTTCTGTAAATTTGATGTTAACGTCTTCAAACAAAGCTTTTTTGCCAAGTCTGAGTGTTACATTTGCAGCCTGTATCATGGATTAAAATCCTCCTAATTTTTTTTACTCTAATATAATATTTATAGCTCATATTATGATTTTTGGCTAGTATAATCAAAAAATTCAATTAAAAATTTTTGTCTCGTTATAGCCTGTAGTTACCTCATATTCATAAGGCTCTCCATCACGAAAATGTACCTCAACTCTAAAGCTTCCATTAAGCTCAGCTGTTTCATAGTAAGTAGTCAAGATGTCATCTTCGTAAATACAGCCACTCACAACAACGCCATTTTCGTAATTATCAATATCTGCTCTGGTTAAAGCTCTGTCCTGATAGACAAGGATTGCAAGCATGTTGTCATCGCTGTCATAGACAAAAACCTCCGAGGAGCCATCATCATGTTCACTTTTTTCAGCAGTCATGTCATCAGTTATTTCAAAATTGTAGCTAACCTCCTGCTCAAGAGCCCTCTCCTTTACGCCTACGAGGACCTCTTCTATCTCTTCATCTGACATATTTAATGAATAGGTATCAGCCTCTGATTCTGTAGCTATAGAAGGTGCCGGTGTAATTGTTGGACCGGTTCTAAGTCCGCCCTGGTAGTCTGATTCACAACCGGACATAGCAAAAGCAGACAATACCATGACTATGCAAAGCTGTCTGCCACTAAATTTGTTACACCTTTTATCAAACATTAAAATCTCCTGAACGATGACATATTATTGTATATAAACATACATAGTTATCATAGCATACAAATAAAAATTCTTCAATAATTTATGGGATTGTTTTTAAGTTTATGGTAAAGTTATATATTATAATTTTTTACATGCAAATAGGCTTCAATAAAAGCAATACAGTAATTTAGAAAATCATTGTTATTTATTTACTTATACCCTAAGAAACGCTCTGCCAATTGACAGAGCGTCTCAAATCAAGCTTCAAAGAATGTAATATAGGTTCCTTCTTCTTTTTTGCTCTTATATACGCAAGTATCTGCTCTTTTGTAAACCTCCTCAAAGCTGACACCCTCGTCCGGTTTTACTATAGAGGCTCCAATACTTACCTCTACCTTTCTGGTTCCCAATTCCGGTATATCAATATTATAAATATTTTTCTTTAATCTTTCCAAAACCTTAACTGCGTCAGACATTGCTATCTCGCCAACCATAAATACTGCAAATTCATCGCCACCAAGACGGAATACAATATCATTATCACGAAAAGTATTTTTAAGACACTTTGCAAAGGCTATGATTACAGTATCTCCTACGAGATGACCATAGGTATCATTTATAGTCTTAAATTTATCTAAATCCATGATGCAAAGCATACCGCCCTGTTCCTTGGCAATTGCTTTAGTGGATTTCATCTCGCCACTGCCTCGGTTTAAGACTCCTGTCATAATGTCTGTCTCAGATTTAATAATCAGTTTTTCTCTTTCAATGGCTGCCTGTACCAGCTTATCTATGTTTTGGAAGCCTGCTATAACATTACTGTAGCCAAAGCTTTTTTCTGCTTTAATATATTTAAACTGATAATTATGAAGCTCTCCGTCCTCGATTACCCGATAACTGACTACATATTCATTATCAGTTTCAAGAGCCTTAATGACCTCCTTTGCACTCATTGCTGAAAGCATCAGCTCCTGATCATTTATGTAAACTCTGTCCTTTACATATTGCTTATAAAGGCGATCATAAGCATAAACCTCCTGGTTTCTGTTAATTCCCTTCGTTACATAGCCATCCAGCTTAATAATAGTTGCTGTATTTGTTTCTAAATTAACATTAAATACATTGAGATAATCGCTGCTTAACGCTTCCACTATTTCATACTGCTTTTTAAGCTGAACTGTCTGTTCAAGCTGCTCACGAATACCATTTTCAATTTTTTGAGAGAGTGCCGCCTCTCGCTTCTTTTCATCATTTATCTCACGAACAGCCCAAAATGCATGATTTAAATTGCCCTCATCATCTCTGTCACCTGCTATAAAATAGCCCTGCACCCAACCGGTTTTACGTCTAATGAACTCAATTGTTATATAGTGTTTATTTTTCAATCGTTCATTTAGAGTTCTTAAATCAGTAAACTCTCTGACTTCTCCAATAAACTCATCAGAGACCAACTTCGAGGTCATAAAATCAAGCTTTTCCTGCGAATTACCGGTTTCGCCAATCATGCTGTGTACTACATTATCTCTGGCATTAAGCTCAACAAAGCTACCATTTTTCATATTAAGATAATAAACACAATAGTAAACCTTTGAAAGTGATGTAAGCATCTCAATAATATCTTCAGTTTTTAATTTTTTATCTTTCTCTTTCGAATTATTTATACCCATAAATGCTTGAATTTCTTTATTGAATATTTGCAATAAATCATTTAATTGAATCATAAAACTTTACAATAAATTCTTAAATGTCATTATTGAACATCTACAATAAATCCTTTCACCAATTGATTTTTAACGAACCTAGTTCAAACTTATTATACCATATCAAATCATCTCGTAGAAAATTAATTATTACATTTTTTCGGACAATTATTACATTTCGTAAAATTTTTATCATACAATATTACCAAAAAAGTCCCTAACCACCTTTCATAGTGGATAGGGACTTATCAAAGCGAATATTCCAGGTCCGCTTCGCTACTTGCTCATAACCTTAAGGCCACTTTGTGGCTCAGGTTAAATAAAGTTAAAAAGCTTGTGCAAATTTTTCTTTCTGATGTAATGGGATACACTTGAGCACACTACAAATCCGATAGAAATTCCAAGCAGTGCAAGCAGACAATTTTCTCCATAGTGCTTCAGCATTACTTTATCACCTAAAATTGCTCCTCCCATTGTATAATAAAGAAGATCTCCCGGAATAAGTGGTATTATTGCAGGATATAGGAACAAAGTAGACGGCACTTTTCTTTTAGTAGCGAGTATTTCGGCATAAAAAGCAGCTATAAAAGCTGAAAGTGCAGCATAAACAATCCTATAAGGAATAAAACACATAAAAATTATATAAAAAATTCTTGTAATTGCGCCACCAAGTCCCGCAAGAATCAAATCATCCTTATGAATTTGGAAAACTATGCCAAACCCAACTGATGCAAAAAATGATAATATTACTAATTCGACATTTGCCATAATAAATCCTTTCATGTTCAACTAAGCGCTAATAATTTAGTTGAAAGCTACTCAGTCAAAATTCAAAATAAACTATTAAAACTCAAAGCCACTTCGTGGCCCATCACTTTATCAAAAGAACATATCCCAGCTTCCAAAGCAGAAGAAAGCTATATATAGGCCTGCTACTATTGTACCAACCTCGAGAAAGACCTTAAGTAACTCAAGTATTCCATTCATTTCATTTCCACATATAATATTTCTAACTGCATTTACCATAGGAATTCCTGGTATAAGATAAAATGCATTTGTAATTATTATTACAGACACATTTTGTGAAAAATTTATCGACGTAAAGAAAATGGCAATGCAACCACAAATAAACATGGTTACTATATTTGTAATTATTCGATTTAATTTTTCTCTTGCAAAAATATTTGATATAAAAAATAAAATTACTGTATTTAGACTTGCAATCAAAACATCCGTAATCGTTCCTCCAAATATTCTGCAAAGACTCATCATTGCAATCAAATAGCCAATCAGGTTAATATAGGTAGGATAGGTAGGAGTCATCAGCGTCTCAAAAAGCATATCCTCTAATTTTTCCGGGGCAGGCTTCTCAGATTGAACTTTGTACGAAAGATTGTTAAGTTTTTTAAGTTTTTCAAGATGAAGTCCGTTTACCGGTATACCGGTCTGTCTGATACAAGTCTCTCCTCCCAGTTCCTTTGCACTAACCGAGAGATAACTGCTAAGTGCAAATATAGTTACTTCTCTAAGCTGATATGTTTTGCAGATAATTTCCATTGTAAGATTTACTCTTTCAAGATTTGCACCACATTCCAACATTTCTCTTCCGAGATGAACTGCAAAATCAAGTACATAATCGATTTTTTGCATAGATGCTCCTTAAATTTTTATATATAATATTATCAAAAAAATCTCTATTTATAAATTCTATATAAAACTTGCCGAGATTAATTGATTACGATTTCAGATTATATATGATAATAGAAAAATAGCAAGAGGAAATTGCAAAATCAATAAAAGACCGGCCATAATTACTATGGTCGGTCTCTTACTTATTTTACTTTTTATATTTTATGCTCTTGTTAGTTACATACGCACTGTAGAAGCTACCGCTATAAGCTTTTACTGTATAATAGTAAGTAGTACCACTCTTTGCAGTTGTATCTGTATAATTAAGTGTTGAAGCTGAGGTAACTGTCTTAATTCTTGACCAACTTCCTGTAGCAGTTTTGCGATAGACATAATAGCCACTTGCACCTGTAATCTTTGACCAGGCAATTTTAACACCCTTTGATACCTTTGAAAGTGTAACTGTAGGCTGCTTGAGATGTTTTATAGTTTTATTAATTACATAGCTGCTGTAATATGTACTGCTTCCAGACTTGCCATAAGCTTTTACAGTATAATAATATGTGGTGCCTGCTACAGCATTTGTATCAGTAAATGCAACAGTAGATGCTGACGTTATTGTCGAAATCAAATTCCATTTTCCCGATACTGTCCTGCGGTAAACATAGTATCCGCTTGCGCCGGTAATCTTCTTCCAGCTTATCTTAACTCCGGTAGATATATTATTAAGCGTAACCGTAGGTTGCGTAAGGCATTTAATCAATTTGTTTGTTAAATAGCTGCTGTAATATGTAGTACTTCCAGTCTTTCCATAGGCTTTAACAGTATAATAATAAACCTTGCCGGCAGATGCCTTTGTATCAGTATAGGAAACCGTAGCTGCTGAGGTGATTGTTGAAATTCTTGTCCAAGACTTATCACCGGAAGCTTTTCTATATACATAATAGCCCTTAGCTCCTGTAATTTTATTCCAACTAATCTTCACGCCACCGGATGTGTTACTAAGTGAAACAGCCGGCGTAGCTAATGTAAGCTTTGCAATTGTTGTTTTCTTCGTTACATCACAGCGACTGCATTTATATAGTTTGTAACCTGTGCTTACATAAGTTGCAGAAACTGTTTTAGTCAAGCTATAACTATGA
Source organism: uncultured Lachnoclostridium sp. (assembly GCA_964625275.1). GTDB lineage: Bacteria > Bacillota > Clostridia > Lachnospirales > Lachnospiraceae > UBA3775. Next base: position 44,445 of record CAZVBH010000006.1, read on the forward strand.
CCATAGGCTGGAATTTCTGTTGGATATACAAAAGTATAATTACATACTGCACAATGGCTTCCTTCAATATTTCCGGATTTAGTACAAGTAGGTGTAACAGCCTTGTCAATTACTACTGTATGCTCAATTTTAGCAATAGTATTAGTAGCTTTTATGACAGTCTGACATATATGACAGTGACTTCCTTCAGTTCGGCCTGTACTGGTACAGGTAGGTTCATAAGCATAATCAATAACAACTGTATGAGGGAGCTTTTCAACTGTCTGCTGTGGAATAATTGTTTCTCCACAAACGGTACAGATACTTCCCTCTGTCAAACCTGTACTGGAACAAGTAGAAGCAACTGCTTCTAGTGTTTTAGGTGTATGTGCTATCATTTCAGTAGTTTCCTGTTTCATAAGAACAGCACCACATACCAAACAATAACTTCCTTCTGTAAGTCCGGTTGCTGAGCAGGTTGAGGCAACTGCCTCTAAAACTGCCGAAGTGTGATCTATTATATTTACATAATTATCAACGTAGCTGTCTCCACATCTTTCACAGGTATAAGTTGTATAACCCTTTTCTGTACAGGTAGGCACCGTTACCACCGCCTGATAATAATGTCCAATTGCACCTAATTCTTTTGTCTCTGTAAATTTCAAATCAAGTCCGTCGATATTACCGGATGCAATAAAGGTTACAATTCCGGGTTCATCACATTTTGAACCTTCTTCATAATCCTGGGTAATTGTTAATTTATATTCCGAAAGATGGCTTTCATAATTTTTGCACTGAAGCAAAACTGTACATGTACTATAATCATCATTCCAAGCATGAGATACATACTCATAATCATGAGCAGTTTTTGCAATCTCATTCTGAACTGTCAGTACTGCATTACATACTGAGCAATGACTTCCTTCTGTGAGTCCCGTAGAATCACAGGTAGCTGCCACCTCATTGTCAGTTACAGGAGTATGAGCAATCGTAGCTTTATAATTATTAATGAAATAATCTCCGCAATATGCGCATACATATATATCATAACCCTGTTCTGAACATGTAGGAGCTATGGTAGACATATAGTAACTGTGACCTGTACCCGGTGTTGCAGTAGTTTCTTCCTGTTTAACAATTACTTTACCACATACTGAACAATGACTTCCTTCTGTGAGTCCAGTAGCTGAGCAGGTTGCTCTTACGGCCTGATCTGTAACAGCAGTATGAGCAATCGTAGCTGTAGAAGTCTGTGCAACAATTACCGCACCACATACTGAGCAGTGACTTCCTTCTGTAAGTCCTGTGACTGTACATGTCGCAGCTACAGCCTCATCAATAACCGGTGTATGAGCAATTGTAGCTGTAGGAGTCTGTGCAACAATTACTGCACCACATACTGAGCAATGACTTCCTTCCGTTAGTCCTGTAACGGTACAGGTTGCAGCCACAGCATCATCAATAACCGGTGTATGTTCTGTGGTATCAATAGTCTTACTTTCATACTCATTACATTCAGAACAATATCTTCTGCTCTCACCAAGTTCCGAGCATGTAGGCTCTTTATATGTTATCCATTCACCAAACTGATGCGTAAGCTTAACAGTATAGGTTTTCTTTAAGCTTGGATTGTACTTTGGTGTCAAAGTAAGTGTAACAGTTCCTGCACCTAAAACCTTAAAACTATATACTGATGTATTAGTTAATTTTTCGGGAACCTGTAAAAGTTCAGGATTAGAACACTCAACAAGAATATCTGAATATCCTGAGTCTCCATTTATATATTTCAAATAACATATTAAAGAAGAACCTTCAGGATTAGATGACGGAATAGAAGAATAATAATAACTATCTTCTGAAGTACTATTCTTCCAGTATACGAGCATTTTTGAAGGTACTGTATAGGTTGCTGAATAACCGCATATTGCACAGGTACCGGATACCTGATAGTCACTGTCATAATCACCCAAATCGCATCCGTCTTTACAAATTACATTCATTTCAAAAGTAGCAAGCTCTTTTCCGCTCATGTAAGCTGTAACTGTTGCAGTTCCATATGAAATACCGGTAACAGTACCATCAGAATCTACTGTTAATACGGAAGTATCTGATGAAGTATATGTAATATCATCTACACAGTACATAGTGCCTGTATATGTTAATGAAAGCTTATTAGTATATGAAATTTTGGCCATTGCCTGTAAAGACGTAGTATTTCCTACACCTACTGTAGAAGAGCCATCAATGTAATACTCCTTAACATTGCTTTCATCTACTTCAAGTTTTTGAATTACATTTTCTTCTCCGGGCAGCATAGTTGTATCTAGTTCATCTGTAGTTCTAGACATAGCTGCAGCAGTTGTATTTGGATAATATGTGTCATTGGTGTAAAAATCACCAATGCCGATATATCTATATTTGGGATTAATTATGCTGGTGTAATGTCCTGTTTGAACACTGGAGGCAGAAATGCTTCCATCACAGACCCCCAGCCAGTCTGACTTTTCTGAGTACCATAAATTTATTCCATAAACCATTGTATTGGTGCTGGTATAATCCCATGCTAAATCTTCACAGTTTGACTTCATTCCGTCATAAGATACCGTAAAGATACTGCTGCCATTAAGACGTTCATGATAAATAGTGAAGGCAGCCTCTGCCGCTCTGATTCTTGCAATCTTTTCAAGCGTAGATGACCACTGAATAGGTACATAATCATCAACAGTCAAGGGAACTGAAGTATTATTAGGATTAGGCACACCTTCCACGCAGGCCTCATATCTGATTTCATTGATTCGCTCAAGAGCTGCCTGTGCATCTGTATAATAGGTTCCATAAACACCTAAATAAATACAGCCATCCGAGACTTCAGTTGTATCAGCATCTAAAATTGTAACCGAATCTGCTCTTGCAAAATCTGATTTAGACATTA